>JBJOER010000024.1:0-6289 GCA_046049215.1 Bacteroidota bacterium | reverse complement strand
AGCCCCGTAGGGGCGGCAGCGGTCTAGCCCCGTAGGGGCGGCAGGTGTTTAGCCCCGTAGGGGCGGCAGGGGTCTAGCCCCGTAGGGGCGGCAGGTGTCTGGCCCCGTAGGGGCGGCAGGTGTCTAGCCCCGTAGGGGCGGCAGGAAAACGGAATTTGATTCGCGGAAGATCCAATATCCGTCACCCCCCCCCGGAATTATAATTTGGGCATTGGATTAAAATCGTCCCCCCCGGATCTTTGAGATCCGTCATGGGTTACAAATAGTGCACCCCTTCAGGGTGCGGAGTTATAGAGAATTTCGCTGCCCCGTAGGGGCGGCAGGTGTCCAGCCCCGAACCGTGGCGCAGGCTCTGGTTTGGGTTTGTCAGCGAAGCTAAAATTTAACGGAAAACACATAACGCAAAATCCATAACAAATCAGGCTCCACACGTACTTCGAATCCAACATCAAATCAGATCACGGGAGATCATTTCGCGGAACCAGAAAGTAAAGGTGTCGGGATTAATATTAATCTCTTTCTTTAATTCATATATATCAATCCATTTAAAATCAGAAGCTTCTGATGAATTTAGTTCAGGATCCGACTCCCAGGTTCCTACCAGCAAATGATCCAATTCGTGCTCGGTAAGGCCGTTGGGGAAGGCCGTTTTGTAGACAAAATAACCACGATGCTCCAGCTCTTCGGGGCTGAGATGAATGCCCATTTCCTGCTTCAACCGGCGCGAAGCAGCCTCCGGAACGGACTCCCCGGGCAGGGGATGACTGCAGCAGGTGTTGGTCCAAAGTCCCCCCGAATGGTACTTTTCGTCGGCCCGTTTTTGAAGAAGCATCTCCCCTTTGCTGTTCCTCAACACTACCGAAAAAGCCCGGTGCAGAACCCCCAGGCGATGGGCTTCCAGCTTTTCCATGGTGCCGATGGGGGTGTCGGAGGAATCGACGAGAATGACTTCTTCCATGGTTAGTTTAACAACATGGATTCAGGATAGTTCAAAACCGTGTAGATGTAAATTTCAGGTAAGATTGATTTCTT
This sequence comes from Bacteroidota bacterium, assembly GCA_046049215.1. Lineage (GTDB taxonomy): Bacteria > Bacteroidota > Bacteroidia > AKYH767-A > OLB10 > JAJTFW01. Next base: position 5,257 of record JBJOER010000024.1, on the reverse strand, counting down.
ACAGAGGGGTCACATTCCTTAACTTAACCGCAAAGGCCCGAAGTATCGGGAAGCAACGGGCGCAAAGCCCCCCATAAAATGGTTGTCTGTTGTCTGTTGTAGGTTGTAGGTTGTAGGTTGTCTGTTGTAGGTTAAAATGACAACTTTTCAACATTTAACCGGCCCTTCGACAAGCTCAGGCACCAAAACCAAGCTCAGGGGCCAGATACAAGATCAGGGACCGGTTATCCGGAACATACAACATACAACATACAACCTACAACTTTACAACCCTTTAATTCGGAAGTATCCTCGAGAGGATCGGCTTGGTTTTCAGGGCGAGGGCCAATACGCTGTGGCCTCCTTTGAGCTTCAGCTTCTTGGAGATGTTGTGGCGATGGTTCTCCACGGTTTTGGGGCTGACGTAGAGCAAGGTGGCGATCTCGGCAGTTGATTTTTCCTGTGCCACGTAGAAAAACACCTTTTTCTCGGTTTTTGAGAGTTGGGCAAGCATGGATTTCACCGACTCTTCGTCGAATTCGGTACCGTTGTGGCTGGCAGGAGCTTCTCCCGATTGCTTACGGAGGGCTTCCAGCATCTGCTGACGGTGGGCGAGCCTTACTTTCACTGCGGTCATCAAGTCCTTGCGGGTCACCGGTTTCAACAGGTAGTCGTCTGCTCCAAGATTCATTCCGGTACGGATATCCTCAGTTTCAACTTTGGCAGTGAGAAAAATAAAAACTGATTTATAGCCGTTGGGCAGGTCTCTGACCGCTTTCAGCACCTGGTAACCGTCCAGGCCGGGCATGCGGATGTCGCAGATGATAAGGTCAGGCAAGTCGCCTTGTACCTTCTCCAGTCCTTCCAATCCGTTGGAGGCCGATTGAACCTGGAATCCTTCCAGGGAGAGCATTTCGTGAAGATCCCTTCTGAGGATGTCTTCGTCTTCGATGATGAGTATCTTATTCATAGTTGGTCGATTTCAAGGGTATGCAGATCTCCACGCTGCATCCGTGGTTTTCTTCACTGTTGATCTTGACGGTTCCGCCATGCAGTTCAACGAATTGACGCACTATCACCAGGCCCATGCCTGTACCGTCGATGTGTTCGGCGTTCGAAGCCCTGTAGAAGCTTTGGAAAAGCTGGTTGATCTCCTGGCGCGGTATACCGATTCCCTGGTCGATGACATCGATGCAGACCTTGGTTTTGGTGGACTTCAATTTCACCCGCACCGGAGTGTTGGCAGGTGAGTATTTGAAAGCGTTGCTAAGCAGGTTCGACAGGACGTGGCGCATCAGCTTGTCGTCGAAATCCGCCACTACAGCATCCTGAGCCACCTCAATTTTAATCGTTCTTGATGGCCACATCACCATCACTTCATCTGTGTACTCCTGCAGGAATTTCTTGAAGTCCTGACGTACGGGCTTGAAAGCGATCTTTCCCTGATCGACTTTGCCGCTGAGCAACAGGTTATCCATCAGATGGGTCAACCTGTAGATCTCGCCCATGGCCTTATCCAGATGCCGCTCAACCGAATCATTCAGCTGACCATCCTTTTCCAGTATAAGCCGAACAAGATCGATACTGGTGACTATGCCTGCCAGCGGGGTTCGGAACTCATGCGAGGCCATGCTCACGAACTTCGACTTGAGCTCGCCGAGTTGCATTTCCTTTTGCAAGGCTTTGCGGACACGTTCCTCCGCATCTTTTAAAATTGAAATGTTGGTTAAGACCACCACCCAGTTCTGTACCTGATTTTTTTTATCCCAGGCCGGTGTGGCATTCATGAAATACCAGGTTTTCGACCCATTCTTATGGTAAAGCAGAACCTCGCCGGAGAAGGGCTGTAATGACGATAAACAGTCCCGGATCTGGGCGACCGTGTCCGGGTCAGTTTCGCTTCCGATCAGGAACTCGGCAGGCCGTTTTCCGCATATATCCTCCAGGCGAAAACCGGTCTGGTAAACGAAGGCTTCATTCACCCATTCGATGCTGGCATCGGGCCGGCTGATGACAACCAGGTTGTTGGTCTTCGCAGCAACGATGGCCAGACGCTGGGTCTCCAATTCGTTTTGCTTGCGCTTGCTGATGTCGCGGCAGACGCACACCATTCCACCGTCGGGAAGAGCGGTCAGATTGAGTTCGGTTACGATGGGCAAACCATCGCTGCCGACCTTTCTTCCAACCGTTTCTCCGGTCCATTTGCCGTCGCGGCCATAAAGAGGGAAAACATCCTCTTCGATCCGTCTGATCTCTTCAGGACTATACAACTCATGCCAGGTCTTTCCCAACAACTGCTCCTGCTTCTGGAAACCGTACATCGTGACATGCGCCCGGTTCAGGTAGGTGTACTCGCCTTGTGGGTTCAAAAGGGCGATTCCCACGGTTGAAGCTTCGATGGCGACTTCCTGGTTCTGGATACGACTCTCATAACCTTTAAGCTGGTCGATATTCACACCGTATCCTACTGCATAGCGCAACGTACCGTTGTCGTTCCGTACCGCCTTCATCATGCGCAGGAAATTGTGTGGCGTCGCGTCCCGTTCAATGGATTCTTCGAACGTGTATTCTTCAATACCACCTTCGAGGATCTGTCCAAATCTGGACTGACGCAAAAGCGCCAATGTTTCAGGCAGGTTGCGGTATCGTGCGTAATCCAGATCGGTCTTCCCGATCATCCAGGCACGCATTTCAGGATCCCTAATGGCACTGGGATTCACATAGAGGTAGCGCTGATCCTTGTCGAGTACGGCTACGTCTGCGGGAATATTTTCGAGAATGGATTTATAGAAATTCGACTTTTCGAGATCGAGATCGGATTGAATCTGCAACAGATAAACCGTGTCGTTCTGGTTGTGGTGAGCCGACAACACGCACTGGAATTGGTCGACCGGAATGATGTGCAGGGAAAGCGAAAAACGAAGGGGCTCCTGGGATGCATCCAATAACTTCAATCTGGAAGTGAAGGGGATCTCACTGGCAAACACATCTTCAAAGCGCTGATCCTTCAACGGCAGCAGGTCGCCGGCCAACCGGGCCGTCAACGGGTTGGCATAGAGAATCCGTCCATCCCTGTCCAGGAGCATGGCCGGAATCTGCAAAACCTGCAGCCACTCGGCTCCCGGCAGATTGCGGTTGGTGGAATCAAGGATCTTATGGCGGATCATTTTCGTTTTTGGGTATGGAAAGGGTTATTGTTTCACCAGTTTCATGCGGCTCAGCGGTTCTCCCCCCTGCCACAACTCAAGCAGGTAGAAACCGTCGGCGCAAGCGGTCAAATCGATTTGCGGTGTCGGTGAATCAACAGGAATCGTTTGAAGAAGTCTTCCACCCATGTCCAGGATACGACAAACCGCTCCCTGAGGCTGAGGATCGATGCGGATCGTGAACAATCCGTCGGGCGCGGGGTTTGGATATAACACAACCGATGGGTTGGCATATTCGAAGACTCCGCTGGAAACGGTCACCTGGAAATCGATGGAGTCGATGGCGGGAGGTTGTGTTCCTGCTGTACAGGGGGTAGGTAACCACCCATACTCCTCCTGCAAGAGGAAACGGTAACTCCCTGCAGGAAGTACGCCAAGATCAAACGTATCGGATGTATTGCAAATGGTAGTAAGTAAGCCTACGCAATGCAGAGCATATCCCACAAAACGATTTGAAGCGGGTTGCGATACGGAGAGGCTATCGAGAGGGCATCCTGAATTTGGAAAATACAGATCGGCGATAACCTTAACAGGTACATTATCCACAGGCTGAACCGGATCCAGTCGCAATTGCTGGATGAATTGCGCTTTCACAACCGTGCCGGAAAAACAGAATATCACGGCGAAGAGATATAGCCCCCTCAACGATGTATGAATCGCTTTATGCCTGATTTCCTGCAACAGCATGATGTAAACCTACACATATTTATGCACTAACTTAAATTAGTAACAACTGAATTTCAACCGGATTTCGTGGAAAACTATCCGCCTTTTTATGTTTATTATTGAATATCAAATACTTAATAAGAAAAATAGACTGTGGAAGCACACCCATTCATACACCTACATTTTGATGTAAGACGCTTATATGCCGCCAAAATTAGTCAATTGTATGGCCCCATTTGCCTGGATTACCCTTTCATGCTCTGTGACTCTTGTTACATCCGCGAAACGATGAACCGTCTAATTTCATCGCGCTCAATTCTACCAATACCATGAAGAAACTTCCGTTTTTGCTTGTCGTTGTAATCCATTACCACACCGCGTTTTCTCAGAATCAACTCGTCATTCCCGACACGCTTTCCGGATCAGTATTCAACCTGGTGATGAAAGACACCACCAAGGTGTTTTATCCGGGCTTCACCACTTCCACTTTCGGTGTTAATGCCGATTACCTGGGTCCCACATTGATCATGAACCACGGTGACTCGATCCGGATGAACGTCGTTAACCTGCTTGGCGACACCACCACTCTCCATTGGCACGGTCTGCATGTGTCTCCGCGAAACGACGGCGGGCCGCACGTCATCGTCCTGCCCGGAAGCACATGGAGTCCTTCGTGGAAAGTCCGCGACCAGGCTTCCACCTACTGGTACCACCCTCACCTACACATGAAAACCAACCTGCAGGTCGCCCGGGGTGCGGCGGGTTTGATCATCGTTCGCGACAGTGCAGAGGCTGCGCTCGATCTCCCAAGAACCTATGGCGTAGACGATTTCCCGCTGGTTTTGCAATCGAAGTGCTTCGACGCCAGCAAGCAGATCCTTATCGACAATCACAGCGACAGTGTGATGCTGGTGAACGGCACGCTCGATCCCTACCTGCAAGTGCCGGCCCAGGTGGTCCGTTTCCGGGTGCTGAATGCTTCCCCCGAACGCGTGTATAACATTGGCATGCAAAACAACCTCGGCTTTTTCCAGATCGGTTCCGACGGAGGGTTGCTGAATGCAGCCTTACCCCTCACCCGCCTGCGCCTGGCTCCCGGAGAGCGGGCCGAGTTACTGGTGGATTTCAGCACCATGAACGGACAGAACATCGACCTGCTGAGTTACGCCGCCGAATTGCCCAATGCCATCTACGGCGCCTTGCAGCCGGGCATGGGTGCAGGGCAGGTGTTGCCGGGATACTCCGCCAATGTACTTAACGGAACGAATTTCCCCATCCTGCAATTCCAGGTGGGATCGCCCACAGGCACTCCCGTTACAACCGTCCCCACCGCCCTGATCGCCAATACGCCACTACCGGCTGCATCGGCCAATACGACACGACAGCTCACCTTCATGCCCATGAAC
>JBJOER010000023.1:0-9623 GCA_046049215.1 Bacteroidota bacterium | reverse complement strand
TACTACAGTGAAAAAGGTTTTCTGGAAAAAACGATCCCCTTACACAACGGAGTCGAAGAGGGAATCGCGAAGGAGTTTGCCGAAGACGGCAGGATCATCACGTTAACGACATACAAAAGCGGTTTTTTCGTGAAACAGGAGAAGATCAACCGCACAGACAAATTCGGATTCAAACAAGGCCCATGGAAGGAGTTTTATCCCAGTGGAGTGGTGAAAGAGGACGGCTACTGGAAAGACGACAAGAAGAACGGGGTTTTCAGATGGTTGGGTCCCGAGGGAATCGTCATCCGAATGGAGATCTGGAAAAACGGAGAACTCTCTAAGGATGAACTGGCCAATGTCAAGCTCGACATCAAGCGTGATTATCACAACAACGGTCGCCCGAAAAGTTCGGTCAACCTGATCAATGGGCTTCGTGAAGGTGTCTATAGGGAGTTCGATAACAAAGGCAATACCACCGGAAGCCGGCTCTACGACAAGGATCGTGTTATTGCCGAAGGGGGCACGGTGGATCCCCAAGGCCGACAGCAAGGTAGCTGGAAGTATTTTTATGAAGATGGAAAGCTACGCATGGAAGGCACCTATGTGAACGGAGAGCGCAGCGGGGTTTGGTCGTTTTATTATCCCAACAGCCGTCTTCAGCAACAGGGCGCTTATGTGGCCAATAAACCCGAAGGAAACTGGTCCTGGTTCTATCCTGATGGAAAAATTTTAAGAGAAGAGAACTACAAGAAAGGAAAAGAGGATGGCCGAATGGTGGAATACGATGAGGCCGGGAACACCATTGCCGAAGGCAATATGACCGAGGGTTTACGCGAAGGACCCTGGAAGTATAAGAACGGACAGTATATAGCACAAGGCAATTATGTGAACGGACTTGAAGACGGGGACTGGAAGCAGTATTATTCAAACGGTAAACTGGCATTTGAAGGCGAATATTTCGAGGGACAGGAAAACGGTGTTCACAAATACTATTTCCCCGACGGGAGTCCGCGCGAGGAGCGTCGGTATCGCCTTGGACTGAAAGAAGGCGATTGGAAAGTGTGGGACGAAGACGGTCAACTTGTCCTGACCACCACTTACGAGCGTGGAGAGGTGAAGAAGATGGAAGGTGTAAAAATGGATTAACCCCCATATCTGTAAACACAGTTGATCATCAAGTCATAAAAACATGCCGCGTATCCTGAAAGCGATAATCGCCATAATGCTACCTCTGGTCGTAGGCGGTGTTTCCGGTTTTTTTACCGCCGGAGCGGTGAATGACTGGTATCTGACGTTGAATAAACCTTCTTTCAATCCTCCTTCGTGGGTATTCGGCCCCGTCTGGACACTGCTTTATCTGCTGATGGGATGGTCGCTTTATCGCATCTGGAGTTTACCGGCAAGTGCTCAAAGAAACAAGGCCATAAGTGTGTTCTTGATTCAACTCACCCTGAATTTTTTCTGGAGTCTTATCTTCTTCAGGTGGCAGGCCATGGGAATAGCCTTGATTGAGATCTCGGCACTTTGGATCACCATACTCTGGATGATTCAACTTTTCCGGAAACTTTCTCCGTCGGCAGCGATCATCAACATACCCTATCTCCTTTGGGTTTCTTTTGCAACAGCGCTCAATGCTGCCTACTGGTCATTGAACTAATCCTCTCTTTGTTTCATCCGGTGAGCATACTCATGCAAAAAGCATGATAATGATCATCTCGTTCTAAAAAACCAGAGTTGTGCGGTTTTTAAATTTGATGACCTTTTATTCGCATGAAAAATCTGAGGAACAAGGCAATCGGTATAGCTCTCATCCTATCGGCCATCACCATGGTGTACGCCTGCGACACTATTTTTTTCCGATCGACCTATACCGACCACATGAAATTCCTGCATAGCACCCAAAATTTACAGGAGCAAGTTTTTCTAAAAGCCCATATGCGCAATGGTGATGTGTGGGCTTTCCAAACCGATTGGACAACCGACTCACGACAGGATTACGTCATCGGCTTTGCCACTCATTATGACTTCAACCGCACCCGGATTGATTCAGGAATGGCAAGGATCCGGATCGACAGCGTCGCTGTTTTTGAAACCAACGACAACCTTAACAAGGTGGATAAAAGCAGAATTTCAGCTCTTTCCATAGTAACGGGCATCAATCTGGGATTGACTACCATCTGCCTCATCAACCCCAAGGCCTGTTTTGGTTCCTGTCCTACGTTCTACATGGGCAAGGATAGAAATGTCCACAATGCACTAGCAGAAGGCTTTTCCACCGCCATCGCCCCAAGCCTGGAATACGGCGACCTTGACGCACTGGGTCGACACCGTTCAAACGATACACACATGGACATCACCATGAAGAACGAAGCGCTTGAGACGCATTGTATCCGCGACGTGAAGCTGGTGGCCTTTCCGGTTCAAAAAGACGAGAAAATCCTTCACGACAGAAACAACAATTATTACCGTTGTCGCAAATTGAGTCCCCCAAAACAAGCCATGGGCCCGGAGGGGGACATCAAAACTCTTTTGGAAAAAGACGACAAGCAAGAGCGCTTCTCTGCCGCTGACCAGGAGCGCCTGGTGACCGGAGAGAGTATCGACCTTGTTTTCGATCAGAAGGATATAGGAAAGCAATACGGATTGGTGGTTGATTTCCGACAGACCCTGATGACCACCTATTTCATCTACAATGCCATGGGGTATATGGGGGACGAGGTCGGCGACTATTTTGCAAAACTTGAGACGAACCCCTCCACCAACGACAAACTCAAAAACGGTATTCAAAAAGAACTGGGCGACATCAACGTTTTTCAATGGGACGAAGCCGCGAAAGCATGGATTTCCTGCGGAGGTTTTTACGAAACCGGACCCATCGCCATCAATCGACAGCTGCTGCCTCTAAAACACCTCACCGCAACTTCACCTATACGCATCCGGCTGGTGATGAATAAAGGCCTGTGGCGTATAGACAGGGTGGCATTGACCGAGATTGAGGGAACGGCAGAACCCTTGACTCTTACCGTGAACAACGTCATGCGCCGCGGAAAAACAGATCCACAAGCCTTGTCACTGATGCAAGACTCCACCCGTTTGCTGGTATCGATGCCCGGCACGGCATACCAACTCCGGTTTGAAGTGCCCGAGGAAGACCGGGACTATGAACTATTTCTTTATGCCAAAGGATACTATCTGGAATGGATGCGTGAGGAGTGGTTGAAGGACAAGGATCTGATGATGTTGAGAAAGATGATTGAACAACCACGTGCTTATTTGAACGGACAAACGGCCTTGTACAAAGTGTATGAAAGAACCATGGAAGAGGCTTTTTGGAGTTCCCGAATAGAAACGGACCAGACCCTACACGATGAACGCTGAAAGAACATTCATCACTGCTTGCCTTTTTGTTGCGGCAACACTCTCATCCTGCAGTACTTCCAGAAAGGCTCCAATGGACAAGGAGGTCGGCATGGATCCATACGGGTCGGTCATTCGTATTTACGGGTATCCCAAGGGAACAATGTGGACCCAAGGGGAATTGATAGCCGTTCAGTTCATGGGCCTTTATATGCTGGAAGAAACATCCGGAAAGGTCATTCGTATCGAGCGCACTTCATTTAAACGATACGACCTTTATACGGCAAAGTCGAGGAGTTACGCCGGATTCATCCCCTTATCAGTTGCTCTGAGCGTTTCCCAGGGGGTCATTGGCTTTATCACATTACCCATCAACCTGATCACCACCATTTCCGTTGCCACTTCGGGTTCGTCCAGATTCACCTACACGGAAGAGGATGTCGATTACAACAAGTTGTACATGTTTGCCCGTTTTCCACAGGGGCTTCCTCCCGGAATTGACCTGTCGAAGATCAAGGGTAGACCATAATTATTCGAAATACAGTCCATTTTCCACGTTTCACCAGCAACCCCGGAACAAAAAAATCGTTCTAAGGGTTGGCAATGGAAATTTTAAAACTGAAAAGAAAATGAAGTGCGCTTTATTCTTCACCCTGCTCGTAACAGCATCCATCACCGTACAGGCCCAGGTCGACACCTTCAACAAAAAATACCGGCAGACTGTGATCAAACCTTATTGCGATTACTGCGAATTGCCACTCGATTTGGAAACCAGCCGCTTCATTTATCAGGAAAGCCGCGACACCACTGCTTCGAAGACAGACTTGTTTAAGAAAGCTGAAATCATAGCACGCTCACTCTGCCTTGTACCTGAGAAGCAAATGGTGTACAACGATTCCGCTTCGGGCAAGGTGACTTTTAAGCGAACGGTAGAGCTAAGTGCGGGCAACACCGTGAACGGCTTCAAAAAAATGGGAAAATGTACATTCAAGGTGAGCATTGAAGCCAAAGAAAACAAGTACCGATACATCATCACGGATTTTACCATGGATGGAACCAACCGCCCCCTTGAAACCTATCTCGAAAGCCTTCGTCACAATGCCAAATGGCAACACCAGATCTCTTTTCAGATCATTTCCGTGATCGAGGGATATTACGATGAAAAAGGTACGTATGAGGAGGGCATCATTGACCGCATCATCACAGGTATGAAAACCCCGTTCCGAAGCGAAGCAAAATGGTAGGGGCACCATTCCTCACCGTGTAAAAGCATGTTGATATCGAAGTAATCCAGGGCTGCGCCCGACTTTTTAATGCGGGTATCTTCGGTTTCCGGATGTCCCCAGGTTTAGACTGGGAGAGGTCTGTCAACTGCATGAAGAAGACACTCGTCACCCAGCTGCTCATCCTCCTCTGTGGAGCACTATCGGCACAAGACCTTCATTTTTCCCAATTCCATCAATCTCCTTTACTTTATAATCCGGCTTTGGCCGGTGCCGAAAGGCAAACCCGACTGATCCTCAATTACCGAGACCAATGGCGTTCGGTAGACGTACCATTCAATAGCTTTCAAGCATCCGCAGACGGAATTCTTTTCAAGTCCAAGAACCGGGGCGGTCGTCTCGCTGCCGGCCTCAATGTATTTTACGACAAAGCCCTTTCCCATGTGCAGGCCAATGCATCGATTGCATACCATGTTCCGGTGAGTGATCGCAGCAGCCTGGGTGCCGGACTTCAATTCGGGTATGCGCAGCGCAGCCTGAATCCCAACAACTTGAAATGGGGCAGCCAATTCGATGGAAACGCTTACAATGCCAATCTGCCGGGAGGGTTAAACAACGGAAACGAAAGCCGGGCATTTCTAGACATGGGTGCGGGGTTGGTTTGGCAATATCGACGTGGAGAGAAATACATGACCGGTAATGATCAGCGACAAGCAACGGTCGGACTGGCACTTTTTCATCCTCATCGCCCCGATCAGTCCTTTTACGGAAACGAGGACCGATTGAACCCACGTATGGTTTTTTATGCCGATGCGCTTTTGGGCATCGCCAACACTGAACTCGCCCTATGCCCTCAGCTCTTATTCGCGTCACAGGGTCCACTCACCGAAACCACCATAGGTCTTCGCCTTCGGCGGGTATTTCAAAGGGAATCCACCCACACCGGTTTTCTCAAGGGTAAAGCAGCATCCATAGGTGCCGCTTACCGGGTGAAAGACGCCATCATTCCGTCGGCATCCATCGAGCTCGGTGCACTTGAAATCGGTTTGAGTTATGACATCAACATCTCCTCGTTGCGCAGCTTCAGCAGGAGTCGCGGAGGGACAGAACTCGCTATTCGTTATATGCTTTCCCGGTTCAACAAGACCGGCTCGACAGGTCGTTATTAAAAAAACACAACAACCATAAACCAATGCACACACGTAATCTGATTCTCTTCCTCTTTTTTCACTTCATCAGCCAACCACTCTTTGCACAAGACGATTCGATCAAGACCGAGCTGAAAAACCTGGGTCCGAATGTCAACTCGGCCTTCCGCGATTTCGCCCCGGTGATCTCCGCCGACGGTGCGTTGATGATGTTTACATCCCGGAGACCCCTTACAGAAAAGGAAATCAAATCGGGCGAACAGGCTACTGAACGGATTTACCTCACCCGGTTTGACAAGGCCACCGAAACCTGGAGCAAGGCCGAGGCTCTGCCCATTACCGTCAACGAGAAAGGACGCAATAACAGCGCCATAGCCTTGTCCAACGACGGACAAAAAATGCTGCTTTACCGTGACGATGACAAGGGCAATGGTGATATTTACGAATCGGTGTTGAAAGGAACGGAATGGTCGAAAGCCGAGAAGTTGCCTTCACCCATCAATACACCAAGCCACGAGTCGTCTGCGGCCTACAGCCCGGATGGTAACACCATCTACCTGGTTAGTAAGCGTGACAGCGGACTAGGTGGCCGCGATATCTGGATGTGTACCCGAAAGCCGGGAGCACCCTGGGGTCCCGCTATCAATCTGGGATCTGTCATCAACACCATATTTGACGAAGAAGGTGTCTTCATGCATCCCGACGGACAGACTTTGTACTTCAGTTCCATGGGACAGGGTTCGATGGGAGGATACGATGTTTTCAAGAGTGTACTGAGCAACGGTACATGGTCGGCACCTGAAAATTTAGGACCACCGCTGAACAGCGTCGCCAACGACGTCTTTTTTGTGCTTGAAGCCAATGGCAGAAACGGATATGTGACTTCGGCTACGACCGGAGGTTCGGGACAAGAGGATATTTATCGCATTGTCTTTACAAAGATTGACAAAGGACCACGCCTCACCCTTTTGAAAGGCATCGTCTATGACGAAAAAACCAAGGAGCCTGTGGGCGCAAAACTGCAGATCACCGACAATGCGACAGGTCAATTGATCACTGAAATCTCATCCAACAGTGCGAGCGGAGAATACCTGGTGTCGCTTCCGGCAGGAAAGAACTACGGCATCAATGCGGAGGCACAGGGGTATTTGTTTTATTCCATCAATGTATCCATGGAGGACACAGCGAATTACACGGAGAAAGAGCAGGACATCCCGTTGAAGAAACTCGAAGTAGGAACAAAGATCGTCCTGAACAATATTTTTTATGATTTCGACAAATCCACATTGCGTTCCGAATCCAAAACAGAATTGGATCGTCTCAACGATTTGCTGAACAAGAACCCCACCATGAGCATCGAGCTTTCCAGCCATACCGACGGCTTGGGTAGCGAGGAATACAACATCCGATTGTCCCAGGCCCGCGCCCAATCGGTCGTGGACTACCTCACCAAAAAGGGCATTTCTTCCGATCGCCTTACCGCCAAAGGCTATGGCAAATCCCAGCCCATAGCCACCAACGCAACTGCCGAGGGACGACAACTCAACCGCCGCACCGAGTTCAAGGTGTTGAGCAAATAAAAACACCTATCACCGTCAGCAGATGAAGATAAACCGCGTCTTTCCTGTTTTACTTCTTTTGACAGCTGCCTTCTCTCGTGTCAACGGAGGTGGATGGACGGCGAAACCGGAATACCCCAAAGCGTTCATTGAAAACGTCGGACAATTCGACGGGCGTGACAAAGTGGATGCAGGACGAATCCTGTATGCCATCGACAACGGGCCCTATCAGGTTTATTTCAGGAAGAACGGCATAACTATCCGTATAGACGAAAAAATCCGAAATAAGAAGGATCCCGCAAAATTCGCAGAGGATGAGCTGGGGGATATTCAGAAGAAGGCCAACCGGACACGAAAGCCGACCATCCAGACGGAGTTGATACACCAGGAATGGAAAGGATGCAATCCCAACACTAAAATAATAGTGGAGGGGGAACGACCCGACTATTTCAACTATGCGATGGGATCAAACGACCTTCACTACGATCGCGCGCGGGGATTCGCTAAACTCGTTTACCGGAACCTATACCCCGGTATCGACCTCGAATACACGATTCACCCCGACTCGGGTTACAAGTACGCGTATCATGTTGCACCAGGAGCTGATCCTTCCCTGATCCGCATCCAATACAGTGGCGATTTGAAGCCCGAGGCGGATTCAAAGGGAGGACTGCGTTTTGTTTCGCGCCTGGGCGATGTGATCGACCATGCCCCTATCAGCTTTCAGCAGGGTGGAACCATGCAACACGTCGCATCTGCCTTTTCCCTGGATGGAAATGTACTTGCGTTTTCCATTGGTCCGTATGATCGTAATCGCCCGCTCATCATCGACCCTTGGGTTGTCTTTCCCCCATCGCCCAACTCCAACAAGGTGTGGGAAGTCGAAACCGATGCGGCAGGAAACGTCTATTGCTATGCCGGTGATATGCCCTTCACCCTGCGCAAGTACGATCCGACAGGCAATCTACAGTGGACGTATCTTACCTCGTGGGATTCGGCAGGATTCTGGGTTGGAGGCATGGTCACTCACCCCGGTGGAGATACGTATATGACCTCCGGTTCCAACGGCGAGATCCGGAAAATCAACACCGCCGGAATCCAGCAATGGTACAACAACCCCAACAGCCTCACCAGCTACGAGTATTGGAGTCCGACGTTCAACTGCGACCTCAGCGAGCTTGTCGTAGGAGGTTCGCGGGCAACTTTCAGCATTCCCGCGCCTATCATCCGGGGAACCATCATGAGGATCAATCTCAGCAATGGTTCCATCATCAACACCACTGTAGTCGGATACGGAAATGTATTGGGTTTCCCTCCCGATGTGCAGGAGGTCAGTTCGCTTTGTTCTGCGCCCAATGGCAACTACTACTTCCTCACCCTGGACTCGGTAGGAGCCATTGACGATAATCTCACAGCCATTCAATTCAAGAATGCCACCACCTATAACTTCGACTACTACATTCCCGGTTATGGATTCGGAACCAAGCAGCCCATCAGCGCCATCCGGGCCAACACTGCAGCTTTTTACACGCACAACGGGGTCACCATCGATAAGCGTGACCTGAACACCGGAGCTATTCTGGCCTCAGCATCCATTCCTTCGGGCATCACAACCGGAACATTCTTCGGTACCAGTGTACAAGGAAATGGCGGACTCGACATCGACAGTTGCGGAAATGTATATGTAGGTTCGGGCAATGGAGTGTATAAATTCAATGGCAACCTGAACCTGTTGACAAGCGCCACGACTCCCGGAGCCATTTACGATGTGGACATCGGTATAAACGGAGAAGTGGCGTTTAGCGGCGCCGGATTCACCGGAACAGCTAGCCTGCAGGCGTGTGCGGTTCCACAGGCGGCTTGCATCAACGGACTAACGGCTGGTATAGCAGCAACCAATGCCGGTTGTGCCGGACAATGTACCGGAACAGCTACTGCAACTCCCATTGGCGGGGCCGCTCCCTTCGCTTATTTCTGGAACAACGGTGCTACGACATCGACCATCACCGGGCTTTGCCCGGGGCTTTACTCCGTGACCATCACCGATGCCAACGGCTTAAACGCCAGTGCTGCTATATCAATCTCCCAACCCTTGCCGCTCACAAGCACGGTCAATGCCATACCGGCCAGTTGCGGATTGGCGAACGGAAGTGTTTCCGCTACAACAGCCGGAGGAACATCGCCGTTCACCTACGCCTGGAGTAACGGAGTCAATGGCCAATCCAACAACGCTCTCGCTGCCGGAACCTATATTGTCACAATTACCGATGCCAACGGCTGTACAGTTATCGATACAGCTATCATCAGTACAACACCCGGACCATCCATAGTCATTACGACGATACAGCCCATTT
>JBJOER010000022.1:0-3101 GCA_046049215.1 Bacteroidota bacterium | reverse complement strand
AGACCGAGACCAACATCAAAGGGAAGGTGAGCGATTTTTTCACCGTCACGCCCATGTTCAGCACTTCCGGTGGCAGGAAAGGATTCGCCTGCGACACCTTGTTCTGCGTAAGCATGTTCGCTTTGTCGAGGTCGGTACCCACGTCGAAGGATACCTGAATGTTTGCGGTACCGTCGCCGGAGTTGACACTGCGCATGTACAGCATGTTCTCCACGCCGTTCACCTGCTGTTCAATCGGTGTCGTAACCGCTTGTTCCACGTTCACCGCATTCGCGCCCGGATAGGCGGCGGTGACCTGCACCATCGGAGGTGTGATCTCAGGATACTGGGAAACCGGAATTCCGCTGAGAACGAGAATTCCCAGGATCACCGTCAGGATAGAGATGACGATGGCGAAAATGGGCCGGCGGATGAAAAACTCACTCATTGCACAAGGGTGGAATCGTACGACCAGTTGAACGGAATCGGCTTGACAACGGAGTTCGGTTTGATGTTCATGCTTCCAATAATGGCTACACGTTCACCGGCTTTGAGTCCGCCGGAGATGACCCAGTTTGAGCCGATTCGGGGACCTGTTTGGACGGGACGTACTTTGAGGGTATCGCCCTGGCCGATGACAAATACCTGATGGATGGTCTGAAGCTGATTGACCGCCTGTTGGGGGACAAGCACTGCATCACTGAGCTCGGTGGCTGCCGCACGCACCTTCACGTACTGTCCGGGGCGCAACTTCGATACCGATTTGTTGGCGACGATGGCCTGTGCCATCAACGACCCCGTCTTGGGGTCGATGCCGCGGTCGGTGAAATCCAATACCGCCCGCTCCGGAAAAACAGAATTGTCGCTCAGGATCACTTCGACCTCGGGCGATTTTTTCATGGTTCCCGCTTTTGAAGCAGCCTGGTATTTGAGGAAATCGGTTTCGGGGATGGCGAAGCGGATGCGGATCTCTCCGGTCGAGGAAACGGTATTCAGTGATCGGGAAGTTCGTGATACGAGGTCGCCGACCTGAACGGTGGAGATACCGATTGTTCCCGTGACGGGCGAAGTGATTCTGCAGTAAGAAGCCTGCAACTGCACGTTACGCAAGTTGGCGCGGGATGCTTCTACGCCCTTTGACTGCGCTTCATACGCAGCACGGGCGGCATCCAGGTCACGTTTGCTGAGCGCGTTGATGGCAGCAAGAGGCTCTACCCGGTCCAGATCGGCTTTGGTCTTCGCCAGCAAGACCTCCTGCTGTGCGAGTTGTGCGGAAACGGCATCAACCTGGTTACGCAGCTGTGAATCGTCGATGGTATAGAGCAACTGCCCTGCCTTCACCTCCTGCCCTTCCTTAAAATGAATGGCAGTGACCCATCCTTCCACCCTGGAAAAAATAGTGACATCCGCAGCACCGTAGGTCTGGCCGATGTATTCGGTGTACTCGGGAACGTTACGGCTGACCGCAGCTATGGTATTGACCTCCGGTACCAGGTCGGTCACAGGAGGGCGCGGGGGCTGACAGGCCACCCATACCGATGCGGACAAAGCCGTCAGCAGGCTTCGGTGCAGGAATGAGATCATGAAACGGTGCTTTTCAGAAAGAATTGTCAGTTGAAGAATACAAGTCCCAGGTTGAAGCCCAGGGTTTGGATATTATCGAAGTTCAGCTTGGGCTCGCGGTTGGTTCCGTAATTGTAACGGACTCCAACCATCGCGCCCATGTTGGAGTCGCCAAATTTAATCAAAGCACCCACTTCCGGTTTTACCAGATACCCCCACTTGACAAAGCTGAGGTTGTAGACATTGAAATAGAAGTCCTGCTGGCTGTACATGGCACCAACACCGAGTCCTACATACGGCGACACTTTGCTGTCCGGTTTGAAATAGTAGTGTACATTGGCACTGATCGGCAACAAGTAGTTGAATTTGTAAAGGTCGGTGGTGACGGCACCGTTTTCGAAGGTGTAGGTCTCGCGCGGTGCGTACTCGTAAAGTGAAGACCAGGCGATTTCGCCACCGATCGACACCTTCTCATTGACAAAATAACGACCCTGAACGGAGAGTCCGGCTGCACTGGTATTGCTGATGAACTCGGTGTTGTTGAGCGGTGTGTTGATGTCCCAGCCGATGGCCACGAAGCTCGACGGGAGGAAACCGGATTGGGCACGGGTCACTGAAGTCGTGAAGATGAACGACAGAAACAGAAGTATGTGAAGTTTATTTTTCATGGTGATGCGGTCTGAATCAGTTTGTCTTGAGGTAAGGTGATTGTTCAAATGCCTGATCGATAGCATCCAGCGCTTCCTGCATGTTATCGCCATTGCTTTCACTCAATACTCCACTGGCAAGCATGTTCCAAACCACGTAAAGTTTATTGTTGTTGGCAGCCCTGTTTTTCAAGTCGATGAGTTCGACCACCAGTGTGCCGGTCTCATACGTGTAAGAGTAACTGTAGGGATAATAATAGTAACTGCCGGGATAGCCCCAATAATACGGATCGTAATACCCATTGTACCCCCACCAATAGCCGGGTGTGATCACATCGACAGTGTTGAGATCCTTCACAACGAATACATTGGCCACCATGTCGGGATTCTGCGTGGCATCAACCGACGCAAAGCCATTTTCGACAAGAAGTGTGTTCAAGCGTCCGAGGATTTGAGCCGATTTGACCGCACCCAGGACAGTGTCATTGGGATTCGTACTGCTGATCAGACCTACTGAAGGGGGAAGACTGAAGGTATTCAGCCTGTTGAAATCCGTAGCACGGTCGTAGTAGGTGGCAACCACGGGCTTGTTGGTCAGCTGACCCAACATGGGCTCCTTTCGGCAGCCGCCCAGGGTAACGACAAGTGAAATCAAGAGGAAGAATATTCTCATGGATGGTGATAGGTTAAGATTGAATATATTGATAATGCTTTGGTATTGAACTGTATCGGCATCAACCGGCATTCGCTTTTTTTGAAGCCGGTTTTACAGGAAGCGAATAGAAAACACGTTTAATGGCCTGCTGGAGTTCGGTATCGATATCGGGTGACGGATCAAATGCCTTGCTGACAACCCCCTTCCACAATACCTCGTTGCCCTGCGGGTCGAGCATCTCGATCACCAGCGTACCC
>JBJOER010000021.1:0-7295 GCA_046049215.1 Bacteroidota bacterium | reverse complement strand
CGGTACCCTGACCGTGGTGGCAGTGACTTTTATACTGTCATCTCCCATGATCTTACAGGTCTCTTTCACCATCTTCATTTCTTCCTTGGTGTAGCCGTTTTCCTGGAATACATCGATATGGGGCAAGAGGTTCAAGTCGATTGGGTGAGGGTAGACTTTTGTAACAGGGTCGCCCTGACGCTCACCCATGAGTTGTTCAACCGCCTTCGCACCTGTTCCGCTTACCGACTGATAGGTCGATACGATGACCCTTTTGATGCGGTATTTGTCGTGCAAGGGTTTCAGCACCACCACCATTTGAATGGTGGAGCAGTTCGGATTGGCAATGATCCGATCGTGGAGGGTAAGCACGTCTGCGTTGACTTCCGGAACAACAAGCTTTTTCTCCGGGTCCATCCTCCAGGCAGAAGAATTGTCAATGACGATGCAGCCTGCTTCAGCGAAGCGGGGTGCCCAATCCAAAGAGGTCTGACCGCCTGCTGAAAACAAGGCCAGGTCAGGCTGTTGATCCACAGCCTTTGCAGGAGTGATCACGGTATAGGATTTTCCGCGGAATTCCACCGATTTCCCGGAAGAACGTTCCGATGCTACAGGAATGAATTCACTGACCGGGAAGTTACGTTCTTCCAGGATTCGGATCATGCGCGTGCCGACAAGGCCGGTCGCGCCAACAACAGCCACTTTCATAGGATGAGTTTTTGATTCAATTGAACAGGGTGTGTGAATTTCATGCTCTTGGCAGCGCCCGTTTTAAACGGATGTAAGCGTTTAATTACCGGATAACAGGTTGAAGCCTGACTTGCTTTGCATCGCTAAAAATACAGAACATGGGTAGATGCAGGTCGATTTGGATCATCAGTGTTTTTTTTGTGATGTTGTCGCAGTCTGTTGGCGCGCAAGTCTTGGATGATTTTAATGACGGTGATTTTATTCAGGGTACTCCATGGACAGGCGACTCCCTTCAGTTCATCGTTGACAACGGGGAGCTTCGACTGTTTTCAACAGGTAGCGATTCATCGTCACTGGTCACTCTCTTTCAATCGGGTATTGATACGCTCGAATGGAGATTTCGGTTACGGATGCCATTTGCGCCATCCTCCCAAAATTACGTGAGATATTACCTCTGGGTCGATGCTGCGGATTTGGAAGGTCCCCTGAATGGATTCTACCTCCAATTTGGCGAAACCGGATCTGCAGATGCTTTTGAATTGAGGGTCCAAAACGGTTTCACCGGTGCGGTCTTGTTGCGTGGTCCGGACAGCCTGGTCGCCAATGGTGTGGATTTACGAATGAAAGTGATCCGTTTTCCGGGAGGATTCTGGCAGGTATGGTACGGTTCCGGAAGCGGAGGTCAGTTGATATCTGCGGGTACGGCATTTCATTCTGCGGCACCTGCGGGGGCGATCCTGGGATGGAAATGTGTCTACACCTCAAGTAACGCACAAAAATCCTTTTTAGACGATGTGTACGCAGGTCCCTATCAATACGACAGGGAACCGCCACAACTAATCTCTGCAGCAATTGCAGGGACTTCCTCCTTGGAAATTTTGTGGAACGAGCCGCTGGATACCTTGACGGCACTGGATCCATTCCGGTATTGGATGTCTCCGTTTGGAGTTCCGGATTCCATCAAATCCCTCACACAGGATGGACGAAGGTTCATCCTCCATTTATCAGGGCCGTTTGTAGACACGATAAGCTACCTGTTGCAGATATCCGGAATTCAGGATGAGAGCGGGAATGCAATCTCCGACACTTTGAATTGGTCCGTCTACAAGGTGTTTTCCGTAGAACCCGGTCAGGTGGTGTTTTCGGAAATCATGGCTAATCCTTCCGGCGCGCCGTCGCTTCCGCAGTACGAGTATGTTGAACTGTACAACCGGTCGGCAAGGGTTCTAACGCTCGAGGGGTGTTATTTTCACGATGCCTCTTCTTCCTGCCCGTTAACGAACGACACTCTGAAGCCGGGCGAGTATGTGGTTTATACAAGTAACGCGGCAGCGGAGGCTTTTTCATCAGCGGGATACGGTCGCTGCTCTGGGATCAGTTGTTTTCCTTCCCTGAATAACGATGGCGATTCACTTCGGCTCACGGGGCCTGCGGACGAACTGATAGACGCAATTTATTACGATAACGGCATGTATGTCGATCCCCTTCGGGACGACCAGGGGTGGTCCCTGGAGAGGATAGATGTCAGTTCAGCGTGCAGTAGTCGCGAAAACTGGAAGGCGTGTATTGATCCGAGTGGTGGCACTCCCGGTTTGAGCAATTCTGAACCCGGTCTTTTTTCAGATACAGTTGCGCCTCGGGCGGTGCACGCATATCCGGTGGATAGCATGACGACCCTCTTGTATTTCAGCGAATGGCCGGATACAACAATTGCGAAGGATCCACAATTGTATCAACTTGATCCGGTAGGCTGGACAGCTGCTTCAGTACGCATTGGTAAAGGAAAGCCGCACATGGAAATTGAATGGCCAATGCCTATGGGATGGGGCGTGAACTATGAATTGGAAATAAGTGCGCAATTGAATGATTGTTCCGGAAATATCCTTGTGGGATGCAACCGGATTCCTTTGGGATTGCCAATGGCTGTGCGTAATGGCGATGTACTTGTCAATGAAGTCCTGTTCAATCCTCTTGAGGATGATGGTGATTTTGTGGAGATTGTAAACCGGTCAGCCCATCCTGTCGATTGTAATGATCTGCGCTTAGCTTACGCAGATCCTGCCGATGGAATAGTGAAGGGGGCAGTTGGACTACAGACGGAGAGTCGACTGATTATGCCGGGTGACTATCTGGTTGCTGCTTTAGCACCGGAAAGAATCGTGCAACGCTATCCAAACAACGGGAAATTCAACCTGGTTCGTACCGAGCTCAGCGGCTATGACGATGATGAAGGTGTCGTGGTATTACTGGATGCTTCATTAAGAGTGTTGGATAGGTTTCAGTACTCTGACGATTTTCACTTCCCGTTGTTGGCCGATCCTGAGGGTGTTTCATTGGAACGGATTCGACGGGAGGGTTTGACCGATGACAAACAGAATTGGCACAGTGCTTCGTTTCAAAGTGGGTATGCGACGCCAGGCCTGAAGAATTCACAAGAGAAGGATTCTGTGGAGGATGGTAGTGGTTGGTTCAACCTTGAGCCCCGCCTGTTCACGCCAGACAATGATGGTCATCATGACGTGCTGTTCATGTACGCACACCTCAGCAAGCCCGGATTCATGGCCGCAGTGCACCTGTACGATGAATTCGGATCCCGGGTTTGTCAGATCGCCGCAAATGAGTATTTGGGTACCGAGGCGAGTTGGTCATGGAATGGCACGAACGATGATGGTGAATTGATGCCTCCCGGGGCATACATCGTTTCAGTCCGTTTTGTCCATATCGACGGGGAGATTCGCAGGATACGGAAGCCTTGTGTGCTGGCTCCCGGCCGAATGGACAATTGAAAAAACTGAATCGTGGAAAATCAAGATGAAGTCGGAGCTGCGGTTATCCTCCTTCGGGGTCAAAGGGTAATCGCCGATGTTAAATTGGCCGAATGGTTTGGCGTGACTATGACGGAATTGCATCTGGTTATTCAAAAGAACAACGATCTGATGGATTCTGCCTTCGTTTTCCGACTTGATAAGGAAGAAAAAGTTCGATTTGCATGTGAATCCGACAGCTTGTCTGCGGAACGGCGCGTCAGTCCAACTTTCGCATTCACGATTCATGGGATCATACTCCTGACGGCCTGTTTTGGTTACTCGGGTCCGGAAATTCAGAATGCCAGGATGATTAGGATTTTAACCGTATTAAATAGCGGTTTTTCAGCCGGCTGATAACCATTAGCAGCCTTTAATGGTTTATAAGCCGATTTTATAAATCGTTGTAAAACAATAGTTTGATGGTGTTCCTGGTCGCATTCTTTGGGGTGTTGGAAGCTAGTCGAACAAGGTCTATTGTCCAGTTGATAAAGTTCATCTGTGGACTCCTTGTTTCCGGCCAAGTACTGCTTACATTAGAGGGATAATTCAGTAGGCATGAAAAACGTTTGGTTATTTCTTCTTTTATTTCCGGTGGGTGTGTCAACAGCTCAGCATTCCATGAACCTGGGAATCTCAGGTGGTGTGACCAATTATTTTGGAGATCTCGGTAACGACGAGTTTTTTCAAGGCAGTTCCATCAGTCCGGGTATGGCAGTGACTTTGCGTAACATCATACCCGCCCGTCGCATTACAGGTATGCATTATTCTCCTGTGAATCTCGAGGCCAGGCTCAGCTGGAACAGGCTGCAGTATGACGAGGCTGTTTCAATCGGTGATCGCACAGGTTCTGAATTGCGCAATTACAACCGGGGGTTGAATTTCAGGAATGATCTGGTTGGATTTTCTTCACACCTCAGTTATACGTACTATCCCAATCGTCGACTCCCATTGCATCGTCAAACCATGGCCATGTTCGTCTATGCCGGTGTCGGGGTGTTTTATGGAAGGCCCAAGGCGGATCTGTTCCGTGGGGATGTGGACATAGACAACCGGTATCACCATTGGGATGACGGTACCCTGCGTGACGCGCCTCAATCGAGTGGCGTGGGCAATGTCATCGAGCGTGACGGAGAATACGAAACCGATTTGATTGATTGGAGAACCGAGGGACAAGGTGCGATTGATGAGGCCAAAGCTTCCAAGAGCATGTACAGTCCCTGGAACATCGGAATTCCGATGGGTTTTGGTTTCAGGTACGGCTTGAACAAGAACATCACTCTCTCTTTGGAATTCGCCTATTACCGTTTCCTGACCGATTACCTTGACGATGTGAGCGATGCTTACGCTACCTACAAGGAAATTGAACAGCTTTATCCGAACGACCCCGTCAAACAGGAGCTGGCGAAGTACATGAGTGACCCGACCGGTTTGGGCACGAACGGATTTGTCGGACCGGCCACCTCGCGCAGAGGGAATCCAGCCATCAAGGATTCATTTTCATTCATCAGTGTCGATTTAGCCTATCGCCTGAATTGGGCGCCCAAAAGCATAGATCGCCTTTTCGCGCAACGAAACGGTTTTTGGTAAACGGGGTTTCAGGAAGTTGGTTGAGGACTCTTAAAGTTTGATTTCCTCGCCCTGATGGTTCAGAAAATGATATTCCATCAGGTGATAGGAGGAGATGGGTTCCACTTTCACCCATTGCTTGTACTTCTTTTTCCAGGTCCACTGGTAGGATTTCATCAGCCAGAAATCACGTTTTAGGTAGGCGGCAAGAAAAGGATGAACCTGTAAAGTGAGTCCTTGTTCGTTTTGCTCCTGGCATAAATAACGCAGGTTGTTTTCGATGTCATCGACAAGGAGCAGCGAGGATTTGATTTCACCGGTCCCATCGCAAGCCGGGCATTTTTCGGAAGTGACAATATCCGTGACCGGACGAACGCGTTCGCGGGTGATTTGAACCAAGCCGAATTTACTGGGTGGAAGGATGGTGTGACGAGCCCTGTCGCGCTTCATTTCAGCACTCAGCGTATCAAACAACTGCTTCCGGTGAAGGGTGTTCTTCATGTCGATGAAATCGACAACAATGATGCCTCCCATGTCCCGCATGCGCAATTGCCTGGCGATCTCCTTGGCAGCCATCAGGTTGGTCTGAAGCGCATTGGTTTCCTGAGAATCCCCCGAGCCTTTGCTGCGTCCTCCGCTGTTGACGTCGATCACGTGCATGGCCTCCGTATGCTCGATGATGAGATAAGAGCCACCCGGCATGGTAACGGTCTTGCCGAACAAAGACTTGATTTGTTTGTCTATGCCGAAGTGTTCGAGGATAGGAAGTTTGCCTTTGTACAGGCGAACGATATCGACCTGGTCGGGGGCGATTCCGCGCAGGTAACTCTTGATCTCCTCCGCAGTCTTGGATTCGTTGACGTGAATCGCATGAAAATTCGGATTCAGCAAGTCACGAAGGATGGTGGATGCCCGATCCATTTCCCCAAGCATTTTCGATGGAGGGGTTGCGGTTTTCAGCTGCTCAAAAAGGGTCTCCCATTTCGCAGAGATCTCCTGCACGTCCCGGTCCAGGTCCGCAACCTTCTTGCCTTCAGCCACCGTACGGACGATAATGCCGAAATTGCGGGGACGGATACTGGTGGCCAGTCGTTTTAAACGCTGTTTCTCCGCCGAGCTTTTGATCTTGGCTGAGACAGAAACGGCATCAGAGAAAGGTACAAGTACTACATAGCGCCCTGCAAAAGAGATTTCGGAGGAAATCCGGGGCCCCTTGGTCGAGATGGGTTCCTTGGCAATCTGAACCATGATGCTCATGTTGGGTTGGAGCACCTGGGTAATCTTACCGGCCTTGTTTATATCGGGTTCGGTCTGGAAGTTGTTCAGAACCGCAAGGGATTGTTGTCCTTCGCGCGTGTTCTTCATGAACTTCAACAGGGAGTGTATCTGAGGTCCGAGGTCCAGATAGTGCAGAAAGGCATCCTTCTCATAGCCGATGTCAACGAATGCGGCGTTGAGCGAAGGCATGAGCTTCTTGACTCGGCCAAGGTAGATGTCTCCGACGGAGAAACTGTTCTCCTTCTTCTCCTTGTTGAGTTCCACCAGACGCTTCTCCTCAAGAAGTGCAATGTTGACTTCCGAGGAGGAGGAATCGATGATCAGTTCGGTATTCAAAGCTTGCAGAAAAGAAATCCTGGACACGTCAGTCACCACTCAACCCGGCCGGGTTCGGGCAATAGAACAACAGCGGGCGTAATGCTCGGGTACGAATACAACCGACGGAACCTGCACAGAGGCCGGTTTCCATTCGTTCGGTGACGATAGAAAATAAATCAGGTGGTTGTCACTACCCGAGTGACCTGGCGAATCCCGGTATTATTTCTTCTTCTTATGACGGTTCTTCCGAAGGCGCTTTTTCCGTTTGTGCGTCGCCATTTTATGGCGCTTCCTTTTTTTACCTGAGGGCATGATACTGGATTTTTAAATTATTTTTTTCAGGAGGATTTCTTTTTGAGTTCCTCCACGGTTTTAATCAGATCAGACACGTCGTAGTTGGCAGTCCTGATGAACAAATCGTATTCACGAATGGCATCGGCAGTGTCGCCTTTTTGCAGAAACACTTGTCCAAGGTAATAGTGTACTTCGTGTCTTTCAGGGTTTATAGTTAGTACTTTGTTGAATCGTTCAATGGCTTTGTCCAACTGTCCGGACTTGACCGAAAGCATACCCAAGTTGTATTGGGCCATCTCGTGGTTAGGATCCTTTTCGACCACTTCTCTTAGCATCATGATGCCTTTCATCGGTTCCGAGGTG
>JBJOER010000020.1:0-14187 GCA_046049215.1 Bacteroidota bacterium | reverse complement strand
CGCAGAAATGCGGGAAGGTCACCAGTTCGACTCCGGTTCTACTTGAAAACCTCGTTCCCAACGGTGGAGATTTTGATGGCCTACTTTGTTTACATCATTTATTCAATTGAACGTGATCGCTTTTATGTTGGGTATAGCGAGAATGTGCAGCAACGGATAGAAATGCATCGCATTAGGAAAAACCTAGGTGCATCGGACTGGCAACTAAAACATGCTGAAGAGTTTTCTTCCAGGTCTGAAGCCATGAAAAGGGAGGCAGCCATTAAAGCCCGAAAGAGCCGTACCTATATCGAATCCTTGTTTATGCCCTCAGGTTAGAGCGTCCCGCCTGTGTTTTGTCAAAAGCAACTTCACTTCAAAAACCGTATAAGGACTGGAAGTGAAAAAAAACCCATTAAAAACCCGAAATCATTCCCCTATTGATGACCATCAAGGACCTACCTTGCATGGCTTGTCCAAAAAAAGGAGAGTTGACCGAACCTGAACGAACCCGGGTTTTGTCAAAAACCCACGTTTGATTTGGATGGTAAACGGTGGCATTCGCTTTCATCGAAACGTCAATAACCGGAACATCGATACCGAGTATGGATCGTGGATTTTGAACAAGAGTGCGGTAAATCAATTCAGGGGTCAACTTTTCCCCGAAAGCCTTGCTGAGGAGACCGAAAAAAGATTCAAGGCCAATCATTCCCTCGGAAGCATAGGCGAATTCAACATCCTTGGATTCCTTATCCTGCGGGGAATGGTCGCTGCACACCACGTCGATGGTGCCGTCCAACACGGCTTCGCGCAAGGCGATAACATCCTCTTCACTGCGCAACGGTGGCCTCAGTTTGTACATGCTGTCGAAAGACCCGAGTGCTTCATCGGTGAGCAGGAGATGAGCAACATACACTTCCGCAGTAATCGCAAGCCCTTCGGCCTTGGCACTTCGTATAGCCCGTACCGCATCAGCAGTGCTTACCCCTGAAAAATGCAATGGCAATCCGCTGTAACGAACCAGATTCAAATCGCGTTCAATAGCGATCCGCTCGGCCATGGGTGGTATGCCTTTCATGCCCAAACGCAAAGTAGCCGGACTTTCGTTCGCCATCAGACCGGCACTAAGACCGGGTTCTTCTGCAAAGGCAATTACACGGATGTCGATGTTTCCTGCATACTGCATGCAACGAAGCATAAGTCCTGCGTCGGACACAAAACGCTTGTAGTCCGTAAAGGCAACAGCTCCGGCCAGCTTCATGTCCACCATCCCGCTCAAATCCTTACCGGCCCGGTTCTCCGTCAGAACTCCTGCAGGAAAGACCTCCACAGCATGTCCGGAGGAGCGTTCACGCACAAACGTGATATCGGATCCGGTTGACAAGGGAGGCTGCGTTGAGGGCATGAGCAAGACGCCCGTGAACCCACCTGCAGCCGCGGCTTCCTGGCCGGTGCGGATGGTCTCTTTCTGCTCTTCACCGGGTTCGCGGAAATGCACGCGCATATCGAACCACCCGGGCATCAACACTGCACCTTCGTCCTCCATCACGCGACAATCGTCGGAAGCTTCTATTTGTGGTGCAATCTGTTCGAATAGTCCATTCCGAATCAACACGTCCACTCGCATTTCATGGTGAGACGAGCGGGGATCGAAGACCAGGATTTGCTTGAGGAGAAGGTTCATGCGGTTTTCCAGAAACGAATGAGACAGATTTCGAGAATCAAAAATAACAGGCAGAGCACCACGGCCCACTTCCAAAGCGGAGTACCCTGGTTCATGACCGTCAGCATACGCGTAAGGTTGGGGATCTCGTCGCCGAGTATTGTTGCGCGGAAACCATTGGAAGCACTCAACCAATCGTCCAGCTTTTCCTTATTGAGAAATCTCATCACCGACTCCTTACGATCGTAATTGAAGGCCGGCACGGCCACTAGCTGATTGCCGCTACTGAGATCATAGTGACCCGCATCGCGAAGCTGGTCGCCGGTTTCGAGCGCCAAAGCGGAGGAGAGTACACGTACCCGGGGGATAAGCTCCTCGTCTTTTCCACGAAGGGTTAGTTTCATGGTTTCATCACCAGTGGGAGCGGGAATGTACAACATCACCGGCTTGAAGGTTCCGATCGTATAGGCTGCATCCATCTGCCTGGCTCCCAAAAGCGCCATTCGATACAAAAGCGGGGCAAATACCGAATGACGGGCCAACTCACTGAACCCGGGTCGCATGGGCACAGAAAACACAAACAGCTGCCCCTTGCCTTTGCTGAAAACACTGAGAAAGGGCTGTCCACCACGGGTTTTCATCAACACCTCACCCGATCCACCTGCGCCTCCTTGCCAATCGAAGAGTTTTCTGAATCCCGGCAAAGCCAGGTTATTGTCGCCCATCTTGGAACGATCGAATACATCTGCGAAGAGGGGATGATTCCATTCGACATCAGCCACGCGATCTTCACCTTCACGAACACCCGATATAGCGTCAGCTCCGATTCCGGAAAGGAAAGAAGTGAGTTGGCCGCCGATGCCGGCAGAGTCGGGAAAAAGACACACCGTTCCTCCTCCTTCAATGGTTTTACGAAGCTCGTCGGAAAAACCACTGGGCAAGGAAGAAATATCCTCGAGTACTATCAGATGCTGATCCTTGAGCAAAGAGAAATCAACGCGACGCACATCGGAGCGCTGGAGGTTGAACCGGGCGGGATCACGGAACACGGCTTCCGGATAGGGCAAAGGCGATGATTCATGCACAACCAGGACATTCACTTTTTCCTTGACTTCAAAAGAGAAGTAGTAGCTATCGTCAAAAGTAACCGGATGATCGTTGATCTGGACTTGGGCAGCCTGCCATCCCGACTCCTGAATAGTCATGCTAAACGGAACCACCGTACTTTCTCCGGCTGACAACGTAACGCCGGACACCGCTTTCTGTCGGCCGTTGATTGACAAACGGAGCGGAACATTTTCGATATCGGTTGAACCGGCGTTTACCACCTTCACCTCCACTTCAACAGGCTCATTCAATTGCACCAGCGGGCTTGCCAACCAGCAGGAATCGATGAACACATTGGGGGTTTCCTGCATGGGAAGTGCCACAAGTGAGATCACCAAAGAAGAGTCGGCTTGCAAAGGCTCTTGCATGGCACTTTCCTGAAAATCGCTGATGATGAAGCTGTTCATCTCCGTCAAACCGGCCTGACTCATGGCATCTTTTTGACGAAGGACCACCTCGTTAATGGTTCGACTGAATGGGGAAAGGGATAGCTTGGCAGTCTCCTCCAAAAACTCATCGCGGTCGATTGTACGTTGTTGCACAGCGGAGAAATCGGAGCTCAGCAATTGGAATCGGGTAGACTGTGGAAAAGACCGGGCAATCTCCCCTGCTTTACTCTTGGCCACTTCAAGCAGGGTGCCTTGCGGACCAACGGCGTTCATGCTGAAAGAGTTGTCGACAAAAATGCTTACCAAAGCAGACGAAGAGGTAACCTGCTTTTCAGAGCGATTGATGATGGGCTGAGCGAAAGCCAACACAAGGAAGAGCACGGCCAGAAGTCGACTGAGAAGGATGAGCAAATGCTTAAGTCGGCTGGTCCTGGTGGTTTCCTCCTGAAGCTCCTTCAAAAAGCGAACATTGGTGAAAAGGACTTTCTTGAAGCGCCGGAAATTGAAAAGGTGAATGATGACCGGGACAGCCAGAAAGATGAGTCCGTACAGGGCTCCTGGTGCTATAAATTGAATCACGATGCTGCTCTACCCTGCAAAAATAGGAAAACGAAGGGGTGAGAGGCGCACCCATCCCCGGAATTAACAGCGAAATGGTGAATATGAAGTGCCGGGCGGAAGTGCCAAAGGCCGGACACGAGGTGTATGTTCAATAAATACCCAAGCCACTTGTTTACATGGGCCTAAGCACCCTCTTCGACCGCATGATAGATCGGTCGGTATATGATTATAACACTTTGGAAAGGGTAGCACACAGGGAGCTCGCGAACCAGGTTGGCAGTCTCTTGTGGACACTAAAAAAGCCGCCCCTTTTGGGGCAGCTTTTACTATGCAGGCCGTTCTTTAGGATTTATTTCGAGGATGCTTCTTGCAAAGAATCCTTAACTGTCGTTAAGGTGACCGAGTCCGCCAATGCACTCACGCGGGCGGCTTCTTCAGCAGCTTTCATAGCCGATTCAGCAGCAGCGAGGGAATCCTCTTCGCGTTTTGCATTCGCAGCCTGCTCTTCCTGGCTGGTGCCACAAGAGGCAAGCAGAAGTAAACCAAGAAATGATGCGATTATTAACTTGTTCATGGTTTTTTTCTAAAGAATAGCGCAGTCGCGCTTGTTTAATCTCATCAAGAAATCAACCACGACCACGTGTGGCGTCTTTCACTTCTTTGATTTGCTGCTCCTGCTTTTTCTCTTCAGTAGACTTTTTAGGGGCAACCTTGGGAGCGGTCGCTTTCTTCAGTTTTGAACTCAGGGCATCCAGGGAATCCTGCATGGCCTTCATGCGTAGAGAATCTTCCATGGCCTTTTGTGCAGCCATTTCCGCTTCCTGAGCCTTCATCAGGCTGTCTTGTATGGCAGCCGCTGTAGCAGCCGCTGTAGCAGCAGCAACGGAATCCGCAATTCGTTTCTCTTCGGCTTGTCTTTCTTCGGCACTGGGTCCGCAGGAAACAACCAGGGAAGCAACCAATACCGCAACAAATAAATAAGCTGTGTTTTTCATGATTTTGATGTTTGAGCTGGGCAAAATTAAGTTAAAAACAAGCAACAGGTATCGGAGTTTCCATGCGATTCTTGCTAATTTCGCCTTTCAAATCAACGAAACACCACCATGAAAAAAAATCTCCTTTGGGCCTCCTTGGCCGCTTTGTCACTCTTTATCGTACCCGGTTGCAGCAAAGACGATACCGATGCGCCTGTAATCACTCTTTTGGGCGACAACCCTACTGAATTAGACATCTTTGAAGCTTATAACGAGGCCGGTTATACCGCTGAAGACAGCGAAGACGGCGACGTGACTGCGAATGTTCAGGTTGATAACTCTGAGATCAACGCCAATTATCCCATCAGCATCTATTACACCGTAACCGACGAAGCAGGCAACGTCGGTAGTGAAACCAGAACCGTAACATCAGTTCCCCGCACATACAATGTGGTCGACACCTGTGGATCCGGAGCGTCAGCTGTTGTTTACACCTACCCACAAACGGTTACCATGGTAAATAGTTCCACCATTCGGTTCAACAAATTCGCCGACTATTCCGGCAATTCGAATATCACGGCCACTTTCACTGCAACCGGAACAATCACCTTACCCAATCAATCGGCATTGGACATCGGAAGTGCGTCTGAAGACCACGAATTCCAAGGCACCGGACTTTACACCGGCAACGCATTTGCAATTCAATACACAGACAAGAACAATTCTTCTGTTCCCGTTGCCACAACAACTTGCAGAGCCTATTTCATTCCTTGATCACCCAAATTCAGCTATCTAAAAAGGCCGCCCTCGTGCGGCCTTTTTTATCACCTCCCCCGCTCTTTCTTACCTTTACCCCATGCAAGGCCGCCTGACCGGATCCTACCTCATCACTCTGGGCCGGATGGCCACTCTTCTGGGTCTTTTCATGGTTTGCCGCGTGGTGTTCAGTATGATGAACCCCGCCACCTTGCCGGAATTCAGTTTTGATGCGGTGGCCGGAGCCTTGCGATTCGACCTCACCGCCATTTTCATCCTCAATATGCCCTGGTTGCTGTTGGTCTCCTATCCGACTGCATCGACAGAATCGAAAATGATTCGCTCCTTCCGGGGAATTTTGTTTGTCGTTGTCAATTCCATCGCCCTTTTAACCAACCTGATCGACTGCGGTTGGTATTCTTACACCCTTAAGCGCAGTACGGCCGACCTGCTTTTTGTGGTGGGGACGGGGAACGACCTGCTGCCCAACCTGGGGGCATACCTGGTCGACTTCTGGTACTTGCTTCTGCTTTGGTTCGGGATGGTGATTTTTCTGATGCGATCCAATGCATTCTTCAACGAACTTGGCTCTAGACAGCATAAAAAGCAGGGGCAATTCCCCGGTGTGCCTGTCCGGATCGGAGCATCGATCGTATTTGTCGTCGCTGTCGTGGTTGGATTCCGCGGGGGAATCCAACTCAAGCCACTCTCGGTTCAGGCTGCCGCAAGAACCGTTCCTGCGAACGCCATCCCCTGGGTGCTGAACACACCTTACACCTTGATGAAATCCATCGACGACAGCAGGATTGAAGCTCCGAATTTCATGTCCGGGGAACAAGCGAATTCGCTTTTACCTCTTTACCACACCGTTAGTACAGACAGTGCATTCAAACCGATGAATGTGGTGGTACTGATCCTCGAAAGCTTTTCTTACGATTACATCAGCTTTTACCAACCCGGGACGGTCACCACTCCATTCCTTGATTCGCTGATGCGCGCTTCCCGATGCTGGCCCAACACCCATGCTAACGCCAAGCGATCCATCGAGGGAATTCCGGCCGTGTTGGCCTCCATCCCGGCTTGGATGGACAAAGCCTTCATTTCATCGCCTTACAACGTAAACCGTATCAACAGCCTGGCTTCAATACTGGCGAAACAAGGTTACACCACCGGTTTTTTTCACGGGGGACAAAACGGCACCATGGGCTTCGACAATTTCAGTAAGCTGGCCGGATACGAACGCTATTACGGAAAAGATGAATACCGTGGTGATCCATCTGACTTTGACGGTCATTGGGGAATTCACGACCACGCTTTCTACCGGTTCATGGTTGATGAAATCGACCGCTGGAAACCGCCATTCCACACTGCATTCTTCTCTTTATCGTCGCATCATCCCTATCCGGTTCCTGCTGAATTTGAACAAAGGATTCCCATAGGACTCGATAAAATTCAACGTTCTATAGCCTATGCTGACTTGGCATTGCGTGATTTTTTTCATTTAGCCAGTACCAAACCCTGGTTCGAGAACACGCTTTTTGTAATCACCGCAGATCATAGCGGCCCCTCAAGAAGCATCTACACTTCCTCCTCGCGGGGTGGATTCCACATTCCACTTTTGTTTTACATGCCCAATAAGCTCCAACCTATCCTTCATTCTGAAACCGCTCAACAGGCTGACGTTCTGCCATCGGTTGTGAACTTGTTGAAGATTCCCTGCGATTATTCGTCCTTCGGCAGGAATTTATTCGAGAACGGCAGGGGCTGGTCGATCAGCTATTCAAACGGAAGCTGGCAGAAGATCGGAGACGATGAATTGTGGAGACTGGATCTAGACGGTAAAATCAGTCGTTTTACCTTGGAGGACACCTTGTTGAAGAAACCGCTTTCCCAAGGCCTGGAAGAGAGACACGGAGCCCTTCATCTCAAAGCTGCCGTCCAGCAATACATGACGTCGATGATTCACAACCGCATCGTAAAGCCATGAAAAAACTGCTGGTGGTCATCAATCCGATTGCCGGAAAAGGCTTTGCCCCTCGGTTGCTCGAGTCCGCCGGCAAAAGCCCTTTGCACAAGACCTACCTTGTCGACATGGTGTTGACAGAGGGAAGTGGTCATGCTTTGGCACTGGCCCGGAAGGCCTGCGTAGAAGGGTACGATGCGGTAGTTGCTGCCGGGGGTGATGGTACCGTGAACGAAGTCGCCTCCGGGTTGATCGGCACATCGGTTGCCCTGGGCATCATTGCTTCCGGATCCGGCAATGGCTTCGCCAGGCAATTGGGTTATTCAATGAACCCGATGAAGGCGATGACACAGATCGCCTGCTCTGGCAGCCGAAAAATCGACACACTATTGATCAACGGTAATCCGGGAATCAATGTGTCGGGATTCGGCTTCGACGGACATGTGGCTTGGCAATTCAACCATTCGGGTCATCGTGGACTGAGCACTTACACCCGGATTGCGATCCGTGAATTGTTCAAGTTTGCCAGCATTCGCTTTCGGCTGGAAATCGATGGAAATAAAATGGAAAGGGAGGCCCATATGTTGGTCGTAGCCAATTCCAGGGAATTCGGCAATGCCGCCATCATCGCTCCGGATGCAGACATCGCTGACGGCAAGGTAGACATTGTTCTGGTGAAGCGTCCTCCCCTGCACCGCATACCCGGACTTTTCTTTCGTCTCTTTCGTGGCACACTGAAAAACAGCCTCGATGTGGAATTCCTGAGTTGTTCATCCGTCAAAGGAGAGATGGACCGATTGGTGCATTATCATGTGGACGGTGAGGCGAAGGAGCCTGTCCGGCAAATCCAAATCGAAGTCAAACCGGCATCCCTGACCATTCTCCAACCCGGAACTTAAAGTCGATGAACAAGCTGGATGAATCTTACTGGCAACAGCGATACGAACTAGGACAAACCGGTTGGGATATCGGACACCCCTCCCCCGCCCTTGTCCATTACTTTGAAAAACTACCCGACCGGAGCCTCAGGATCCTGATACCGGGCTGTGGGAACGCACACGAAGCGGCTTGGTTACACGAGGCGGGGTTCAAAAATGTATTCTTGCTTGATATTGCTGAATTCCCCCTTCGCCGATTTCAGGAGAAGAATCCGCAATTCCCTGTAGCCAATCTGCTAAAAGGTGATTTTTTCAAGCACCATGAGCGTTACGACCTGGTCGTTGAGCAAACATTTTTCTGCGCCCTTGATCCGGCCTTGCGAACTGAATACGCCAGGCATTTAAAGGATATTCTTGCTCCCGAAGGCCGAATGGCAGGCCTCCTGTTTGGAGTTGAATTCACGGAGAGCGGTCCCCCGTTCGGAGGAACCGTTGAGGAATACCGGATGCTGTTTGAACCCACATTCAACATTGAACACCTGGAACCCTGTACAGAATCCATACCTCCAAGAGCAGGTCGCGAGCTCTTCATCGAAATCACACCCCATTCCTGAGGAATTGGGTATTTTTGCCGTATGATTTTGCGTTTTAAACTGATTATTTTCCTTTTCGCGACGGCCATTCCCTCGTTCTGCCAAGCTCAACCGGGAATGCAGATCGCCGAACAGGATGCTGAAGCCTCCGCAAATTCCTTTCACCGAGAATATCTGGAACAATATGTCGGCTTCCCCCTCGCTGAAGACTCAAGGCTTGAACTTTACGACACCATCGTTAACTGGCTTGGCACTCCCTATCGTTTCGCCGGAAACGGCGACAAAGGGATCGATTGCTCGGGCCTGGTTCACCTTCTCTGCAGCAGGGTTTACGGATTCAATCCCGGTGCCCGTAATTCAGGCGAGCTGTACCAGCGTGTCGAGAAAATCGACCCCGACGACCTACGGGAAGGGGACCTGCTCTTCTTCCGCATCTACAAGCGAAGAATATCCCATGTAGCTATGTATCTTGGGAACGGAAAATTCGTACACTCAAGCACCTCCAGAGGAGTCATCATCAGCGATCTGAATGAAGCCTATTACCGCAAACATTTCGCCGGAGCCGGCAGATTTCAATCCTCACTGACGGGCATTTCCGATACCGACTGAGCTCATCGCCCATGCCATCCTCTCCGACTCTTCTTTTGAACGCTTTGCAAATCCAGCAAAGGATAGACCGCCTCGCTTATCAGATTTACGAAGACAATTTCGATCAACATTCGGTTATCGTGGCCGGTATTGCCAAAAGTGGACTGACATTTGCTCGGCGAATAGCTGAAAGCCTCAACCGTATTTGCAAGTTGGAGGTGAAGCTTATCGAAATCCATGTGAACAAGGAAAATCCCACGCAGATCACCTTGATCCCTGAACAGCAACACGAGGAATTGAAAGACAAAGTGGTCATCGTGGTTGACGATGTGCTCAACTCAGGCAAAACCCTCATCTACAGCCTTCGTCCTTTCCTTGATGCCGATATACTGAAAATCAGAACCGTGCTCTTGGTTGACCGCGACCACAAACGTTACCCTGTCGAGGCCGATTTTGTAGGGATCACCCTCAGCACCACTCTGCAGGACCATATCCGGGTCGATTTTAGTCAGGGAGCGGAAGCCGTTTACCTCGAATAACCCGTTAATGATGTGTTAATCTCGAAACGCTTTGATGCCTAAAGCGTTTACTTTGTGTTCATCTTGAACTATGCGACAAATCGCATTCCGTTATCTGACCTGCAAACACCTCTCCAGGGGTGTCGCGCTGTTGTTCCTTCAACTGTTTTTATCCGGCATTGCAACCGCTCAAACTCCTTTCCTGGCTGCCACAGCCAACAAAAGCTCGGTCGCCCAGGGTGAGCAGTTCCAGCTCACCTACACCTTCAACGGAAGCGGACGAGCCTTCCAGGGACCGGACCTCAAAGACTTCAACCTGCTTGGAGGGCCGAGCCAGAGTACGAACATGCAGTTCGTCAATGGTAATTTTTCCCAATCCATCAGCTTCACTTATTTCCTAAGCGGCAAGAACCCGGGTGTTTACAAAATTCCACCCGCAAGTATCGACTTTGAAGGGAAGCGGATTGCTTCCAATGAGGTTCAGATGTCGGTCACCAAAGGCTCGCCCCAGCAAGGTGGATCCGGGGGCACCTCGCAGCGTGACGGATCCGAGCCCGTCATCAGCAGTAAAAATTTATTTGTTCGTGCCATTCCGGGCAAAAGCACTTGTCTTAAGGGAGAAGGAATTCTGGTCACCTTTCGACTCTACAGTAACCTCAGCGTCATGGATTTCGCAATTCCTAAAATGCCAGCGTTGAATGGATTTTGGAATCAGGACATCCCCATGCCCCAAACCCTCGACCGCTCGACGGAGGTCATCGATGGGCAACGATATACGGTGTGGGACATCAAAAAGCTGGTGCTGTTTCCCCAGCAAAGCGGAATCCTGACCATAGACCCTATGGATGTAGAATGCCTGGTGAGGGTAAAAGTGAACAACCAACGATCACGAGACCCCTTCAGTATTTTCGACGACCCTTTTTTTGGTATGGGCGGAGTACGTGATGTGAAGCAGGCATTCAGCAGCGCTCCTGTAAAAATCAAGGTGCTGGAACTTCCGGGCAACGCTCCTCCCGGATTCACTTCGGCCGTGGGCAATTTTCGATTTGAAGCAAGTTTAGACCGTAAAGACACCAAAGTAAACGAATCGGTCACCCTTAAATTAAAGATTTCCGGCAACGGCAACCTGAAGCTTGCCGACCTGCCCGAGCCCGAACTCCCCGGAGACCTGGAGACATACGATCCGAAACTCAACGAGTCATTCAAAGCAGGAACCGGTGGCGTATTCGGCAGCAAGTCCGCGGAATACCTCATCATCCCCCGCACCGATGGTGAATTTGAAATTCCTGCCATCACCTTCAGTCATTTTGACCTTGCGAAGAAAAAGTACGTCAGTCAGACCGCCGGACCTTTCCGTTTCAAAGTAGCTCCGGACAAAGGACAGAAATCGACCGTTTCCATACCGGGTGGTGGAGGAAGAAGCGACGTCAAGTTAATCGGACAGGACATCCGCTACATCCGGATTTCGAATCCTGAATTCAAAACCGGTCATGGTCGATTTTTCAATTCTCTTTGGTTTTACCTGTTGACCGTTGTTCCAATTGCTGCATTCACAGGCGCCGCCATTTGGCAAAAACAACAACGAGCCCGCTTAGGCAATATGACCGCCCTGCGGATTCGAAATGCAGGTAATGCCGCTAAAAAACGACTTTCGCAAGCGCGCAAACTGCTCCAAACCGGCAAGGAATCTGACTTTTACGAAGAAGTACAACGAGCACTATGGGGGTATTTCTCCGACAGGTTCTCCGTGCCGATGGCCGAGCTCAGTAAGGACCGAATTCAGTTGGTGTTTACCGAGAGAGGTGTCGCCGAGGCGTTGACCGAGCCATTCATCCGTGTTTTGGACGACTGCGACCTGGCACGATATGCAGGAAGTACTGCGGGCATTGACAAACAAGTGGTGTATAACCGCGCCGAAGAGGTCATCAAAGGCATCGAAACCGAAATCAAGGCATGAGGACGCTTCTGTATACCCTTCTCTTTTCCATCATTCATACCCTGGCTTGGGGCTTGACGAATGAGGAGTCGACCATACTTTTCGAAAAAGGGAATGCCGCCTATCGCGAAAAAAAATATTCCGATGCGGAGGAAGCCTATGCCCGGATTGCGAATTCCGGAATCCAATCGGAGGCCGTTGAATTCAATCTCGGTAACACCTGCTTCAAGCAAGGAAAACTAGGAGAAGCCATTTTACACTACGAAAGGGCTAAGCGACTCAACCCCGCCGACGAGGATATCCGTTTTAACCTGAAGATGGCCTACTCCACTACGGTCGACAAAGTTGAACCCATCCCTTTGCTTATTCATGAACAATGGATTCAGGACCTGCTCCTTCTGATGGCACCGGACACATGGGCGTCCATTGCGATTTTCCTGTTGTGGTGTACCGCAGGATTGGGGATGGTCTATTTGTTCGCCAACACTGTGAATTTGAAACGAAACAGTTTTCTTTCCATGCTGGGTATACTGGGCCTGGCTATGCTTGTCTACCTGATTGCTTACAAAGCCGATCAAGAGCAGTATGGCGAAGATTTGGCCATCGTGATTGATGCCAATGCCAGTATAAAAAGCACCCCCGATTCAAAAGGCACCACCCTATTCATGCTCCACGAGGGAACGCGGGTAGAAGTGATTGAACAAACAGAGGGCTGGATGGAGATCCGAATCGCCAACGGAAACCAGGGATGGATTGAAACCGGAAAGGTTGGCATCATTTGAACCACCGTTTCCGGATCAAATGAGGAAAATACTGTTGCTTTCCGATACCCATGGGTATCTCGATGAAAGGATAATTGAACGTGCCTCGCAGACGGATGAAGTGTGGCATGCAGGCGATATCGGGACACCGGAAATCCTTGACAAGCTCCGGAAGGTGAAGCTCACCCGCGCAGTTTACGGAAACATCGACGGCCATGAATTGAGATTGATGTGCCCCGAGCATCTTGCTTTCAATTGCGAAGGCATGAAAGTCATGATGATACACATCGCCGGCGCATTCGGAAAATACACTCCCCAAACAAAAGCACTTATCGAGCAGCACAAACCCAATTTATTGATCTGTGGGCATAGCCACATCCTTGTTGTCAAAAAGGATAACCGAACGGGGCACTTCCACATCAATCCCGGAGCAGCCGGGAAATCGGGATTTCATAGCGTGCGTACCGTAGTTCAATTTTCGATTGATAGAGGCAGCCTCCGCGACATGGAAGTGGTGGAGCTTGGACCCCGATCGGGGTCAACGAAGCCGGTCGGCTGAACGCACCAATGCTTCGTCACGCTTGATGGCCGCCAGGGCCAGTCTTGTAAAAACAAGCATCAATAACGGCAAGGCACTCCAAACATTGAAGGATAGCATATGCCCCATTCCTGAAGTCGACTTCAATGATTCGGCATCGAATAGAATAAGCACAAGCTCGACAAGGACAGCCAAGAATAGCACATGGGTAAAACGGATCTGTTGCTTTCTGTTACGGTATTGCAGAATGATAAATACAGAACCGGACACAAGCAATGCGTTCAGTACCAAAATAGGCCATGGACGGACCAACAACTCGGATGCTCCATTGCTGATGCGATCAACTTGCAGGGCATTGAAATGGTACACTGAAGGATCCACCGACGCGGTTTCAGGAACCAGGCTGACCACAGGAAAGAAATAAAGGCCCAATCCGCAAAGGGCGACAAGGATGAGGTAAACGCTTTGGATTCGCTGAATCATGGCAAACTGAAGTTTCACTGCAAATGTGGGAAAGCCCTGTTGATAAAAAAAGAGGCGAGATGATGATGAATTTGCATATTGGATGAAAAAGACCTACTTTTGTAACAAGCAATAAGCAGAGGCATTTTCCGCTTCTTTCTTAAGCATGTTTCCGGGTAATCGTTTACCCGAATTCCCAAACCTACTCATTTCGTTATTTCCTGCCTTCCAAAGGCTTTAACCCTGTTGCAACTCAACTTAGCCACGTATCCTTGAATCTGACATGTTTGACATCATCGAACTGAATGAAAAATTATTGCCGGAGCTGAAAGAAATCGCCCGGAAAATGCGCGTCGACGGCATAGAGAACCTGAAAAAACAGGATCTGATTTACAAGATCATCGACCATCAGGCACAACACCCCGAAATCAATTTCACCGATTTAGGGATAGAAGTCGCCGAAAAAGCCGAACCATCCAAAAAAGGACGCGGTGCCGGAGCCCGCGGCACTCAAAAAGAGA
>JBJOER010000019.1:0-36349 GCA_046049215.1 Bacteroidota bacterium | reverse complement strand
GGCAGGAAGAAGATAGTTTCGACCCCCGGATGCGGAGTATGCACTCTGGGTGATCAGGAGTGCGAACACTACCGTTGAGAGAATTGATTTCATGTAAGATGGGTGTGGTAAGCGAAGTTATACCATTCAAATATACGCATCTGTAAGCCGGATGTAGATTTTTGCGGCCCCTTGTGCCCTACCCGGATCGGGCAGCAGAACCCTGATCCCTGAATCCGATTCTTTTAAAACTCCCAGCGGATCTGGCACTTGATCTCATCCCGGACTATACGCGTCCCTTCCTCAAAACGTGTTTCCCTGCTGTACCTAAACCACAAGTCGATACCCCTGGCGATTTTCAGACGTAAAAGCGCGTACCATTTACTTCCCTCACCATGGAACGAGGGGATGTTCATCCCTCCAGCCAGGTCCTGCTCAAAACTGTAGATCCGTGAGCTATAACCCGCTGTACGATATACAGTTCTTCGGACGGAAATACTGTAAGGCTTTCCCAGAGGTTTATAGCGAAGGTCTGCGAAAAACAAGGTCCCAGACTCCTGTGCATCGACACTTCGGCTTTGAACCTGCTCGATCCGCGCAAGAAGCATCCATGTTTTGTCTACACTGGACGAGTACTCCCATCGCCACCCTTTTCGCACTGCGGGCAATGCCTCCTTGACAACACCAACCGCATGGTCCACCGGTTTATGCTCCTCCCGGTAGCGAAGACTGATCGACCGGGTGCGCGAAGGGATGTACTGGATCTGAGTGCCCCATTCGGTTCCCTCCACCGGACTCGACTGGGTGTATTTCAACCAGGGGAATGCAAACCGATCGACGAACCCCTGCCACTTCAATTTTCGGTGGCAGTCCCAGGAAATTCCGGCATACAGTCCTTTTTCGTTCTGCGTCCTGGAAGATTCACGGAAGGCATCCGGACCGACGGGCATGTACCCCCGACTGAAATTCCGGTAATGCCACGAAAGGCTGAAACGATGATCGGGCACAAGCACCATTCCGCCGGCGAATGCGGGATCACCATCCTGATCCGTTGCGAATTCACCGTATGCGTTTCCATTGTTGAATGCATAACGACCGGCAAACCCTGCATGGAAAAAGGACCTTCCTTCGGGATCGAACCGTTCGTACGGATCGTCGCCTGCCCAAAGCGGCATACTGAAGCGCTGATGATGCGCAGTGAGCTCGATGCGCCATAGACCCAGTTCTCGTTCGGCATGCAACCCGGTCGAAAAGTGTCCGACATTACCACGGTTTTCAATTTCACGAAAGGTGCGGTGCAATCCGGATTCGTACAGGCTTGAAACCAACAGGTTGTCGAAGGAACTATACGAGGGCATAATCCCTGCATCAACCTTCCGGTAAGACACCCATGTATCGGTAGTCCAATCACGCAACTTCAGCGAAAAGGCAGTACCCCGAAAAAAACCGCTCTCACCGGCAGAGGCATAGGGCCGGATGCCTGTCCCCCGTCTGAAAGCAGCGGCGACATCATTCCCCTTACCGATGGAAAGTCCTCTCCACAACACCAGTCCCTGACCGAACTGCAATTGAAAATCACCGATGCAGAAGGCCTGCAATTTGCCCTGCGGACGCCCATAGATATGCCAGGAGAAAAAATCAAACCGGCCTTGATACAGCCAAAGCTCACCGGGATCTTTCTCCAACAGGAATCCCGCACTGAAATGCCGATCGGCTTGCACCCTGTACCGGAGCGTGGCGTGGAACGGATCACCGAGGTAAAAAGGGTATTCGCCGTCGGATGAAAATCCCACACTGTCCTGCGGAGATATCCTGGTCCGAAAAAGAAGCTCATGACGTGCAGCGGATAACAGGGCCGGCAGACGGAAACGCCCGTCGATGAACTCTTTTCCGAATTCGAGTTGCAGTTTTTGGGACCGGATGAAGGCGGTATCGAATCCCTCCACGACTGTCAACTCCTCAATACCGTGCAACTTTCCGAATCGGTTCCGATGGGCGACAAGGGCTTGCGCCCTTTGCACGGACCAGCCCGGATACCGGGAAAGTTCCCCGATATCCGCCACATTCAGATCCAAAGGGGGAAGACGCTCCGCGTCACGGTCGTCGGCTGTAGCGCCTTCAGTGGACATCCGAATACTTTCCGGATCGATAACGGGAAGCACGCCATTAGTCGGCACATCCTGACCGTTAGCCTGAAGGCAGATGAACAGGACAAGCACCAAGGTTGAAATCCTAATACTCATCGACGTACGAGTGGTGATTCGACGGACAACCCTGGGCTGAATCCCAGCCATGAACGGTGACAGGCCGCAAGCATGATCCGGAATCCCTTCACCTCCACGCTACAACCGAAACCCCAGACAGGCTCCTGACCGCTCAATCCACCCTGGAATTCAATTCGTTCGCCGGGCCTGTACCTCAGCACTCCGGACAGAAGTAGTTGCCTGTCGGTCTGAACAGCCTCCACTCCTACTGCGAACCTTGAGGAGAAATGATAAATGCAACCCAGCCGGGCTTCCTCTTGGTGCAGGTCTTTCGCTTTTCGTAGCGGTATACGCATGCCGGCCAGCATTTCAATCTGTTTACCGAATCGGATGCGCGTACCCGGTATAACGCTCCAAAGGTGATCACCCTGAATCCCCTCACCGAATTGCGTACCGCCGTAGGTGATCCGGATTCCCGCCGTAACTCCACCGAAATGCCTGCTGAGGCACAGCAAGGCATGTTGTTTTTTGTAGAGGTCAAAACCTTTGACAGCATATCCGAGCGAAAGTTGGGTGGATCCGGGAAGACGGATCAAAAACGCCAATCCGGTCTCGGTCAACTCCGGAGTCATGAAGGATTGGCTGGAATAGATAAAAAAACGTGCACCGGTTACCGAGTCAGGGATCGCCGGATTGCCGAAGGCCCCGGAGGAGATGTTTGACTGGAACAGCATTGATCCGGCTCCTGCTATCCTATCGGGAGTAGCCGGAAATTGCGCATTGAGCGCCAACGGAAAGGAAACGCCAAGGGCGATGAGGATCGTTGGGATCCTGGCAGTTGAAAACATGGGTTTAAAAATGAAGGCATCCCCCGAAAAAAAAGGAAAGGATGTAGTGTTGTAAATTAATTGAACGACGGGATTAAGCCTGCCGTCAGTCGTCTCACTTTTTCTTACGAACTGATTTCGCAGACTTGTCTTTGGTGATCCGGCCGGGTTTTGACTCTACACGTCTCGCTGCTTCCAGAACTTTGTCGCGAAGGGTGTTCTTGTATGCGGCGATCCGTTTCAGAAGTGCTTCGTCGGAGGTGGCCAACATTTGTGCTGCAAGAATTCCGGCGTTGCGTGCAGCATTCAATGCCACGGTCGCGACGGGCACACCGTTGGGCATCTGGAGGATGGAAAGGATGGAATCCCAGCCGTCGATGCTGTTGGACGAACGAACCGGAACACCGATCACCGGCAAAGGTGTAACGGATGCGGTCATCCCCGGTAAATGCGCGGCCCCACCCGCACCGGCGATGATCACCCGAATTCCACGACCGGCTGCTTCCCGGGCATAGGTGAACATCCTGTCGGGTGTGCGGTGTGCAGAGACGATGGTGAGTTCATGCGCAACCCCGAGTTCATTCAAGACATCGGAAGCCTCCTGCATCACAGGAAGATCGCTATCGCTGCCCATGATGATTCCTACCAGTGCTTTTTTCATTGTCATTGTATCGTTATTGGGAAAGAACCATAGTGGCAACCTGATTCGTTAACCTGAATACCAGGGCATTTGGGTCGTTTCCGTTGGATCTCATTACTGTGTCACCACCTTCAATACGCCCTGCACATGCCGTGCAAGGGCGATGGCCTCCTCAAGGTTCTCTGCCGTAACGGTGACATGACCCA
The DNA here is from genome assembly GCA_046049215.1 of Bacteroidota bacterium. Classification (GTDB taxonomy): domain Bacteria; phylum Bacteroidota; class Bacteroidia; order AKYH767-A; family OLB10; genus JAJTFW01. The sequence continues at coordinate 32,493 of JBJOER010000019.1, read as the reverse complement.
TCTTCCGGAAAGGCTTGGTTGTTTTCTTACCATAAAGATGGACATACACACCGGGCATGTCCAGTACACGGTCTATTCCCAGGTAATGCGCCTCACCCGTATGACCCGGTTCACCTAGGAGATTGATCATTACTGCAGGTCGCACACAGGAAGTATCGCCCAGGGGCAGCCCCAGGATGGACCTCAGATGTTGCGCATACTGTGAGGTGACATTCCCCTCGATCGTCTGATGACCGCTGTTGTGTGGACGGGGAGCGATCTCGTTCACCAGCACTTCTCCGTGAGTGGTCACGAACATCTCCACGGCCAACAGTCCGACCATACCCATCTTCCCGATCACCTCACGGGCGATGGCGATGGCACGCTCTGCGATTTCTTGGGGGATACGAGCAGGACTACAAAGGAATTCGACCAGGTTCACCTCCGGATTGAATTCCATATCCACGGCAGGGAAATGACTGATTTCACCGTGTATGTTTCGGGCCACAATGACCGATATTTCGCACCGAAAATCAACCAATTGCTCCACTACGCATGGTCCGTCAAAAGCATTAGCAACCTCATCGCTGTTGCGTACTTTCATGACCCCCTTCCCATCGTAGCCTCCTTTTCGCAGCTTCAGCATCGCGGGAAGGTGAGCCGTCATTCGGGCGAGCTCCTCGCGGCTATTGATCAGTACGAAAGGAGCGGTCGGAATGCCATGGTTCACAAAAAACTGCTTTTGCAACCCTTTGTCCTGAACCAACCGCAACAACTGGGGCTGCGGAAACACGGGCACCCCCTCAGACTCCAAACGCTCCAGGGCGTGGGTATTGACATGTTCGATCTCTACGGTCAACAGGCTGCACTCCTTTCCGAACCGATAAACATCCTCGTCGGACATCAGGTCAGCGTGGGTAAACCGGTCGCACAGGTGCCGGCAAGGGGCATTGGAATCGGGATCCATCACATGGGTACTGACGTTCAGGTTGATACATTCCTGAATCAGCATTCGGCCGAGCTGGCCCCCACCAAGGATCCCCAGGCGGAAATGTTCACTTGCAAAAGCGGTACTCATCGCCGGCAAAAATAGGGGGAAAAACAAGGGAATCATCGTGCAATCGGATACAAACGTTTGCGGTGGGTCAATAGCAAACGGTTCGGGTGCGATTCCATGCTTCGCTGAATGGACATTCCCACTACCTTTGCCGATTCCATGGACTCCGTACAGGTTCACGACAAGACATTCGTCCCATTCATCACAGCCGAGCAGATACAGGCGCGTGTCTCCGAACTCGGCGCTCTCATCGACCGCGAGTATGAGGGGCTTAAGCCGATGCTCATCGGTGTACTCAATGGTTCGGTCATCTTCATGGCCGACCTGCTGAGGAACATCCACACATCCTGCGAAATTGGTTTCATCCGGGTCAGCTCGTACCACGGAACCGAAAGCACGGGGAAAGTCAGAAACCTCATCGGTTTGAGCGAGAACCTGGAAGGAAGACATGTTATCCTCGTCGAGGACATCATCGATACCGGCGATACCGCCGTTTACCTGATCGATGAGATGAGGAAAAAAAATCCCGCCAGCCTCCGTTTCGCCACCATGCTATTCAAACCTGCGTCACTAAGGCAGGACATCACTCCTGACTACGTCGGCTTTGAAATCCCTCCTGCGTTCGTTGTCGGCTACGGACTCGATTACGACGGCCTGGGCCGTAACCTGGCAGATATCTACCAATTGAAATCCTAACCACACTCAAAAGCATACCATGCTCAATATCGTCCTGTTCGGTCCTCCCGGAGCCGGCAAAGGAACCCAAAGCACCAGACTTGTTGATAAATACAACCTGATCCATCTTTCTACGGGCGACATCTTCCGCGCCAACCTGAAGAACGGCACTGAGCTGGGTCAGCTCGCCAAAAGCTATATGGACAAAGGACATCTGGTACCCGACGAAGTCACCATCCGCTTGCTCGAGTCTGAAGCGGACAAGACGCCCGGGGCGGCCGGCTACATCTTCGACGGATTCCCACGCACCCCTGCCCAAGCCGAAGCGCTTGACCGTTTCCTGTCATCCAAACAGACCGGCATCACCATGATGCTTGCCTTGGAAGTGGAAGAAGAGGAGCTGAAAAAACGATTGTTGCTTCGCGGAAAGGATTCGGGCAGGGCGGATGACCAGGATCCGTCTGTTGTACAGAAACGGATTGACGTTTACCGCAATGAAACAGAACCGGTGCGGGACTACTACCAGCATCAGGGCAAATACATCGGCATCGACGGCATCGGAAGTATCGATGAGATTTTTGATCGCCTCTGCGAGGCCATCGACTCTAGCCTTTGAGCACTTAACTGAATCCGGTACCAAAACCGGCTTCTCAACTACCTGAACAGCGATGGCCGGATCCAACTTTGTTGACTATGTGAAGATCTGCTGCCGCAGTGGCGCGGGCGGTGCGGGTTCGGTGCATTTCCACCGCGACAAGCTCACTGCCAAAGGCGGACCCGACGGAGGGGACGGAGGAAGAGGAGGGAATATCATTCTTCGTGGAAACGCCCAGTTGTGGACGCTTTTGCACCTCAAATACCGTAAGCACGTCATCGCCGATCCGGGTGTAGCAGGAAGCAGCGCGTTAAAAACCGGAGCAGACGGTTCCGATGTGATCCTGGAGGTCCCATTGGGCACCATCGCCCGTGATGCGGAGACCGGTGAACAGGAATTCGAGATCGAAGCCGACGGACAGGAAGTGGTGCTTTTGCCCGGAGGACGAGGCGGTAAAGGCAACGCGTTTTTCAAATCGTCCACACAACAGAACCCCCGTTTCGCTCAACCGGGAGAGCCCGGTCTGGAGGAATGGAAAATACTCGAACTGAAAATCCTGGCCGACGTGGGCCTGGTGGGCTTCCCGAATGCCGGAAAGAGCACCCTGCTCTCCGTGGTCTCTGCAGCCAAACCCGAGATAGCGGATTACCCATTCACGACACTCGTTCCAAATCTCGGCATGGTGCGGTACCGTGACAACCAAAGTTTCGTAATGGCCGATATTCCGGGAATCATCGAAGGTGCACATGCCGGAAAGGGACTGGGATCACGATTCCTGCGGCACATTGAACGAAACGCGGTTCTCCTGTTCATGATACCGGTAGATACACAGGATATCCGGAAAGAGTATGGCATCCTGATGAGTGAATTGCGCCTTCACAACCCCGACCTGCTCGACAAGAGACGAGTGATCGCCATCACCAAATGCGACATGATCGACGAGGAGTTGAAAACGGCCATTGAAGCCGAGTGCCCAAGAGACAAGCACATAGACGGAGCACCCGTTCCGATCACCTTCATCTCCGCTGTCACCGGACAAGGCATTATAGCACTGAAGGACGTATTGTGGCGAATGTTGAACGAACGCTCATTTCTCAACCGATGAACGGTCCGTTACCGGATTGGCTGAACGCTTTCGACACCGCCGCTTTTCTGAAAGTAAACGGCTTTCACGGCCCAACCGGTGATTTCCTGTTCAAATGGTTAACGTTCAAATACAGCTGGATACCACTTTATGCCTGGCTTCTGTACCTTCTGATCAGGCAGCAGCATTTGCGTACAATCCTTACCGTTATAACAACGGTCGTGCTGATCACGGCCAGCGACCAGATCTCAACCGGACTGAAAGAATGGACTCAACGCCCTCGCCCATGCCATGAACCTGTTTTGAAAGGACAGGTACACCTGGTTGACGGAAAATGCGGGGGACAATATGGATTTGTCAGTTCACACGCGGCGAACACGATGGCCCTTGCCATTTTTCTCGGATCCCTGCTTGCGGAACGAAGAAAGAGTCTCGGAATCATCTTTCTGCTATACGTGGCATTCAACGGGTACAGTCGGGTCTATCTTGGGGCCCACTACCCCATCGATGTGATCGGGGGATGGCTGCTGGGCGCAGTTCTTGCACTTGGTGCTGTGCGACTATACGGATTCCTTCCTCCGAACCTCCTTTCGAGAAATAAGAACAGTCATGGATAAGCTGATCCTTGTTTTTTTGGGTGGAGGATTCGGCAGCGTGTTACGTTATTGGATCGGCACCCTACTGCCCCGTACGGATAGTGATAGCTGGCCCTGGTCGACATTCCTGGCGAACGTCATAGCTTCGGCCATTCTGGGTTTTCTTGCGGGCTTGATCTTTATGAGACCCGGACAATTCGAGCGGGAACGCCTGCTGCTGGGCGTCGGCTTCTGCGGCGGACTCAGCACTTTCTCCACCTTCAGCCTGGAAGGATTCGAACTTATTCGTAATGGCCAAATCACACTCGCCATTGCCTACCTGGTGGTGACAACATTGTCCTGCCTGCTGGCCTGCTGGGCGGCCTGGTCGCTGCAACGATGACCGATAGGACCGGTATGGATCGCCGTTGACCCGACCGGAATAATGGTGAAACAAATTCGGTTGTTTATTCGTTTTTTTGATGGAAATTCAAGAGAAGCAAACCAATGGACCGCAAGACATTTCTACGGAACGGACTCCTGGGGACTGCCATCCTTGCCGGCAGCACCGTAAGAGGCCAGTTGGGCCAAAACGAAATCGACGAATTAAAACCACTCGAACCTGTCGGCTTCAACCATCTACCTACCGAAAAAACCACCATCATGGAGAACGCGATCTTTCATCCCGCTGAAAGCAGGGGCATGGCCAACCACGGATGGCTGGATACGAAACACAGCTTCAGTTTTGCCCAATACTACAACCCTGAACGCATGCACTTCGGTGTATTACGTGTACTGAACGACGACATCGTCGCTCCGGGCATGGGATTCGGAACCCACCCCCACGACAACATGGAGATCATCTCCATCCCGCTGGAAGGCGACCTTGAGCACCGCGACAGCATGGGCAATGTCACAGTCATCCGTAATGGCGACATCCAGGTGATGAGCGCAGGAACGGGTATCCGCCACAGTGAGTACAACAAGAACCCCGACAAGCAGGTGAAGTTCCTTCAGATCTGGTTATTCCCCAACAAGAAGAACGTAGAACCACGTTACGACCAGCTCAGCCTCAAAGCCCACGACCGGCACAACCGTTTTCAACAGATCCTTTCCCCAAGTAAGGATGACGACGGAGTATGGATCCACCAGGATGCCTGGTTTCATTTGGGAAAATTCGACCAAGGGCGAACCGCGACATACACCATCAAGAAAAAAGGAAACGGCGTATACGCATTCCTGATCAAAGGGAAGGTGAGCATCAACGGACAGGAAATGCAAAAGCGTGATGGGTTTGGAATCTGGAATATCGACCGCCTCGACGTACAGGTTTCGGAGGAATCAGAACTCTTGTTGATGGAAGTACCCATGGCCCTCTGAGCTTCAACACGCCCCATCGATTTTAAACAATTCCGGAATCAAGGCATGGTCTTGTCTTGACGGTACTGACCTACCTTTGCATCATGGTCAACAGGCTCCTCCCCATTCTTCTTCTCCTTGCCCACCCCCTCTTTGCACAACCGCAGGGTAACGCACGTCCTCGACTGGTTGTCGGAATCGTTGTTGACCAGATGCGACCGGATTACCTCACCCGTTACGGATCACGGTTCGGAAACGACGGCTTCAGTCGCCTGATGCAGGAGGGACATCAGTGCAAAAACGTCAACTACAACTACGCTCCTACCACAACGGCTCCAGGTCACGCCAGCATCTACACAGGCACGACGCCCGCGATTCATGGTATTGCCGGTAACGATTGGTTCGACCGGCATGAGGGTCGTAGCGTCTATTGTACTTTCGACTCTACTGCGCAAGGGTTGGGCGGTACAGGACGTGAGGGGCAAATGTCGCCAGTACGGTTGCTCACCACTACGGTCACAGACCAGCTGAAACTGGCCACACGATCCAGTTCCAAAGTGATCGGTGTATCGCTGAAAGACCGCGGCGCCATTCTCCCTGCGGGCAGAAGTGCGGATGCAGCCTACTGGTTCGACAGTAAAAGCGGGAACTGGATCAGCAGCACCTGGTACATGAAAGCAATGCCGGAATGGGCGAGGAGTTTCAACGAGCGACGCTTGTCCGATCAAGTGCTGACCACAGCCTGGAATACGCTTTACCCGGTGGAAACGTATGTCAACAGTGACGATGACGACACACCCTACGAAGCCACATTCACCGGCGAAACAAGCCCGGTTTTCCCGCACAACCTACCCGCATTGCGCGGCAGCAGCTACGATCTTGTCCGGAAAATCCCTGCCGGAAACACCCTCACCAAGGATTTTGCCATCGCATCTATCGCCGGTGAAAAACTCGGAGCCGATTCCATTACTGATTTCCTTTGCATCAGTTTTTCCGCCACGGATTACATCGGCCACCAGTTCGGTCCCCGCGCTATTGAAACCGAAGACACTTACCTCAGACTCGACCGCGACCTGGCCGACCTGTTCCGTTTCCTCGATGAACGCATCGGAAAGAACCAGTACCTGGTTTTCCTCACGGCGGACCATGGTTGCATGGAAAACCCGAAATACCTCAAAGACCAAAAGCTGAACGGTGGCTTTCTGGACAACCTGACCGTAGAAGATACGATCAAGGCCATGCTGACCCGACAAGCCGGTAGCAGCAGGTATTTTAAAGGCATTTTCAACGACCAGGTTCTTCTGAATGAAGAAATCCTGCGCCTTGAAGGCAAAGACCTTTGCAAAATGGAAACCGAAATGGCTTCCTACCTCCGTTCAGTATTTCCCGGTTTGCACGATGTGTTGACAGGATGCGATCTGGAAAGAGAAGCTTATCATCAACTCTTCAAGGACAAGATCCAGCGCGGACATCATCCTATGCGTTCGGGGCATCTTTGGCTGGTGTATTCTCCGGGCTGGACAGACAGCTTATACGGCAAAGACAGGCAGTGCGGAACCACGCACCACAGCCCTTTCCCCTACGATACACACGTTCCGTTGTTGTGGTATGGATGGAAGATCAAACCAGGCAGTGACCACCAGGCCACCGACATCACAGACATCGCTCCTACCATTTCATTCATGCTTGACATTCCCCAGCCCAACGGCTGTACGGGCAAGGTCATCGGTTCACTGCTCCGCTGAGCCGGTTGTACCACCCATAGGGGCGCTGCGACTTGCGGATCGTTCTTCCGGCAGAACTACAGGCAGTGGAGCGGATTGAGTTTTCACATCTGATATTTCCTCATCAGCGAGGATTTTTCCACCCTCCCGCTCCACATCATCCATGCCCTTCCGGATCTCGTTTTGCACACCGTTCATGGCATCTTTCATCTCCCGGATACCCTTACCCAAACCACGAGCCAGGGAAGGGATATTCTTCGAGCCGAAAAAGATCAAAACAAAGACCAGGATCAAAAGAAGTTCACCTCCACCAAGACTTTCCAAAAAGAGCACCGTGAGCGTAAGCATGATGCAAAGGTAAGCGTTCGGTCAGGGATAGCGGGAACGACCACAACCCAACCCCAGTTCCCCTCGATCCGGGTATTCCGGCCAAAGCACACTCCTCGAAAGCATTAAACATTGATTATCAATTTGATATTTTTTATTGGAAACGATAAATAAATTTTTCGTTTCCGTAGTTTTGCATCCCTTCATTTCCATGAGTCTTTTCAAATCCGACCACCGCATCTTAGCAGGAGCCGAGGAGCTTTTTATCCGCTATGGGATCAAGAGCGTCACCATGGATGACCTGGCCCGTCACCTGGGCATGTCCAAAAAAACCATTTACAGCGAGTTCCCGGACAAGAACACAATCGTGGTGCAACTGGTCGCTTCCAGTGTCCGCGAGCACTTCCATCAAATGGAAGCCATGGCAGACAAGGCCCGTGATTCCGTGGAAGAGATCATGCTGATGATGCGTTATACGAATGAGATCTTCGGATCCGTAAATCCGAATGTTTTCTACGACATGCAACGCCATCACCCCGAAGCCTGGCAGACATTCAGACGGTTCAAGGATGAATTCATCCTGAATCAAATCACCAGAAACCTCGAAAACGGTCGACAACAAGACCTTTACCGGAGCGACTTCAACATTCGCATCATTGCACAACTGAGGCTCGAGCAAGTCGAGTCGGCTCTCAACCCGATGCATTTCCCGCCTGACAAATTCAACCTGAAAGATGTGAATCTTCAGCTACTGGAACACTTCCTTTTCGGTATTTGCACATTGAAAGGACACAAACTCATATTGAAATACAAGCAAACCCTTTTCAGGGATGTGCATTGAAAAAACCACAAACCACAAACACAAGCCCTTTGCAAACCATGCAACCGCAAATAAGAAAACTCCTGGTCATCGTACTGATACTGGCTGCGGCCGGGACGACAAACGCCCAGCAGTCGTCTTTCACCTTGGACGACGCTATTCAATACGCACTGGACAAGCATGCCAGCGTCAAGAACGCTGTGCTGGATGAACGCATCGCTGACCGCAAAGTCGATGAACTCACCGGCGCGGGAACTCCGCAGATCCGGTTCAACGGGGAATTGAACAACTTCATCGATGTACCGGTCAGCTTCGTCCCCGGCGAATTCTTCGGTGCGGAAGCCGGACAGTACATCCCCGTGCAGTTCGGACAGCAATATAGCATGTCGGGAGGATTCTCTTTTTCTCAACTTGTATTTGACGGATCCTACCTTGTCGGACTACAGGCCGCCCGCACTTACCGTGAGTTAAGCCAGAAGAAGACCAAGCAAAGCCGCACCGATGTTGCCGTGAATGTCACCAAGGCCTACTTTGGAGCGCTGGTGTCCGATGCCCGCCTCGACATCATCGAAGCGAACCTACAGCGTGTGGAGAAACTCATGAATGAGACCAAGGCGCTGAACAAAGCGGGATTCGTCGAAAAAGTGGATGTAGACAGGATGGAACTCACTTACAACAACCTCCTTGTGGAGAAGGAAAAAGTGATGAATTTCAAAGCCTTGAGCTATCTTTTATTAAAATACAACATGAATTATCCCTACCAGGAACAGATAATTCTTGCCGAGCGCCTCGAAGAGATCGCGAAGAAAAAAACGACCGTGCCTGACAAGGTAAATCTCGAAAACCGTCCGGAATACGAAGTTCTCTCCGTTTCGCGCAAAATGCAGGAGCTGGATGTGAAGCTGAGCAAGGCGGGCTACATGCCGAACCTGGTCGCCTTCGGTACATTCAGTTACAACAACGCGCGAAACCAATTTGATTTTTTCAGTGGAGGACTGAAATGGTTCCCCACCACCCTCATAGGTGCCAGGCTATCCGTACCGATCTGGACGGGCCTGCAGAACAAATCCAAACTGGCTCAGTCACGACTTTCGCTCGAAAAAATCGACAACGCCCTTGATCTGATGCGCAACAGTTTCCAGCTGGAACTCGACCAGGCCCGGACGAATTACAGGAACAACCTGCTCAGCCTCGACTTCGTCCGAAAAAACCGAGAGCTCGCGAAAGAGATTTCGCGAGTATCGAAAACAAAGTACGACAACGGGTTGGGATCGAGCCTGGAAATGGTGAATGCAGAAAGTGATGTGCGCGAAGCGGACGCCAATTTCTTCAATGTCCTATACGACACCCTTATCTCCCAAATCGAACTGGAACGCATCAGCGGATCAATCGCATACTGAATCATACCCATTACATCTGAACCATGAAGAACATCATCCATACTCTACTCATTGCACTTATTGCAGGATTCATCTCCTGCGGAGAAAAAGACAAAAGGGCGGAACTCGAATCCTTGAAGAAACAGCAGGCGGAGATCCGTAAACAGATCGCGCTTCTTGAAAAAGAGCTTGCCGCATCCGAAGGGTATTCTCCGGAAGGCACCGGGTCAGTCGCAACCACTATCATGGCCACGGACCAGTTTATTCACAAGATCGAGGTTCAGGCGAAAGTAGAAGGTGAACAGAATGTCACCATCAGTCCTGACATGCCGGGCACGATAAGTAAGATCCTGATCCAGACGGGTGATCAGGTCAGGAGAGGTCAGTTGCTGCTGGAGCTGGAGAACTCAGTGGTAAAACAATCACTGAGTGAGCTGCAGACACAAAGGGAATTCGCTGCGGTCATGTTTGAGAAGCAAAAGTCGCTTTGGGACCAACGCATCGGCACTGAAGTGCAATTCCTTCAGGCAAAGAACGCGCTCTCTTCAATCGACAAAAAAATAGCCACGGTGAACCAACAGTTGGAACTGAGCCGTGTGAAATCGCCGATTGACGGCACAGTGGATGCAGTGGATGTACGGATGGGTCAGATGTTCTCTCCGGGAATGCCCGGATTGCGCGTGGTGAATTTCATGGATTTGAAAGTCGTGGCGGACGTCGCCGAGGCCTACATCGGTACCATCCAGGATGGAGATTCGGTCGAGGTATATTTCCCGGACACCAAAGAGAGCATACGTACACTTATCGTACATTCCGGAAAAGTGATTGACAACCTCAATCGAACATTCAAAGTTGAGGTTGCCGTGACTTCAGGAAAAAGCAAGCTCCACCCGAACCAGGTCGCCGTACTCCGCATCATCGATTACAAAAAGAACGACGCCATCGTATTGCCGATTGATGTGGTTCAGAACTCACCGGAAGGAAGTTATGTGTACACTAATGTAGATGGCAAAGCGAAGAAGGCCATGGTCAGTACAGGAAAATCGTATAACGGCAAAATTGAAATCACCGAAGGACTGAACCCGGGCGATGCCGTTGTCACCAGCGGTTACCAGGACCTGAGCGAAGGACAGGATGTAAATCCATGATGCAGTATACCCACACCCAACGAAACCCATTTCCAGCATGAAGGACTACTTCAAGGAATTCAAGGCCAGCAGTTGGTCGATCGATAACAAGACGACCATCTACATCCTGACAGTGATCATCACACTGGCAGGCATACTTTCCTATCAAAACCTGCCCAAAGAGAACTTTCCTGACATCTCCCTACCGCAGATTTTCGTCAGCGTGATTCATCCGGGAAACTCCCCTAGTGACATGGAGAACCTGGTCACCAAACCGATCGAAAAGCAGGTGAAAGGAGTATCCGGAGTAAAGAAAATCACGAGCAATTCTATACAGGATTTTTCCAGCATCATCGTGGAATTCAATTCCGACGTATCTGTAGCCGATGCCAAGCAGCGTGTGAAAGACGCCGTGGACAAGGCCAAATCCGATCTGCCGACCAATCTGAAAGAAGACCCTTCCATCACCGATATCAACTTTTCGGAACTGCCTATCCTTTTCGTCAACCTGAGCGGCGACATCGAGCTGAACAAGCTGAAAAAATATGCCGATGACATCAAGGACAAGATCGAAAGCATGAAAGAGATCAGCCGCGTCCAGATGGTCGGTGCGCTTGACCGGGAGATCCAGATCAACGTGGACATGTACCGCATGCAGGCCGCCAGGATCACCATGGCGGATGTCGAGATGGCTGTCCGCTTCGAGAACCTGTCGATTTCCGGCGGTACCATCAGCAGCGACGGGATCAAACGTGCCATTTCTGTCCGTGGGGAATTCAAAAACGTAGAAGAGATCGGAAATATCATCATCTACGGGTCAGCTGGTAGTACGGTGTATCTGAAAGAAATCGCAGATGTGACAGATACGTTCAAGGAACAGGAGAGCTATGCCCGTCTTGACAACAAAAATGTGATCACCCTGAATGTCGTCAAGCGCACCGGTTACAACCTGATTGAAGCCACGGACAAGATCAAGGCCATCGTGGATGACATTCAGCGTACGGATCTCCCGAAGAATGTGAAAGTGACCATCACCGGTGACCAGAGCGACCAGACCCGAACCACCCTTCACGACCTGATCAATACGATCATCATCGGATTCATCCTGGTATTGCTCATCCTGATGTTCTTCATGGGGACGACCAATGCGTTCTTCGTGGCCATGAGCGTGCCCCTGTCGATGTTTCTCGCATTCATGTTCATGCCCGCCATCGGGTTTACGATGAACATGATCGTCCTTTTCTCTTTCCTTCTTGCTTTAGGGATAGTCGTGGATGATGCGATTGTGGTGATCGAGAACACACACCGCATCTTCGACAACGGCAAGATACCCATCAAACAAGCCGCGAAAATGGCGGCCGGGGAAGTTTTCCTACCCGTGTTGAGCGGAACCATGACGACGCTCGCCCCGTTCGTACCTCTTGCATTCTGGACCGGCACTATCGGCGAGTTCATGTTCTTCCTTCCCATCACCCTGATCGTCACTCTGCTCGCTTCGTTGGTCGTAGCTTATATCATCAATCCGGTATTTGCCGTCGCCTTCATGAAACCGCATGACGAAGAAACGATACGCCATCCCGTGATAACGCGTGGATTGAAGATCACTTCAGTCATCCTCGCTGCCTTATCCGTACTCTTCCATGTCTGGGGACAACATGCCATGGGCAACCTGATGTTGTTGTCGATTGGCTTTGCATTCCTGAACCACTTCGTCGTCCAAAAATGGATTCTCGCCTTCCAGTCTAAGCTATGGCCTCGATTCCGGGAATGGTACGGTCGCAGGCTAGTATGGGCGCTTCAACGGCCTAAATCAATGGTTGCCGGCGCCATCACCCTCTTCTTCGTTTCTTTATTCGGCATGATCCTCCGGGCACCGGATGTGGTTTTCTTTCCAAGCAGCGATCCGAATTTCATTTACACCTTCATCAAGATGCCCATCGGCACCGATCCGGCCACGACGGATAGCGTAGCCCGGATTGTCGAAAGAAGGATCTTCAACGTACTGGGCACGAACAATCCCATTGTCACGTCGGTCATCACCAATGTGGCCGTTGGAGCAAACGACGACCGTGAATTCGATGTAAGCGTGCAACCGCACAAGGCGAAGATCACTGTCGCATTCAAGAAATTCAGCGACCGGAACGGCATTTCATCAGCCAACTACCTCAGCAGCATACGCGATGCGGTGAAGGGAATCCCCGGTGCCGAGATCTATGTCGATCAGGAACAGGGAGGTCCGCCTGTCGGCAAGCCCATCAACATCGAAGTGCGGGGGGACAACCTAGAGGAGCTGGCGGAAACTGCGGATAAGCTGCAACGTTATCTTGAGAAGGAGGAGATTCCCGGTGTGGAGAAGCTCAAATCGGATTTCGAAAAACGCAAGCCCGAAATCGTATTCAACATCGACCGCGAACGCGCAAACCGTGAGGGTGTAAGTACTGCTGAAATCGGCATGGAGCTTCGAACTGCAGTTTTCGGAAGCGAGGTATCCAAATTCCGCGATGACAACGACGAATATCCAATCCAGCTGCGCTACATGTCTGAACAACGCACCAACGTGGAAGTGCTGCAAAATTCAAAACTCACCTTCAGGGATATGAACATGGGCGGACTGGTGCGCCAGATACCCTTATCGTCTTTCAGCGACATCCAATACACCACCACCTACGGCGGCATCAAGCGGATCAATCAGAAACGTGTCGTCTCCATCAGTTCGAATGTGCTACGGGGATACGACCCCAACGGCGTGGTGAACTCCGTAGAGTCAGCCATGTCGGGGTTCCCTTCACCGGATGGAATTGAAATCGTGATGACCGGACAACAGGAAGAGCAGGCGGAGACCATGTCATTCCTGGGTACAGCCATGCTGGCCTCACTGGCCATCATCTTCCTCATCCTGGTCACGCAGTTCAATTCGCTTGGAAAACCCGTTATCATCCTGTCTGAAATCCTATTCAGCATGATCGGTGTATTTCTTGGTTATGCCATCACCGGTATGACCATCTCTACCATCATGATGGGGGTCGGTATCGTGGCACTTGCCGGAATCGTAGTACGTAACGGCATCCTGCTGGTAGAGTTCACCGATGTACTGAAAGAGCAGGGTATGCCGACACGCGAAGCCATCATCGAAGCCGGAAAGACACGCATGACCCCCGTTCTGCTTACAGCCGGAGCAACCATCCTGGGGCTGATTCCGCTGGCCATCGGATTGAACATCGATTTCGAACGGTTGCTGGCCACGGGAAATCCTCACCTCTTCTTCGGCGGAGACAGCGTGGCGTTCTGGGGACCCCTTAGCTGGACCATGATCTTCGGATTGTCTTTCGCCACGGTTCTCACCCTGATCCTCGTGCCTGTGATGTACCAGATGACCGAATCACTTCAGTCGCGCTGGTCGAAATTGAAGCAAAGACTATCCGGTGAAGATGCGCATTGACCCCCATGCTGGCAACGTTCCAGTTACAAAACATGCTATTCCTGCCAAGCTGATTCTTTCGGCCACTCCAATCATTACGGCTTTCCTCCTGTTCTTAATCACAGGGGCCCGTGGCCAGGAAGGACGTTTGATCCGTACCGAACTGTTCAACATACCTACTGAATCGGTAGGTAGCGCATCGGGTTATACATTCCGAATTGCAGCTGACTCCAAGGAGAACATCGCCTTCAACGCCTGCTCACGCCCCGTTATCTTCCTCTATACACCATCGGGGCAGGTCACAGACAGTATCGAATTGCCTTCAACAAAGTGCGTTCGGGCGATGGAATTCGATGAGTACGATAAGCTGTTGGTGATGGACAACGACGAACAGCGCATCTTCCGATATGATCCTGCTTCCCGTAAGTTGGAGACGCTCACCTACAAATCACCCGAAGACTGGTACAAGCTCCTGAACCACTATTTCAAAGCCTTCGACATCCCTTCCATACCCACCTATTACAGCAACAACGATTATCTGCAGGATTTTTATTTCACCCGCTTCAGCCATTCGTACAACCTGTACCTGAACTACAAAAACGGACACATCTACCAAGTCCATTACAACCTGATCAAATTGATCCGCAACCGGAAGAGCTACGTGGACATGACCAAATCAGACATCTGGTTGTCTGATAATATAACGCCCAAGAGTAAGCTCCTGCTCGTAGATGATGAACGTAAAGCGGTGGTTTATTACGACCGCTTCTACAACCTGATCTATGAAAACACCACTGTTGGTTTCTCGGTTGTGAATGCCGCACTGGCCTCGGGTTCGGAGCCGGCTCGTTTCGACTACTGCACGAACATCAACCAGGAAAAAATATTCGGTGTGAGTGCGTTCAATAAAAAGAAGATCACGATTTCAAGCTGGAAGCTACGTTAATAGTTTTGAACCGGGTGAAACCAAAAAGAAAGCCCCGCCGAACGGCAGGGCTTTTTTGTTTCAATACTCTATCTGATCAAGCCGTAGCAGCCGTGTCGAAGGGCTTGACGTAAACATAAGATTTGTCATCGGTCTTCTTGCGGAACATAACCGTACCGTCAACCAATGCGAACAGGGTGTGATCCTTGCCGATTCCGACGTTGTTACCGGGGTGATGCTTGGTTCCACGCTGACGTACGATGATGTTGCCGGCGATAACTTTCTGACCGCCGAAGACCTTGATGCCAAGGCGCTTGCTATGGGATTCGCGTCCGTTCTTGGAACTACCGACGCCTTTCTTGTGTGCCATGTTGAGGGAGGATTAGAAGCAGGTTGATTTATGCGGAAATCTTTTCAATCTGGATTTTGGTGAGAGACTGACGGTGACCGTTCAGTTTGCGGTAGCCTTTGCGGCGCTTCTTGTGGAATACCAGCACCTTGTCCCCTTTTAGATGGGACAATACCTTGGCGGATACCTTGGCACCGGCTACCACGGGGGCACCGACTTTGATGGAACCGTTGTTGTCCACCAGGAGCACCTGATCGAACTGAACTGAATCACCCTCCTGGGCATCCAAACGGTGAACGAAAACGGGTTGGTTTTCACGGACCTTGAACTGTTGGCCGGCAATGTTGACGATAGCGTACATGGTTTGCAATGGATTGAACCCTTGTAAGGGAGGGCAAAGATACGAACGGCAGCGGAATTAACAAACGGTGGTTCAGAATTTCCATTGAGGAATAAAAATACTGTTAATCAATATATTACATGTGATTGGAATCGGCCATGCCCCACCATCGTTCCAACTCAATCCCTACCTTCGGGTCCGATTTGGAATTCACCGACCTCAAACTGAACCGTCAACTGCTGGACGCCGTCCGCGAGTTGGGGTATGAACGCCCGACCCCGATTCAGGAAAGATCGATTCCGGCCATCCTGGGTGGGCAGGATGTATTGGGTATCGCCCAAACCGGTACCGGAAAAACCGCGGCCTACCTCCTGCCCTTATTAAGAATACTGAACTACCCGCAAGGCGACGACGCCAGGTTGCTGATCATGGTGCCGACCCGTGAGCTAAGCATCCAGGTTGGTCAAACCATCAGCGACCTGTCGAAATACACCGGCCTGCGTCATGCCGTGGTATTTGGTGGACAAGGCGCAAAGCAACAGATCGAAGCCATAAAGGCCGGTATCGATATCCTGGTAGCCTCTCCCGGACGCTACCTCGAACTTTACGGTCTTGGGCACATCCGGGCAAAGAAAATCAAGCACCTTGTGTTGGATGAAGCGGAACGTTTGATGGACAAGAGTTTCATCCGCCAATTCCACCGCATCCTCGAAACCATGCCTCAAAAGCGGCAGAACATCCTGTTCTCCGCTACCATGTCGGATCTCGTGAAAAAGATCTCTGGAGATTTCCTCGACTTTCCGATTGAAATTCAGATCAAGCCAGAAGTCAAAACCGCTGAAACTGTGGAGCAGTCGGTGTATGAAACCCCGAACCTGCGAAGCAAGCTCAATCTCCTGGAATGGATGCTCGACCAGCAGGAAGAATACCGTAAAGTGATCGTGTTTTGCAAAACCAAGGAGATGGCATCGAACATCGGCAAGTACCTGCAACGGCTGATCGGCGAAAAAGATGTGCTGGTGATACACGGCAACAAAACCCAACAGACACGAATCAACACCATGCAGCGGTTCAAGGATGAACCGGCCAGAATCCTGGTGACCACCGACCTGGCTGCCCGAGGACTTGACGTACCCGAGGTGAGCCATGTGGTCAACTTCGATACGCCTGTGGTGTACGAAGACTACGTGCACAGGATTGGACGTACCGGCAGGGCATTACGAACAGGAAAAAGCATCACGTTCGTGCACGCAGCGGATGAATGGCATCTGAAGAAGATCGAAAAGCTCATCAATCAGAAGATAACACTGCAGGATTGGCCGAAAGAAGTTCCCGTAGCGGAAACACTTTTTGAAGAGAAACAGGAGATGCTGCGCGAAATCGACCGTCAACGTAGAAAAGACGATCCCGCGTTCCAAGGCGCATTCCACGACAGCAGATCGCGACCCGCGACTGAAAAGCCCCGAAAACCCAAAGGAGGAAAACGGTGAAGGTTCCAGGCTGGAATTGGACTATTCTGGTTTTGCTCTCGCTGATCTGGGGCAGCTCGTTCGTTTTAATGAAGCGTGGATTGACTGCATTCAGTCCGGACCAGGTGGCGGCAATACGCATGTCCGTAGCCTGCCTGGCCTCCTCCCTAATCGCTCTTCGCCGGTTCAGGAACCTCGAATGGAAATATGTGAAGTACATGGCCGTCGTAGGCTTGGTAGGAAGCGGAATACCCGCTTTCCTTTTCGCCACTGCACAAACGCGGATATCGTCGTACCTGGCAGGAATGCTGAATGCACTTACACCGGTTTTCACCATCCTCATCGGCAGTATTGTTTTCCGCTCGCGTTTCACCAACCGTCAACTTTGGGGCGTATTGATCGGTTTCATCGGTGCAAGCGGCTTGGTGTTTATTCGATCGAAAGGCAGCATCCAATCCGATCTGTTTTTCACCTTGTTGATCGTGCTGGCTACCGCCTGCTACGGAATGAGCGTAAATACCGTAAAGCATCGGCTTTCCGGTCAGGACACCCTGTTGATCTCAGCAGTCGGATTGATCATTGTTGGAATACCTTACGGGATCTACCTTTTTCAAACTGATTTTATTGACATCCTGAACAACCACCCGAAGGCTTCGATGGCATTCACCAGTCTGATCACCTTGTCTCTATTCGGTACCGCTCTGTCCAATTTGCTGTTTTTCCGCCTGGTCAAGAACGCCGGGCCCTTGCTTGCTTCCGCGGTCACCTATTTGATGCCTCTGGTCGCATTGGCGTGGGGACTGTTCGAGGGAGAACCGCTACACCCGGCTCACATCGCCGCAATGGTCACCATCCTGCTGGGAGTCGGATTGATCAACTGGCAAGGGAAATTGCCATGGAAGAAAGAAGGGGAGCGAAGTTAATTAAGTATTTCAACACAACCTAACCTGATCAAGGACAGTTCAAAAAACCTGCCATCAGGATTTCCGGATGACTGCGCCCAGCTTCGATTCGAACTGCTTCATCAACCGATCCATCACCGCGTCAATCTGCTTATCCTGTAAGGTAGATTCATCGTCACGCAAGGTAAAACTGATGGCATAGGATTTCTTGCCTGCGGCGATCTTATCTCCTTCATACACATCGAACAAATTCACCTGCCTAAGCAATCGAGACTCGGTTTGGAACGCAAGACTTTCTATAGTATCGTAGCGCACGCTGTCGTCGAGCAGCATCGACAAATCGCGACGAACTTCCGGAAAGCGAGGAGGCCCTGACGCGGAAAATGCCTTCTGAGCACTCAAACGGGTTAAGTATTCCAACCCGACTTCGGCATACCAGACATCTTGACCGATATCCATGGATCTTAAGAGTGCCTTGCCGACCTTTCCTGCAAAGGCAAGTCGATGCTTTCCGGCATTGTAGGAAACGGCCTGATCCAATCCCGGTATGTTATCCTCCGCCTGCAACAAATGGCTGGAATGTGCAGGAATGACGTGAGAGAATACATTTTCCAGAACAGCTTTAAGCCGGAAAATATCCATTGCCGGATGCTTACCTTTCCAGTGTTCACCCTGGACTTGTCCGGTACACCAGATTCCCAACACATGGGATTCAGAATACTTTCCGTTTTCAGCTCTGTATGTTTTACCGGTCTCAAACAGGGCGAGCTCTTTCTGACGACGGTTGATGTTGTATGCGATCACCTCCAACCCGGTTGTCAGAAGTCCGGATCGCAGAACGGAAAGATCACCAGACAATGGATTTAACACTCGCACCTCGGAGGAATCGGCATTGGGCTCCATTGAAACCGGTCTTGTGAGGCTGTTGGTCAAAATCTCGCGGAAGCCATTCGCAGAAAGCACCGTGGAAACCGTATCGAGGACGGCTTCCGGATCAGGTTGACGGCTGCGTCCGGGCGTAATGAGCAACCGCGATGGCATCGGTATGTTGTTGTATCCGAAAATTCGCAATACCTCTTCAGCCAGATCAGCGGGACGAGTCACATCAACCTTGAAAGGAGGAACCCCTACGCTGATGGAAGTACTATCCTGTGAGACGGCTTCCATCCCCAAGTCATTTAAAATGGCTGTGACCCTGTCAACGGGAATAGAAACACCACAAAGGCTCTCGAGATAATCGGTTCTCAAGGTCAATTGCCGGTCAATAACCGGTACAGGATAATGATCAGAAACCGGACCATGGACTTTCGCACCGGCAGTTTCAATGAGCAGCAGTGCGGCACGGTGAAGGGCATATATGGTCATCCGCGGATCGGTGCCGCGTTCAAAGCGGAAAGACGAATCGGTATGTAGCCCGTGACGACGGGCCGACTTGCGTACATGTACGGGATGAAAACAAGCGCTCTCCAGAAAAATACGACAGGTTGTGTCAGAAACACCGGAGTCAAACCCTCCGAAGACACCGGCCATGCACATACTACCTTCTGCATCCTGGATCATCAATTCGGAACCGTCAAGCTCCAGTTTACGCTGGTCCAAGGCCGTGAAGACCGAACCGGGAGCCGCCTTGCCCACAATCACCTTACCCTGACGGATCTTATCCGCATCAAAGGCATGCAAGGGTTGTCCACATTCGAACATGACCAGATTCGTCACATCGACCACGTTATTGATCGGCCGAAGCCCGATGCTCTTCAACCTGTTCTGGATCCAATCGGGCGACGGCCCAACGCGCACATCTGTCAATTCCAGGGAGGAATAACGTATGACCGCTTCAGGCCAGGTTACAGAGACTGAAATGGTGTTGGAGTTACGCCCCTCTGCAAAAGTGGAAACATCGGCCTGATCAAGTCGCGCTTCACCTATCAGAGCACGGATATCGCGTGCAACACCCAAGTGTGAGGCGGCATCCGCGCGGTTAGGGGTGAGACCGATTTCAAGAACCCAATCTCGCTGCACCTTGAAATAAGCTGAAGCAGGAGTTCCCGGCGAAGGACCATCCTGCAATACGATGATTCCGGCATGTGATTCACCCATCCCGATTTCATCCTCAGCACAGATCATGCCTTCGGAAACCTCTCCACGAATTTTTGATGATTTGATGGCAAACGGATCTCCCTTCAACGGGTGAAGAGTTGCTCCGGGCAGGGCGACCACCACGGTTTGTCCGGCCGCGACATTCGGAGCTCCACAAACGATACGGCGTGGCTCTGCATCACCGGTGTCTACGGTGGTCAAGTGCAAGCGATCCGCATTCGGATGCCGTTCACAGGTCAAGACTTTACCAATCACGACACCTTCCAGTCCGCCGGCTATACTGCACCACTCCTCCAGGTGTTCCACCTCAAGTCCGGTGTCTGTCAAAGCCCGAGCCAGTTCTGGGGGTGAATGTGGAAAATCGATAAGTGATTTCAGCCAGTTGTAAGAAACTTTCATGGAAGGTGGAGAATGACGTGGCAAAGGTATCAAATTGCCGTTGGGATGAAACCGTACTTCACGGAAGAAGCCCGGTGAAACCGGGCTTCTGAAAACGTAATATCAATGGAATGAATTCAGGAAAGGAGTTCCTTGACAATGGAGGAAACTACTTTATTATCCGCCTTACCGGCGAGTTGTTTGGTCACTACTCCCATCACCTTTCCCATGTCTGAAGCCTGGCTGGCTCCCGTCTGTGCCATGGCTGCCTTTACAACCGCACGGACCTCGTCTTCGCTCATCATCGCCGGGAGGTAGCGGGAGATGATCTCCACCTCCTCCAGTTCAGGCTTGGCGAGGTCGTCACGCTGTTGCGTCTGGTAAATCGCAATCGACTCCTGCCTTTGCTTGACCAATTTCTGCAGCATCTTCACCTCGTCCTCCGGGGTAAGTTCCTTTCCGGCGGCGGAAGTCTTCGACAACAGAATGGCCGATTTGACGGCGCGGATGGCACGAAGAGCAGCTTCGTCCTTCGCAAGCATGGCCGTCTTCAGATCAGCTGTGATTTTTTGTTCGAGATTCATGTGAAAATGATGAGCGGTTTCAGTCAACGCGATCGTGAAGGAAGGAATTGTTCGGACGGATTTCCGGGCGGTTTTCTTCCACCGACAGTGTATACCGGCTGACGTTGCTTTCGGAAGAAGGGGTCACTTCGTCAAGCTTTATATTCCTTCTTCTGTATGCGGGCTCCTTTTCCATATCAGCGAGTCCGCTTGGGGACTGAATCCGCATGCTGATCTCGCGTAGACGCATGATGCGTTCGCGGGATTGGATATACATTTCATCTTCCGGACTCATCGGCTGAGCGGAGGAAGTGAATCCGGCAACAGGTTGTGAGGGTGCTGAGGCGGGTGTCGGAGGGGGCAATTCGCTATAAAGATCATGCCGCACAACCTCATCGTCCTCACGAATCTCCATCACAGGAGTTGGTGTCATATCGACTTCCTGAACGGGCAGGTTCAAATCATCCGATTCAGCCATGGGAAACTCAAAAGTGAGCAATCCCTGCTCGGATTCGAGAACTGTGTCGGACTCGGCAGTGCTATTCAGCTCTTCAGCCGAATTGAAAACACCGAATACATCCTCATCCTCAATCGCAACCGGTTCCGTCGTAAGTTGCTCTAAGTTCATTTCACTCATGAAACCGACGAATGGTTCTTGCTCGAGTGAGGCCGTAAAGGGGGAATCGTCCGCATCTTCAAAAGCAGTGGGATAATCGTCAAACGGTCCGGAGTAATCGATACTTTCGGAAGACATCGGTGATGTTTCGTTACGGAACATCAGGAAT
The DNA here is from genome assembly GCA_046049215.1 of Bacteroidota bacterium. Lineage (GTDB taxonomy): Bacteria > Bacteroidota > Bacteroidia > AKYH767-A > OLB10 > JAJTFW01. The sequence continues at coordinate 10,566 of JBJOER010000019.1, read as the reverse complement.
GGCTCTTGCAAGGGCGAAGCCATGGTGGCTTCATCCCGGATGATCAAAACAGGCTCCATCGGATCCAAGGGCGCTGAGATGGGATTGAAATCGGAAAGCTCATCGATAAACGGAGTATCATCGTCTTTCACCTCATCCCGAACGATAAGGACAGGTTCCAAAGGATCGACAGCCATCACAGGCTCCACCTCCATTGTCGCGGAGACTTCGACTTCGGTCTCAGACACAATCGGCTCATCGAGCAGATGGTGCACGATCATTTCCGGTCTTTTTTCCTCAACCGCTTTTTTTTGACCGGTATGGAAACCTGTTGCGATGACCGTGACAGACACCTTGTCGCCCAGCGTTTCATCGCGACCGATACCCATGATGATATCGGCTGTCTGTCCGGCTTGTGCCTGGATGTAATCGTTGATCTCTCCGACTTCATCCATGGTCACTTCGACATTGCCGCTGGTGATGTTCAGGAGGATGTAATTCGCACCGACAATCACATTGTCATTCAAAAGCGGAGAGTCCAAAGCGGCTTCGGCGGCACGGATCGCACGATTTTCACCCTCTGCTGCGGCTGAGCCCATGATCGCCACCCCGCTATCCTTCATCACGGTCTGAATATCCGCAAAGTCGGTGCTGATGTGCATGGTGTTCGTGATGATTTCGGCGATGCTTTTTGCAGCGACGGCAAGTACGTTATCGGCGTGTCCGAAAGCATGACTGATATTGAGGTTGCCGTGCATCTCCCGCAGTTTGTCATTGCAGATGACAAGCAGGGCATCCACATTTTTCTTCATCTCCTCTATACCGATTTCGGCCTGCTTCCGGCGTTTAGAGCCTTCAAACACGAAGGGGACAGTGACGATTCCGACGGTAAGGATTCCACGCTCTTTGGTAATACCTGCAATGATCGGAGCTGCCCCGGTTCCGGTTCCACCTCCCATCCCCGCAGTGACAAAGGCCATGCGCGTATGTTCACCCAGATGACGCAGGAGTTCCTCCCTGCTCTCAATTACGGCCTGACGACCAACTTCAGGAACAGCTCCGGCTCCCATACCCTGTGTGAGACTGGGTCCGAGCTGGATCTTGTCCGGAACGGGGCTGATGGTGAGCGCCTTCGCATCGGTGTTGCAAATCAGAAAATCAACTCCCTTGATGCCTTGGCGGTACATGTGGTTCACGGCATTGCTTCCACCGCCACCAACACCGATCACTTTGATGATCGAAGGGCTTTCGGGTTTGAGCTCGAAGGGAATCAACGGAGATTCCGGATCTGAAAATAAGGGCTGGTTCATGGTATGGTGTGTGTGTTTTTTTTGTGTTGGATCAAAGCTTGTCGTCCCGGTCATCCCCGAACAACTGCTTTTTGAACAGGTCAAACCAGGGTCCCCGTTCTTTTGGAACGGCGGGACCCGGCGCCGGCAAGGTCTGGACCGGCTTGCGCATCTGGCTTTCGAGGTCCTTAAGGCCCTTGATCACAAGACCGACTCCTGTGGCATACATTGGACTTTTCACTTCGTCCATGCCTTTACCGAGGTGTTCATTCGGGTAACCGATACGGGTATCCATTCCCGTGATATACTCGACAAGCTGAGTTACATTCTTAAGTTGGGAACCTCCACCGGTGATGACTATCCCGGCGATAAGCTTCTTTTCGAATCCGGAGCTCTTGATCTCGTAGTACACGCTTTCAATGATCTCCTCCATCCGGGCCTGGATGATGGATGCGAGGTTCTTGACCGAGATCTCCTTGGGTTCGCGACCGCGCAACCCGGGGATGGACACGATTTCATTGTCCTTCATCTGCCTTGCGAGAGCGGAGCCGAATTTGGTCTTCAACAGCTCGGCCTGGTTGCGGATGATTGAACATCCCTCCTTGATATCGTCAGTGATGACATTTCCACCAAAAGGAATGACGGCAGTGTGACGGATGATGCTGTCCTGGAAAATGGCGATGTCGGTGGTGCCACCGCCGATATCGACCAACACCACTCCGGCTTCTTTTTCCTCATCGGTCAGCACGGCCTCGGCAGATGCGAGCGGCTCAAGGATAAGGTCGACAGAATGGAGCCCTGCTTTGTTGACACACTTGTGGATGTTGTTGGCGGCAGTGATCAGTCCGGTGATGATGTGGCAGTTGGCCTCCAACCGGATTCCCGACATCCCGATGGGATCTTTGATTCCCTGCTCATTGTCAATGATGTATTCCTGCGGGATCACATGGATGATTTCCTCACCGGGGGGCATCGCCAGTTTGTACATGTCCTGTACGATGGCATCGATGTCCTTTCTACCGATTTCATCGTCGGTGCTTGTGCGGGTGATCATTCCACGGTGCTGCATGCTCTTGATGTGCTGACCGGCGATCCCGACATGTACATCCTTGATTTCAACTCCCGATTTCGATTCCGCTTCGGCAACGGCATCCTTAATGGATGCGACCGTCTTTTCGATGTTGGCAACCATGCCACGCATCACACCCAAGGACTCAGAACGCCCCATTCCCATGATCTCGACCTTCCCGTGTTCGTTACGGCGGCCGACTATCGCGGCGATTTTGGTAGTTCCTATGTCAAGGCCGACAATGATGCCCGAGTGTTCCATGCGTTCAATTGGTTTTGGTACAAACGACCTGATTTTTGTACTTCAGGTTGATAACAGAATATTTATTCCAGCCGGTCTTGCTCAGGCCTTCCCGGTAAAAATGGTGCAGGCGCTCCAGTTTATCATCGAGTGAAACCGTGTCACCCAACAGGATACGGTGAGAACCGACACGCGGGATCATTTCCAACTCTTGATGCTCATTGACATAAATCTGCTCCGTGTTGGCTGACCAGAACGAATCCGCTTCAATGCGACAGGCCAGGACATACACCTGCTCGATGGTCCTGGAGAAATCCTGCGCATCTGCAGCTCCTGGATGGAAACTGTAGTGCACTTTCCCTTCAGAAAAACGGTTGAAGATGTAACCGCTGGCCACCAGTACCGGAGGGGAATACCGCTCCGCCAAAGGCATGAAAACCCCCTCATTATCAATGAAAAACTGCTCCTCGTTCATGTTGATTATACGCACGATGGGATCCCGCTGAACCAGATCGGCATGCAGGGTTCCATCAAGCGCTGAATATACTTCAGCGCTCTTCACGTACGGATTGTTCAAAATCCTTTTTTCCAACATTCCCGTGTTGATGACACCCAGGGTTTTACCCATGACACGGCCGTTGAATTGGATGATCTCCTCCACTTCGGCCCGGTCGATGAAGTCATGCTCATCTTCGTTGAGGATATTTACTTTGAGGGTCTTGCATTTCAATGCGGACTGACGTTGATCAACAAAACCCAGCATCGCGAGGAAGCCGGCTGCTGCAATCACCAGCAGGACGCTGAATACTATCGTTTTAACTCGTGGATGGACTTTCATTTCTTCTCCAATATTTTCTGAATGGGAATTATCAACTGATCGATGTCTCCTGCTCCCAGTGTCATCAGGACCTGGGGCATATTCGAAGCGATAGTTGAGAGGAGTTCCTCACGTGACAACAACTTCTTTTCTGTACAAGAAATTGATTTGAAGATCAAAAGGGAATCAACACCCGGGATGGGCAGCTCGCGTGCAGGATAGATGTCCATCAGGTAAACCGCATCGGCCAGGCTGAGCGCTTGGGCAAATCCATCCGCAAAATCGCGTGTGCGGCTGTAAAGATGAGGCTGAAAAACGACAGAAATGCGTTTGCCGGGATAAAGCTCCCTTGCAGAGTTGATCACGGCCCTTATTTCTTCCGGGTGATGTGCATAATCGTCAATATACGTCGTATTCTCGGTTCGCACAATGACATCGAATCGCCTTTGAACACCTCTGAAACAAGAGAGCGCTTCTTTCAGGGAGAGCATGTCCACCCCGCGTTCCAGAGCCAAGGCGGAGGCTGCCACGGCGTTCTCCACATTGTGTCTCCCGGGAAGGCCTAGCCGTAGTCCTTCAACCACGAAACCCGGTGTCACCAGGTCGAAGATGTACATGCCGTCCTCGACACGGATTCGCTCGGCTCGGTAATCTGAACCATCATTTTCGATCGAATAGGAGAGCTGCCTGGCACTTGTCTGTCCCATATCAAGTCCTCGCCGAACCAGCAGCAATCCGTCGGGCGACACCTGCGATGCGAAGCGCCGGTAAGTGCGCTGCATTTCGTCGGCGCTACCATAGATGTCGAGGTGATCGGCATCCATGGATGTGACGATGGCGGCTTCAGGATGCAAGGTGAGGAAGGACCGGTCAAACTCATCTGCTTCCACCACAATTTCGTGATCCGACCTGCTTGGGACGCCAAGCACAAGATTGCTACCGTAATTGGCGCTGATTCCTCCGAGGAAGGCAGTACAGTTCCGCCCGGCTATGCGAAGGATGTGCACCAGGATGGTGGAAGTGGTCGTTTTGCCATGCGTACCGGCGACAGCCATTGTGGGAACATCACCGGTGATGAGACCCAGGACTTCCGACCGTTTCAGCAGGTCATATCCCCTCTCCTTGAACCAATTCAATTCCGCATGTCCCGATGGTATTGCCGGTGTGACAACAATCAAAGTAGAATTCAATTGATGTTCATCGAGAATCGATGCCGGTATTTTTTCTAATAAATCCTCGTAATGAATCTTCATCCCTTCCCGCTCCAATCCATGGGTGAGTGGTGTTGGTGTCCTGTCGTAGCCGGCGACTATTTTTCCGGAGGCCAAGAAATACCGCGCCAGCGCACTCATCCCGATTCCTCCAATGCCCAGGAAATAAACCTGGCTGATGTTGTCGAACCGGGTGTTCATGAAGTAGTCCTCCCTATCAATGCCAGCACCTCTGCTGCAATCTGCTTGGCAGCTTCGGGCCTGGCCAATGGCGAAATATTGCTGGATAATTGCTTGCGTCTGGCATCATCTTTCACTAACGCCAAGGCTTCGCCGACAAGTTCGGCCTGTGCCTCCGAGTCCGGAACGAGGATTGCCGCATCGCGTTCGACAAGTGCCATGCAATTCTTGGTCTGATGATCCTCTGCGGCAGTCGGCAAAGGCACAAGCAGCGCCGGTTTACGCACTATGCTGAGTTCGGAGACAGTACTCGCACCCGCACGCGCCACAACGACATCGCTGATGGCGTATCCGAGATCCATCCGCCCGATGAAGTCAAAGACCTTCACCCCATCCGATCGCAAGGCGCTTACCGCCTTTCTAGCCTCATCAACGAAACCTTTTCCCGTCTGCCAGACCAACTGAACACCGGCCGAAGTGATCTCCGAGAGGCCATGAAGAATTGCGCGGTTGATGCTTCGTGCACCCTGACTTCCTCCGACCACCAACAAAATCGGCTTGTCGGGATCCAGACCAAAATAGGCAGCGGCCTCACTGCGCTTTCCTTCGACATGGAGTAAATCTTCACGAACCGGATTGCCGGTGAAAACAATCTTGGATGCCGGGAAAAACCGATCCATCTGTTCGTAAGCCACACAGATCCGGGATGCCCATCTTGCCAGAATCTTATTGGTGATACCCGGAAAAGAGTTCTGCTCCTGGATCAAAATCGGAATATGCTTTCGGGATGCGGCGAAAAGCAAAGGGCCGCTTGCATATCCCCCTACTCCAATGGCGACATCGGGTTCAAATTCGGTAACAATCCGGGATGCTTTTTGAAGGCTCCTCACCAGCTTCAACGGAAAACTCAGGTTGTCCATGGACAACTCGCGTTTAATACCGGCGATCGGCAATCCGATGATGTTGTATCCGGCAGCAGGAACCTTCTCCATCTCCATCCTACCCTCAGCACCTACGAAAAGGAGCTCCGTATCCGGCAGGGCCGACTTCAATGCATGCGCAATGGCGATCGCAGGGAAAATATGCCCCCCGGTACCGCCCCCGCTGATGATGATACGGGCCGGTCGATCAGGCTGCAGCAAGTTTTCCCTCCGCATTTTCAGTTGAATAGACCTCACTACTGACACTCAGGATTATACCCAGGGCAAGACTGGTGAACCAGATGGAGGTTCCGCCCATGCTGACCAATGGCAAAGGCTGACCGGTCACAGGGAAGATATTGACAGCGACAGCCATGTTGATCATGGCCTGGAAAACCAGGCTGAACCCCACCCCGACCGTGATGAGTGCGGCGAAGGCCCGCTCAGTCCGCTTGACAATCTGTAGAACCCTATAGAACATTAGTAGGTATAAAAAAACAACAATGCCGCCTCCTGCCAGGCCATATTCCTCCAGGATGATGGCGAAGATGAAATCGGAGTAGGGGTGCGGGAGGAAATTCCGTTGATCACTGTTTCCGGGCCCTTTACCGAATATGCCTCCGGTGGCGATGGCGATCTTGGCCTGCTGTGTCTGATAATTACCCTCCTCATCCTTTTCAGAAAAATTCTCAATGCGCGCCTTCCAGGTCTCAATCCGTCCTTTGTAACCGACCACCCAGGCCAACAATATGAACAATGCAAAAGCTGAAATTGCGATTCCTACCATGGAGGCGATATGACGGAAATGGATTCTTCCGATAAACATCAGCACCATGGATGTAAAGAACAAAACAGCGGCAGTTGAAAAGTTGGCCGGCAGGATCAATCCGCAAACCAACCCGACGGGCAGAATGATCGGTATGAAAGCTTCCCGGAAATCATTTATCTGATCCTGCTTCCTGGAGAGGACACGTGCGATGTACAGGATAAGAGCAACTTTTGCGAAATCAGAGGTCTGGAAAGAAAGACCGATGATCGGCAAGGTGATCCATCGACTAGCCTCGTTGATGTTGCTGCCCATCAACAAAGTGATCAGCAGCAAGGGAATCGCAATGAAGATCGCAAGATTGGCAATACGTGCGTAAAACGTATACTTCACGAAATGACAACCATACATGATGGCGAATCCAAGGAGCATGATGATACCATGCTTGAAAAGATAGAATTCGGTGTTTCCCGACTGGTATTTATACGCGAGGGTGCCCGTGCTGCTATACACAGCCAGGATGCTCATGATGCTCAAGAAGATCACAACGAGCCAAATGGTCCGGTCTCCGCGGAAATAGGTTTCAAGCCAGGTCATGCCGTACTGATTATTCCGGTTGTACTAGAGTGAACGAACGGCAGCCTTGAACTTGCGACCACGATCTTCGTAATTTTCAAAGAGATCGAAACTGGCACAAGCCGGCGAAAGGAGTACGGCATCGCCTTTCTTACCGAGCCGATATGCGGCCTGCACCGCCTCCTCGGCAGAGGAAGTCTCCAGAATCTGAGGGACCATCTCTCGGAAGGCTTTCACGATCTTGCCGTTATCCGTACCCATGCAGACGATGGCCTTCACCCTGCTTTTGACGAGTTCTTCGAGCATGCTATAGTCGTTTCCCTTATCGACGCCACCTGCAATCCAGATGACCGGCCTCTCCATGCTCTCCAGGGCATACCAGGTAGAGTTCACATTGGTGGCCTTGGAATCATTGATAAAATCAATTCCGTGGACGGAAGTCACGAATTCGAGACGGTGCTCGATGTTTTCGAAATCCGTGAAACTTTCCCTGACGACATCCTTACGGATGTCAAGGATACGGCCGGCTATGCCCGCTGCCATGGAATTGTAAATGTTGTGTTTTCCCTGCAATGCAAGATCGTGGATAGACATGGTGAAGGTTTGGTTGTGTGTGTCGATGTGAAGGATTTCATTCTCAAGCCAGGCTTTCATCCCGTCTTTACGGCGGATGCTGAATGGATGAAGCGTGGCCTGTAAGGTGTGACCGGATAAATACTCGTTCGTGATGGGGTCGTCAGCGCAATAAATGAATGCGTCTGTAGCCGACTGGTTCTGTGCAAGCCTGAACTTGGATGCGACATAGCGTTCCAGCTTGTAGTCGTACCTGTCGAGATGATCCGGGGTGATATTGGTAAGGATGCCGATGTCCGCCTTGAAAGAGTAGCAACCATCAAGTTGAAAACTGGAGAGTTCCAACACGTAATGGTCATGGCTCGCGGTGGCCACCTGGCGGGCGAAACTCTTGCCTACGTTACCGCCCAGCCCTACGTTCAATCCTGCCTTTTTAAGCAGATGATGAGTCAACAGTGTAGTTGTGGTCTTCCCATTGGTACCCGTGATACAAATCATCTTCGCATTCGTGAAACGAGATGCAAACTCGATTTCAGATACGACAGGTACTCCCCGTTCTTTGAAAAACAAGACGGATTCGGCGGTATCAGGGATCCCCGGGCTCTTGACGACCTCGGTGGCATCCTTGAAACGATCGATGTCGTGCCTTCCCTCCTCAAATGGTATACCGAGCTCAATGAATTCCTTGCGGTATCGTTCGTTGATCTTTCCAGAATCGGAAACGAAAACTCCATACCCCTTCCGCTGAGCCAGCAAGGCAGAACCGGCCCCGCTTTCACCTGCTCCCAAAACAACGATATGTCCGTTACCCGTTTGCATATCCGGATCAGCGCAGCTTTAGAGTGACAACGCTCAATACGGCGAGCATGATTCCTACAATCCAGAAACGGGTGACGATCTTCGACTCGTGATAACCGAGTTTCTGGTAATGGTGATGCAAAGGAGACATCTTGAAAATCCGTCTTCCCTCTCCGTATTTATTCTTCGTGTACTTGAAATAACTCACCTGGATCATCACCGAAAGATTTTCCACGAGGAATATGCCGCAGATGATGGGAATAAGCAGTTCCTTGCGCACTGAGATTGCAGCTACTGCGATGATGCCCCCTAGTGCAAGACTACCGGTATCACCCATGAAGACCTGGGCAGGATAGGAGTTGTACCACAGAAAACCGACGCAGGCTCCCACGAATGCGCTCATGAACACAACGAGCTCACCGGTGTTCGGGAGATACATGATGTTGAGGTAGTCGGCGAAAACCGTGTTGCCGGATACATAGGCGAACACCGCGAGCACTGTTCCGATGATGGCCGAAGTACCGGTCGCAAGTCCATCGATGCCGTCTGTGATATTCGCCCCGTTGCTGACCGCCGTGATGATGAAAGTGACGATCATGATAAACAGAACAGGAAGCAGCCACACGGAATGTTCACCTGCCCATGAAATCAGGGAAGCATAATCGAACTCATTGTTTTTCAGAAAGGGGATCGTGGTTTTGGTCGACTTCTCATTCTTACCGGAAAAGAGCACCCCGTCGCTGTAGCCCAAGTCCGTCAGGACATTGGTTTGTTGATGCACAACGATGGTCTTGGCTGCCGTACGCTCACGAACCACCACATGCGGATTGAAATAGAGAATCGCTCCAACTATCACTCCCAGGCCGACCTGTCCGATCAATTTTGACTTTGCCCGAAGCCCTTCTTTGTCCTTTTTGAACACCTTGATGTAATCATCGAGGAAACCGATCAGTCCGAGCCAAACCGTACTGATGATCATAATGATCACATACACGTTATCCAAACGCGTGAAAAGCAGAACCGGCACGAGTATGGCCGAGATGATGATGAGGCCACCCATGGTAGGTGTGCCTTGTTTTTGTTTCTGCCCTTCGAGACCCAGGTCACGAATGGTCTCTCCAACCTGCATGCGAAGCAATGACCCGATGATCCGCTTTCCAAGAAACAAGGTTATCACCAACGAAGTGATGATGGCCAATGCTGCGCGGAATGACAGGAACCTGAAGACGCCTGCTCCTGGGAAGTCATAAACCTTGTCGAGATAATCGAACAGATAGTAGAGCATGGTCAGCAGAGTTCAAGGGATTCTTCCAATACACGACGGTCATCGAAGGGATACTTCACCCCGGAGATTTCCTGGTACTTCTCATGTCCTTTACCGGCGAGAAGGATGATGTCACCGGGTTTTGCCAGTGCGCAAGCGGCACGGATCGCCTCCTTCCTGTCGGTGATGGAAAGTACTTTGCGGCTATACGCAGGAGATACACCGTCTTTCATCTGACGGATGATCTCCTCCGGATCTTCGCTTCTGGGGTTATCCGAGGTCAGGATGACACGGTCACTGAGTTCAACGGCGATGGCCGCCATTTGTGGACGTTTGCCCGGATCCCGATCTCCACCACAGCCGACAACAGTGATCACCTGCTCCTGGCCTCCACGTAGTTCCGCGATCGTAGTGAGCACATTCTGAAGTGCGTCCGGTGTATGGGCATAATCAATTATGCCTGAAATTCCGTTCGGACTACTCACCTGTTCGAAGCGGCCTTCCGGTGGCTGCAGGGAAGAAAGCATGGTGAGTACGGTGAGTTTATCTTCACCTAACAGCATCGCAGCTGCATAAACAGCCAGGAGGTTGTAGGCATTGAAGCCGCCCGTCAGCCTGCACATCACCTCAGAACCATCAATACTCAGTAAAAGACCGTTGATGGAACGCTCGAGGATTCGCGCCTTGAAATCAGCGGCGGAGGCGAGGCCGTATGTCTTCACGGTCGCCTTCGAATTCTGCACCATGATCCGGTGATTCCGATCATCGGCATTCACCAGAGCAAAGGCTCCTGAAGGCAGCATATCGAAGAATCCTTTTTTCGCCTGTATGTAAGCATCGAAAGTCTTGTGATAGTCGAGATGGTCACGGGTGATATTTGTAAA
>JBJOER010000018.1:0-61097 GCA_046049215.1 Bacteroidota bacterium | reverse complement strand
ATTGATCCCCGTAGCTCCCAGTACCACACCGGTGGAGAGTGTCAGGCCGATGACCTCTGCAGCATCGAGCTGAACGGATGAAATGACAACGAAATACTTCCAGGTGATGAACCAGCAGATGGGAGCACAGATGTACAGCAGCGCATCGAAGAAAAGACGTCGGGAACGCATCTCCTCCTGCTCGCGGGGGACATTGCGTATATCGGGAGGCAGTGTGGCATCCAGCACCGGTATGATCACAAAGGCAAGGATCATGGTCGCCCATGACCAGGGACCGCGCAGTTCAAGGGCCATCCATCCCGAAAGCGGAATCAAATACGCGAAAAGATACGTGAGGTCCCTCATGGTCATGGTGTATTACAACAGCCTTTTGATCAGGTTGAACCAGCGGTATGGAGGATAGCGCATAGGCGGATCGAACGACTTTGCACTGCTCAACACCGGCTTGCGGTGACTGAATGCTTCGAAACTGTACCTGCCCCGGTAACGGCCCATGCCGCTTTCGCCTACTCCACCAAAGGGAAAGTATGGATTGGCAATGTGCATGACGGTGTCGTTGATACAGACTCCGCCGGAGCTTGTACGTCCGATCACGTCTTCAGCGATCTTCTTCGACGCAAACACATAGAGGGCAAGCGGCTTTTCCCCGTTGTTGATGCGCTGAACCGCCTCATCGATAGTATTGAAGGCGTAAACCGGCAGCAGAGGTCCGAAAATCTCCCGGCTTCGCAAAGCCGAATCCTCCGGTGGTTCATCCAGAACGGTGGGCTCTATGAACCGCGATTCGCGGGAACAGGCGCCTCCGTACAATTGCGGGGCATCGTCCAGCATTTCCTGAAGCCGTTGGTGCGAGGCCGCATCGATGATCCGTGCATAATGCGGATTTGAACGGGAATCCTGACCCAGCAATTCACCGAACGCCTGTCGCAGGGCCCCGATGAATGCATCCTTGATCGATTGATGAACCAGGATGTAATCCGGAGCGATGCAGGTCTGACCGGCATTGAGCATTTTCCCCCAAGCTATACGTCGGGCAGCCACTTTGAGGTCGGCATCATGGTGGACGATACAAGGACTTTTCCCTCCCAATTCGAGAATGACCGGAGTGAGGTGTTCGGCAGCGGCACGCATCACGATACGGCCTACCGTGGGACTGCCGGTGAAGAAGATAACGTCAAAGCGTTGACGAAGAATTTCCTGAGCCAGTGGAATCCCGCCTTGGAGCAGCCGTACATGACCCGGATCGAATACGGACCCGACAATTTCATTCATGAGTGCCGCGGTGGCCGGTGCATCCGGAGATGGTTTTATCAACACACAACAACCGGCAGCAATTGCTCCGACCAGGGGAGCCATCACCATCTGGAAAGGGTAATTCCAGGGAGCCATCAGCAGCGCTACTCCAAGCGGTTCGTGAACGATCCGGCTCGAGGAAGGCCAGAGGTAGAAAGGGGTCGGAACACGTTGAGGTCCGGACCAGCGCCCGAGGTTCCGGACCTGGATCCGGATCTCACGCAGCACCATGCCTGTTTCAGTCAGATAGGCTTCGCGGTCACTCTTCCCCAGATCGCTTTTCAAAGCCGACGCGATGTCGGCTTCCCGGTTTCGGATCTCCAACTGAAGTCTTTGCAGGGATTGTTTTCGAAATGCCGTGCTGCGGGTGTTTCCGGCCATGAAAAAGCGACGTAGATCACCCAATACGGTATTCACATCGTATTGCGATGCCTGGGAATTGACCTGCGGTGTCGGTAGGAGCATTGGGATTGGGTCGATCGCCTATCAAATGTAGCAAAGACAACATGAAATGCGGAGAACTGCCATTCCAGGTATGACATAGGGCAAAGCGACCTTAAGACAGCTATTCAATTGCTACGGCAGACCGACAACAAGCCTTTCAATTCCAACTCATCGGCTATCGGCTGCACAACACCCTTTGGGATCGCAGCAGAGTGCAGCTCGGAACACCCAAGGGCGTCGATGATGGTTTGCGCGTTGGTTGAACGGACGCCTCCTCCCGGAAGAATGATGATCCGTCCGGCCGCATGATCGATCATTTCGCGCAATCTTTCCATTCCACTCCATGCATTCGATTCGCCTCCGGATGTCAACACGCGGCTACAGCCTGCAGCGATTAAAACATCGAGACCGTTACGCCAATCTTCAACTTGATCAAATGCCCGGTGAAAAGTGACCGGTACGGGTCCGCAGGCTTTCATGAATGCCTCAAGTTTTTTCGAATCGATGGTATTGACCTTGTCCAGCATGCCGGTGACAAATCCATCTACGCCTGCGGACCGGAATGTTTCGACCTGCTGCAACATCTCTGCAAACTCACTGTCGGTATATACGAAATCACGGGATCGCGGGCGGATCATGACAAATACGAGCCCACGATATGCTTTCCTGGTAGTGTGCAATAAGTCAATGGAAGGGGTTAATCCTCCCGCGGCATAATTCTCACACAGCTCGATCCTTTGCACACCGGTTGCCTCGGCGATGGCCGTCGAGGCAGGATGAAATACGGCGAGTTCAAGGGTGATCATTTCCGCGTTCAAAAACGGAATTACCGCAGTGTAATAACCATCATTGCAATAAAAAGGCGGAATCCAGGACCTGGTCTTTGCCGTCTTCCTGACGCAGGGCATAGTTAAAACCAGGTTTCAGGGCGAATGCTCCTGTTTCACCGGCTTTATTGACCGCAATGAAACCGATCTGCTTGTCTTCGACTTTCCCTTTGCGCCATTTGTATAGTCGTTCAACAGCGATCCTGCAGGCCTCCTGCGGCGATTTACCATACCGCATGGCCTCTACGATCGTGTGGGCTCCGGCAATCCGGATCACTTCTTCGCCGACTCCCGTGGCTGTAGCCGCCCCGACTTCGTTATCGACGTACAAGGCCGCACCGATCACTGGAGAATCACCTACCCTACCATGCATTTTGAAGGCCATTCCGCTTGTGCTGCAAGCTCCGCTTAAATTACCCTGCAGGTCAATGGCCAGCATACCGATGGTATCGTGGTTGTCTTTACCGCCGGGCTTGCGGTCCTGCTTCATGAACTTGAGGGTATCGTTGGGGTCGTACTTCGAATTCTTCAACCATTCCTTCCAGATCGTTTCCGCATTCCTGGTCAGGAGGTTCTCTTTTTTGAAGCCATTGGCCAGGGCGAATTGAAGCGCCCCTTCTCCTACCAGAATCACGTGCGGGGTGTTCTCCATCACTTTACGCGCCACGGAGATGGGGTGCATGATGTGCTCGAGACACATCACCGAGCCGATGTTGCCGGCTTCGTCCATGATGCAGGCGTCGAGGGTAACTCTGCCGTCTCGGTCGGGCAGGCCGCCATAGCCTACGCTGGTGTCTTCGGGATCGGCTTCCGGTACCCAAACCCCCTGTTCGACCGCATCAAGCGAGCGGCCTCCTTTAGCGAGGATCTGCCAAGCGGCGGCATTGGCTTTGGTATTGGGCGCCCAGGTAGAGATCACCAGAGGAAGGCGTGCATTGCCAACGGAATTCGGAAAAGCGGATGATTTGAGTTCTGAGGCAACCAGTAGGGCTCCTGCGGAACACACGGTTTTGCGCAGGAACGAGCGGCGGTTGAACATTATGTAAAATTAACCACAAGTACGCAAGTGGCAAAATACTGCTGTCATCCGTTTTCGTATAGCTAAGCCGTTACCGCACAAAAATCTCATCGCAAAAAATGAATGCATCGGAACCGGCTCCGGGATGCCATGCGGGAAGTTTGCCGTAATTGACCGCTTTTACACGGACATGCCTTGCGATGACCGGCTCGAACTCCACCTTCCAGTTTTGTATGGCAGGCACCATCACCGTATCCGCCAATTCATTCTTGAACTTCCCCACTGGTTTCCAATCCTTGCCATCTTCTGAAACAAAAACCGTCATTTCTTTGGGCAGGAGGATCCACGGACGTACGTCCTGCAGGAATCCGGCTTCTACACTCCGTATCTCCCGGCTTCCGCCCAGGTGAATTTCGACATCCATATCCTTGCCCTGGTATCCATGCCAGTCGCCTTTTCTCCAGTTTTCGGTTCCGCGAATACCATCGATCATTGACGAGTTGCCTTCAGCAGTGTACTGGCTGCTTGGTTCGGTATTCAACTTTACCGTCCATTTGGAAGGAACACGATAAAATGATGCAGAACTTATCCCGCTGGATCCCTTCTCACTGCGCACCTGGGCAAATAGTGTGGCATTGCCCTTTATCAGAAAAGGACCGCGGTAAGCCCGGCCGTTTTGAAGAGCCTCTTCCGAGTTGCCGAAGATGATCTGCCCTCCGTCGGGTGATTCAATCTCCACCGTCAGGCTATCAGAAAAAATACGGGATGTACTCTTGAAAACCGGGGCCCGCAGGAAATTCCCAACTTCGATCCCTCCACGTGACTCGGGCTGAATTCCACGGGTCATCGCCGGGGTGTTTGAGAGTACGAAGCGGATGGTACCGGCTTTCACCAACTCGTCGTGCGTGATTAAATTACCTGTGATTTCACGGCCGTCGATCTGCAGGCTTTTTACGTAGATGTCGCCTACCGACTTCCGCTCGGCCAGAATACGTACGCGATTGCCATTTTCCAGAGATACCGTCATGCTGTCGAACAGTGGTGTTCCAACCGCATAATACGGACTCCCGGGTGTTACCGGATAGAATCCCATCGCGCTCCACACATACCAGGCTGACATCTGTCCGCAGTCCTCATTCCCGGGCAACCCCTCAGGGCCCTTCTTGTAAAGGCTGTCGAGGATCTGTCGGACGATCTTCTGGGTCTTCCAGGGCTTTCCGATGTAATCGTACAGGTAAGCCATGTGGTGACTGGGCTCGTTTCCATGGGCATATTGACCGATGAGTCCGGTGATATCGGCCTGGGTCCTGCCGGTGGTTTGCGTTGGCGCAGAGAACAGTTCATCGAGTTTCTTCTCCATGGCGGCAGGCCCACCCATGAGTTTCACAAGGCCAGGAATATCCTGAGGTACGAAGAAGGAATACTGCCAGCTGTTCGCTTCTGTATAATGGTTGTTCACCTCACGCGGATCGAATGGAGAGAGGAAACCACCATTGCGGCGGGGACGCATGAATCCGGTGGAGGGGTCGAACAAATTGCGGTAGGACAGCGCACGTTTCAGGTATTCCTTCCTGTCGTCCTCGCGGCCCATCATGCGAGCGACTTCGGCGATGCACCAATCGTCATAGGCATACTCCAGGGTTTTAGAAACAGACTCGTGCTCATCGTCCACTGCGATATAACCGCGACGCATATAAGCTGGTAGCCCCAGGTGGTCCCAGGTCGCACTTTTCTTCATGGCCTCGAAGGCCAGGCTGGTATCGAACCCTCCGACACCTTTTACAAGGGCATCGGCGATGACCGGAATACTGTGGTAACCGATCATGCAATCCGTTTCGCTGGCACCGAGTTCCCATACCGGCAAACGTCCGCCCTGCTGGTATTGGGCCAGGAAAGTGCGGATGAAATCCAGCGTACGTGTGCTGTCGATGAGGGTATAAAGGGGATGTGTTGCACGGAAGGTGTCCCAGAGGCTGAATACGGTGTATTGGGTATATCCCTCAGCGGTATGTATCTTCTGGTCGCGTCCCCTGTAACGGCCATCTGTATCCGAGATCACATTGGGAACCACCATGGTGTGATAGAGGGAAGTATAGAAATTCTCCAGCGCCTTTTCGTCTTTTCCGGAAGCCTGGATCCTGGAAAGGGCTTTGTTCCAGGACGCCTTGGCCTGCGATTTCGTGTTTTCAAAATCCCATCCGGGTAATTCGGCATCCAGGTTTCGTCTGGCTCCATCGGTATCTACCGTACTGATCCCCGCCTTGACAAGGAGCGGGTATTGGGCTCCATCGGTAAAACGGACGATGATCGCCTGAGCGTCGGACTTCAACTCCATTCCGGTGGAAGCCGAGCCGAGGCATTCAATAGAGGTGATGGGCTCAGAAAACTCCATGGCGAAATACACGGACTGATCGGTCGCCCAGGCACTGCTGCGGCGATACCCTTCAATGCGGGTATTGCTGATCATTTTGAATCCATGTCCCAACAACTTGTCGCGATGACGCAGGTCGATCAGGATGTACCGGTCTTTGGTGTTTGTGAAACTGTAGCGGTGCAACCCGGTACGGGTGGTTGCGGTGAGTTCCGCACTGATCTTGTCATCGGATAAAACGACGGAATAATAACCCGGTACTGCCGTTTCGCGGTCGTGGCGATAACGCGATCCGTACTCTTCCGGAGCAAAAGTTCCTTTACCTTTACCGTTACCGGGCATGACCAGAATATCCCCGTAATCGGAACAACCCGTGCCACTCAGGTGCGTGTGGCTGAAGCCGTAGATGATGCTGTCGGCATGATAGTAGCCGGCGCAGCCTTCCCAACTGTCGTTGCGTCGGGTGTCGGGACTGAGTTGGACCATTCCGTGAGGAACGGTCGCACCCGGGTAGGTGTGTCCGACCCCGCCGGTACCTGTCATGGGGTCTACATAACGGGTGAGATCCTGGGCTTGCAGGAAAACCGGGGCGAACAGAACAAAGAGTAATCCCTGGCAGAAGGACTTGATATGGATTGACAGTTGCATCGGATAAAGGTAATGAAAGCGTTTTTCGGGTAGGCTTAATTCACTTGCGTTTGATGTTGTTGTAGCATCGGACACGGACTTTGGCTGCCGGAATTCCGCTCACTTTCACCCTCCGGCTTTCTCCTGGGAGGAGATGAAATCCGTTTTCGCTGAAATCAGCAATCGCTCCTTCAGTGTAAAGGTCCACGCCGTAGGCGAAAACGTTGGTGGACACCTCCACTTCGTCGGGTGCGACAACACGCAGTCGCAATTCCGCCTTCCGTAGGGACAGGTTTCTGGGCATCGCCGTGTGAAAGGTGTTTCTGACAAGGCGCTTAAAACTGAAGTTATCCTCTGCTTCGGCGATATAAATGGTGGTGCTTGTATCGGCATTCTGCAGCATCGACAAGGGAAAAGAAACCGCATCGTCCGCGATCTCATCCGGCCGAAGACGGATGCGTTTTTCATCCAACTGATATGGCCCTGCCGTATCGCGAACATTGATAGCCATCAGGCGGACCGTATATGAGCCTTCTGCACCGGTATCGTTGTGTATGGTCACCTTGAGCCGGCCTGCATGCTGACGCATGCCGATGAACAAAGGAGCGAACAGTTCACCGGCTGTATGGTAAACCAGTTTTTTCCCCAGGGTATTGTCCAATGCACTCCAGGATACCGATGGCCAGCAGTCGTTCAGCTGCCAGAACAGTGTGCCTCTGCAACGGGGATAAGCCCCACGGTGAGCCTCAAGAGCGATTTTCATCCCGTAAGCCTGCTGAAGCTGGCTGAGGTAGGAGTAATCATCAAATGACGAGCTTATTCCGAAATAGGATTGCAGATAATGATCGATGGTCTGGAATCCGCGGGGGTGCTTTTGATGATTTCGGAATCCCGTTGCCGTGAGTGACAGGGTGTCGATGGACCCCTTCCAGCACGACTGAGCCGGTACAGACTGGAATCCGTACTCACTCATGAACCGTCCTGTCTTTGTACGGTAGATCTCAAAAGGCTCCATCCCCCACCATACGCCCCAGTAGTGACAATCGCCCTCCGTAAGGCTCTCCTTGCGGCCCCAGCCTTTGGAAGGAGAGGACGGCCAATAAGGTTTTCCGGGATCGAGCGAGTCAATCACAGAAGGGAGAATTTCATGAAACAGGGATTTATAATCCCTCCAGATCGTGGCGGAATCGGCAGTGGAGTACTTGAATTGCTTTTGCCATCCCCAGTTGTGCCAGCCTTCGTCGTTCTCGTTGTTGCCGCACCACAGAACAACGCTGGGATGGAAGGACAAACGTTCAACCTGTTCAATCGCCTCCTGCCTGAAATTATCACGGAAGTGGACATCCCCCGGTACCATGCTGCAGGCCGACATGAAGTCCTGCCAGACCATGATCCCATGACGGTCGCATGCATCGTAGAATGCATCCGGAAGATATACACCTCCACCCCACACCCGCAGCATATTCATGTTCGCCTCTTTGGCGCGGATGACCAGGCGCTCGTACGAGCTATCGGGGACACGCGAAAGAAAAACATCGGGCGGGATGATATTCGCTCCCCTGGCGAAAACCGGACGACCATTGACACTGAACCCGAAGGAGGTCCCGATACTGTCTTTCTCCCGGATCAACTCAGCATTGCGAAATCCTGTGGTGCAGGAAACACTCTGCCCGATCAGACCTGACAAGTTGCAGGTGAATCCCTCGAGATGCTGCTCTCCCCGACCGACAGGGTTCCAAAGCGGCACATCTTTCATGCTGAAGGGCACGGAGTAGTCGTATTCCCCGACTTTCAAAGCCACTGCCTGGAAGGCAAGAACATCTCCGCTTGCAGCCCACCGACGAAGCGTGATGTTCACCGCCGTACTATCGGTAGCGCGTATGCGAATAATGGCTTCGGCTGTAATGCTGTCTTCACTGACATTGACCGTACGGATTCGCATGGAAACAAGCCTTGGAGGCGAATTTGCCTCAATACGCACCGGTTTCCAGATGCCACAGGTGATTAGCCGGGGACCCCAGTCCCAACCGTAATGGTACTGAGCTTTGCGCGTGAATGACCTTAATCCTTCCGGCAGCGTGTAGGACAGCTTTGAAGCAGCTTCCTTCGCAATACGTTCAGGCGCCTTGAACATTACACTCAGCGTGTTTTGGGTTTTAAGCAAGCCCTGCACAGGGACTTTCCACGTCCGAAACATGTTATCGGCGAGAAGGACGAGTGAATCATTCAACCGCACCTCTGCGTAAGTGTCGAGCCCTTCAAAAACAAGGAGAAGGGATTTGTTCCTGAGCACTTCATCCGTACAATTGAATCGGGTCGAATAAACCCAGTCACTCTCCCCTACCCACTGAACCCTGGATTCATTGTCGTTGAGGAACGGATCGGGGATGATCCCCTCCCTTATCAGGTCGAGGTGCACACAACCGGGCACGACCGCCTTTCGTACTTTCTCCTCGCCTGCCCGATGAAAACTCCAATTAACCAGCTCAATCGTTTGAGCAGATGACCATCCCGGCAGTAGGATAAACTGCAACAAGACCAATCGGAAAAAAACGCTCGTATTCAAAATCACAGCCCGATTCTATGTTATCAATACACCTGGATTTCCGATACGAACATCCAACCGTCTTCACCGGCACCGGCACTGCCTTCGGGATTCTTGCCGAGGCTAAGGAATCCAACCTGAAGATTTCTCGTCTTGATCTTTACCGGAAGGACAATGCGCATCAGACCGGTTTCACGGCCGGTTACACCGGAAGCTACTGTTGTAGTGCCGACATTGATGACAATCGAACCCGGAGCATGGATCCAGCTGACCGGATCGTGCAGGACAGTCACCACAACACTGTCCACTTCTTTTTCACCACCCAGATCGATGTTGACTTCGGCATTCTTACCGATCCATCCCACCCATTGCTTCCCCGACCAAGGATAAGAACCGGTTTGACCATCGCAAAGCGTGAAAGCCGGATTGTTGTAATTGCGGTCACCCGGCACCGATAGTTCGACACGGGCACCGGTGGAATTGGAGAATTCGAAAGGGAAAGAAAGTTGTTTCACCACATTCCCTGCAGTGCTTCTTACTATGAGGGTCCCAGACGAAGTCGCAACGAACGGCCCCTCATAAGGCATCAGCCTCACTTTGGTTTCCGGCGTGGACCACGCCCATTCGATTGTTTGCGGAAATTTCGATTCAAGACCAAGACGGAGCGAAGGCACTACGGGTCCGGGCTCGACCTGCAAAGTCGGAGCCATCCAGGTGGTCGAGTAATTCACTTTCCAACGGTCGAGCAGGCGTTGGTGACGCAGCACCCTGTCGTAGAACTCCTGTTCATCGTGACGTATTGTATCGGTCCATAATACTTCCGACAAAGCACACAACCTGGGAAGGAGCATATACTCCACCTGTGAACTGTCGGGCATGTACTCGGTCCACACGTTTGCCTGAGCTCCCAAAATATAGCGGTGCTCCTCCGGATTGAGTTCCGAGGGTATAGGGCGGTAGGCATATACCTTTTCCAGGGGCGTATAGCCTCCGATCGCCAACGGCTCGGAGCCTCGTTCACCCTGGTAGTGGTCGAAATAGCAATGTGATCCGGGGGTCATGACCACGTCATGTTTCTCACGTGCAGCGGCGATGCCTCCTTCTGTACCACGCCAACTCATCACCGTGGCATTCGGAGCAAGTCCTCCTTCAAGGATCTCATCCCATCCGATGATCTGTCGCCCCTTGCTGTTCAGGAATTTTTCGATCCGCCGGATAAAGTAGCTCTGCAGTTCGTGTTCGTCCTTCAGGTTATTGGCATAGCGCGTTTCTATGCATTTCGGGCACACCTTCCAGCGGGATTTCGGACACTCGTCTCCTCCGATATGAATATACCTGGAAGGGAAGAGTTGCATCACCTCGGACAACACATCCTCCAGGAAAGCGAAGGTGGAATCATTTACACAAAACACATCGTCAAACACGCCCCATCCACGGGCCACCTCTTTCACCTGGCCGGTGCAGGAATATTGAGGATAAGCGGCAAGGGCTGCCACTGCGTGGCCGGGCATTTCAATCTCAGGAATGATGGTGATCTGACGCTCGGAGGCGTAAGCCACTACTTCCCGGATATCATCCTGCGTATAAAATCCTCCATAACGAATCGTATCGAACAGTTGATCGCGATAGGGACCGACCATGCTTCCGTTGCGCCAGGCACCCACCTGCGTCAACAACGGATATTTCTTGATTTCGATGCGCCATCCCTGGTCTTCGGTCAGATGCCAGTGAAAGGTATTCATCTTATGCATGGCCAATAAATCGATATAGCGCTTCACGAAATCCTTCGACATGAAATGCCGGCAGACATCGAGGTGGACACCGCGGTACTTGAAAACCGGTTCGTCGTGGATAGTGAGACAGGGAATTCGGTGATGGGGATCTTCTTCGGCCGCCTGCACTAGTTGTAAAATGGTGGCAGTGGCACGCACCAGGCCCTTCGCTCCTCCTTCCACTACAATTCTCTTCTTCGTCATTCGCAGGGTATACCGCTCGGACGAATCGCTCACCAGCGAATACACGATCAGCTGGGATTTCCCTCTGGTCGCAGAGACTATCGGCCAGGCATACCCAAAAGATGACTTTGTCCAGGCCTGCAACAGTCGGGCTGCCGGTAGGGCCTGACCATCAGCCAGAATAGTACTGCTTGGAATAACCTGGAAATATCCCTTCGAGAGGGTCAGGTTGTTGGGGCGAGGAATGATTGCAGGCTCCCGCACTTCGGCTGCCTGAACAGGGGATATGTATGACAACAGTCCGAAGACCATGCCCAGACCTAGTGACCGGAAAGAGTGGAAATTCATGAGGTAGTGATTTCAACGTTTACCCATCGAGTACGGAGATGGGGTAACCCTAATCAGTGGGAAGATGTTGGTTTGTCGTAGGAGATTCCCTGTCCGGCAAGGATACGACGAGCCTTCCAGCCGTACCAGGCAAGAAATGCGAAGCAGGCCACGCCCACGAGGTAACTGAAACGGATCCCGAGCAGGTTATCGCCTGCCAGCCAGCCCTGCAACAGACTGATAAATCCTCCACCCATGATCATCATCACGAGATAGCCGGATCCCTGATTCGTGTAACGGCCCAGACCGGCAATGGCCAGCGTGAAGATGCAAGGCCACAGGGTAGAACAAAAAAGTCCTACACTGATGAACGCATAAACCGCCACCATCCCTTCGCTGAACATCCCGATCATCAAAGCAATTATTCCACAGATGGAGAAGAGGAGCAGCTGTCTGGCGGGATTGCCCTTGCTGAGCATATCCGCAACAATGATGGCGATGATCACGAGTGCATAAACATAGAACGGCGTCAGATCGTGATTGGCAATCCGATTGGTCAGCAGGAATACGCAGAAGGCCGCATAGGGCAGCAACACATTCAGGAATTTACGCATACCTTGCTTCACATCGAAGGCGCCCACTGCCCCGGTCCAGCGACCGATCATCAGGCTGGCCCAGAAGAGCGAAACGTAAGGGGCTATTTCGCTGGTGGGAGTCTGCAGATACACCCGCATGTATTCCGGAAGATTCGAAGCCGTGGATACCTCTACACCCACGTACAGAAAGATGGCGATCATCCCTAACCACAATTGAGGATAGGATAATGCGGAACGGGCGTGGGACAGCCCTTCAGCTGTCGATTGCTCCTCTTCGTGATGGATGCGATCAGGCAGAGAGGAGTTTCTGAAGAGAAAGGCAACTATCAGGAATGCCGCTCCCAAAATCAGGTAGGGCACCTTCACTGCGGAGAGCGAGTCGAGTTGAGCCCCGGAGGCCAAAGAACCAAAAATCGCGAAACTGACGATGACGGGTCCGATGGTAGTGCCGATGTTATTTATACCACCGGCAAGACTGAGCCTTTGTGATCCCTTTTGGGGATTGCCGATGGTGATGACCAGGGGATTGGCGGCGGTTTGTTGCAGTGAGAATCCAAGTCCCACAATAAAAAGTCCGGTGATCATGATCCCGAAGGACCCGGTTTCAGCCGCCGGGTAAAACAAGAGTGTCCCGATAGCAGATATCACCAGTCCTAATGCGATTCCATTCTTGTACCCCATGCTGTTCAGTAGATCCCCGCCACGTGCCCTGCTGATCAGCTGATAGGCGATAGATCCCACCGTATAGGCCACGTAAAACGCGAACGAGATCATCTGGCTTTGCCATTGTTCCAGATTGAGTTTTTCTTTGAAAACAGGGATGAGGATATCGTTGCTGGCGGCGACAAATCCCCAGAAAAAGAAAACGGAAATGAGAACGGGTAACGCAGCAGTGGAATGTGATTGGAGCTTGGACATGGCGGGTTTTGGTGGCAGTAAATTACAGAAGATTGGGATTGGTCAAAAGGAACCCACCTGAACTTTCCGAACAAAGCCCCAAACGAAAGGGGCAAAACCTAAATAAATTGTTTCGTTTCTGCTGAAAACAGCGTTAAAAGCCCTTGAACTTTTACCCACCTTTTCAACACGGAATGTGTATAATTCACCAACTAATTTGACCAATAAAGCTGGTGTTGGCGTCCCGGAGATTAGCTTTGTAATCGGAAAAATTAAACATCATTAATTACATGAGGACAATTCTCTTTTCGCTGCTGGCCATCGGATTCATGGCCACCGGCTGCGTCAGCAAGAAAAAGTTCACCCAACAGGTGAAGCAATACGAACAACTGAAAGCCGATTTCGATACGACGGAAAGCAACCTTCAGCGTTGTCTTGCGGAGCAACAAATGAAGAATGCCGACATTGAAAAACTTCGGAAGGATCTCGAGGAAGCCAAGGCGAGCGGTGGTGCCATGCTCCGTCAGCTGAGTGATATGTCGGTGATCACTGCCGCTCAGGCCGAGAGCATCCGCAAATCGATGGACAACATCAGCTCCAAAGACGCCTACATCAAGGGCTTGCAGGTGGAAATGGCTAGAAAGGACTCCCTGAACATGGCTCTCGTACTGAATCTGAAAGGAGCCCTGCAGGACGTGAACGATGAAGATGTGAACATCAAGGTGGAAGGGAGCGCTGTTTTCATCAATATCTCCGACAAGCTTCTGTTCAGCAGCGGTAGTACTGAAATCAGTCCTCGTGCAAAAGAGGTCCTTGGCAAGGTGGCTCTGGTGTTGAAAAACCAACCCGATGTGCAGTTCATGGTAGAAGGCCATACCGACACCAAGCCGATCAGTACTTCATCCATCAAGGACAATTGGGATCTTTCCGTACTGCGTGCCGCCAGCGTTGTACGCAACCTTCAGAAAGTTCACGGTGTGGATCCCACCCGCATGATCGCTGCCGGTCGTGGTGAATTCATACCGGTAGCCGACAATGCCAAAGAGGGCGGTCGTTCACTCAACCGTCGTACCCGCATTGTCATCCTGCCTCAACTCGATCAGTTCTTCAAGTTGATGGAGCCGAAGCAATAGGCAAATCCTGAAAACAATAAAAACCCGGCTGATTCGCGGCCGGGTTTTTTATTGACTATACCCAAATAAGTTGTATAACGGTTAAATAACAGAGTATTCTCCCTGACATTCAACTCTACTCATCACCAAAAAGTACACGAAAGAAGCAACAAGGATACAAAGATTCAGAAGTTGGTTCTGGATTGTAGTTTTGAAAAAACTTAGAACAGGTCACCTGCCGGCATCTGAAATCAACTCACCTTTTAATCTCAGTAATTCCGTCTCAGCCAGCTTGGCCTGATAACGGGCAAGAGACAGGCGGGTCACACTGTCTTGATAAAGACGCTCGGCCTCCTGGATCTCGAGTGCATTGGCCAATCCCGATCGGAGGCGCTCCAGTACGATTTGAAGATTCTCACTGGCCATCTGTACAGTCGCTTCCTCCAGATAAACAGTGGCTTTAGAGTCGCGGTAGAGGCGTAATGCTTTCACCTCAGAGCGCTTGCGTATATTGAAAACCTCCGATTCTCGGGTCTCGGCCAACTTCACATCCAATTCGGCCTTCCGGATCATTCGATCGGTACGTCGTCCGTCGAAGAGGTTCCAGGAGAGAAGCAATCCGTAGCCGGGTCCTGTATTCTGATTACGCAACAAGAATCCAGCTTCGTTTTCAGTGCGGTTGAATGCATAACCACCCTGAAACGACAACGATGGATACCGTAAGGCTTTATTTTCTTTCCAGACCTGAATGGCCGTCACTTTTTGTTGACGGGCCAAAAGCAATCCGACATCTCTTGAACGTGAATCCTCGTCAAGCTCTACTTCACGCAAGACAATGCTATCCGTTGTTACAATGGAGATGGATGGATCCCGCCCGAGAAGAATGTTGAGATTTTCCTGCTGATCCTGTCTTGCAGAAGTGCGAGCGATCAACTGCGCTTGATGTAGATTCTGCTCGATGGTGGCTTGCAATAGCTCTGGTTTGGATCCGGTTCCGGACTCAAGACGCATAGAAGCAAGTGATACACGCACACTGTCCACCTGCAACAATTCCTGCAAAGCCAGTATCTGGTCTTGCTCAGTACGCAATGAAAAATAGGCTGCTATCAACTGTGAGATGGTACTTTCCATCAGCAACCGTTGACTGAGCCTCGCATCTTCCTCCATTCCGGCCAGGCGCTCTTTGCGTATGAACATGGCCATCCCATCGAACAAGGTCCAGGTGAGTGTGGCGTTGCCGCTCAAAAATGAAGAAGATGCAGCATCGCGTTCTATGACTCTTCCATCGGCCAGTCGCTGCTGTAAATCGAGATTGTTTTTTTCATAAACACCATTGACATTTACGGCTGGCAGCATGCCGGCCTCGCCCGCGGTATTCTGCAATTCCGCTTGATTACGTTTGAGACCGACGGCCACCAAACCGTAGTTCTTTTCCAGCGCGATCGACACTGCATCTCTCAAAGAAAGAAGCTCCTGAGCCTGAGCCTGAACCGGTAACGATGCGCAAGCTGAGACCAGGAGAATGATACTCCCATGCCTAAAGACATCCTGAATGGACAGACGATGGATTAACCGTATCCTTCTAAGCATGACCGACCCTCCCTTTTTTTCTGCTCAGGTAAGTGTAGGTTGCCGGAATGACGAATAAGGTGAGTACAAGCGAAAAGAGGAGTCCTCCCACAATGACTGCTCCCATAGGGATCCTGCTTTTCGCCCCGGCACCCAGCGCCAAGGCAATGGGCATGGCACCAAGGATGGTGGCTATCGTCGTCATCAGGATGGGACGCAGCCGCATGGTGGATGCCTCCAGTATGGCTTCGACCTTGTCTTTCCCTTGTGCACGCAACTGATTGGCGAACTCAACGATCATGATGCCATTCTTCGTCACCAGACCAATGAGCATGATCATACCGATCTGACTGAAGATGTTCAGGGTAAGATTGAAATACCACAAGGTGAAAACCGCTCCGCCCAGGGCAAGCGGTACGGTCAGCATGATGATGAAAGGATCGATGAAGCTTTCGAACTGGGCCGCCAGGATGAGGTAAATGATGAGTAGCGCAAGCAGGAATGCATACAGGGCATTGGAGGAGCTTTCGGTATAATCGCGGGCAGGACCGGTAAGCGCAGTACTGAAGCTGTTGTCGAGCACCTTCTCCGAAATGCGTTGCATAGCCTCCACTCCGTCGCCGATGGTGCGTCCGGGAGCAAGACCGGCCGAAACCGTAGCGGATTTGAAGCGGTTGTAGTGATAGAGCTGCGGGGGGCTGCTCCTTTCATCAAAACGGACCAGGTTGTCCAATTGCACCCACCCGTTGTCTGCCGAGCGCAATCCGATGAGGGAGATATCGGCAGGTTCGTCGCGGTTGCTGCGGTCGAATTGTCCGATGACCTGATACTGCTTTCCCTGCAGTCGAAAATACCCAAAGCGCTGAGCACTGTAAGCAAGCTGCATGGTCTGGGCCACATCACGCACCGGGATTCCCAGTGTTGCAGCCTTCTCACGATCGATCTCCACCTGGAGTTCAGGCTTGTTGAATTTGAGATTGACATCAAAACCCTGGAATACGGGATCGGCGGCCACCTCTTTCATGAATTGTGGAAGAACCCCTTTGAGCTTTTCGAAATCAGATGTCTGGATGACGAATTGCACGGGCAGGCTGCCCCGGGGACCTCCACCGGCAGATATGGTCTGTTCCTGTACCACGAAAGTGCGGGCTGCAGGCAGCGGGCGCAACATGCGGCCCACCTGGTCGACGATCTCCTGCTGGGAGCGCTGCCGGTCACCGGGCTCGTTCAACATGATACGCCCGAATCCCGTATTCACCGCACCTGATCCTGCGAACCCGGGGGCTGTAACGGTCAGGCATATCTGCTTTTCCGGAACGGAGTCCATGATGAGATCGGACACTGTGTTCATGTACCGGTCGGTGTATTCGAAAGAAGAGCCCTCCGGAGCACTGACCAGCAGACGGAACCAGCTCCGATCCTCCAAAGGGGCGAGCTCACTTTGCAAAAGCCCGCCGAAAACGACGATCATACCGCTTACTAAGCCGAGGGCGGCCCAGGCCATCCAACGGGTACGCATGAACCCGGATAGAGCGTCCCTGTAGCGCTCGTCGAGACGACGGAAGAAAGGTTCTGTCCAGACATAGAACCTGCTGTGTCCGCTCTTCTTACGCACCATGTAGGCGTTGAGCATAGGCGTGAGCGACAGGCTGACGAATGCGGAGATGAGTACAGCGCCCGACAATACGACACCGAACTCCCGGAAAAGCCGTCCGACGAACCCCTGCATGAATATCACAGGGAGAAAAACCGCAGCCAATGTGATGGATGTGGAGATCACCACAAAGAAAATCTCACGTGAGCCCTTGTGTGCAGCCTCCACCGGATTCATTCCTCTTTCGACTTTTTTGAAGATGTTCTCGGTGACGACGATTCCGTCATCCACCACCAGACCGGTCGCCAGTACGATGGCCAGCAGCGTCAGTACATTGATGGAAAAGCCCATCAGGTACATGATGAAAAAAGCACCGATGAGTGAAACAGGGATATCGATGAGGGGCCGGAAAGCGATGAGCCAGTCGCGGAAGAACAGGTAGATGATCAGCACGACCAGAACGATGGCGATCAACAATGTCTCTTCCACTTCAAGTACCGATTTGCGCACGAAGCGGGTGTTGTCCATGGCGATGCCAAGGCTGATATCGGAGGGAATGTCCTTCCTGATCTGCTCCAGGCGCTTATAGAACTCATCGGCGATCTCGATGTAATTCGCACCGGGTTGCGGAACCAGTGCGCAGGCCACCATGGGGATGCCGTTGTTTTTAAGTATGGTTTCCTCATTCTCCGGACCGATTGCCGCCAGCCCGATATCGCGGAAGCGGATGATCCGATCACCGTCGTTGCGCAACACCAAATTGTTGAAATCGTCCTCTGTAGAAAGCCGTGCTTCGGTCTTGACTGTAAGCTCCGCCATATCCCCGGCGATCTTCCCACCGGGCAGGTCTACATTCTCTTTGTCGAGTGCCTGACGGATGTCCATCGGCGTGATCCGGAAAGCAGCCATCTTGGCCGGATCCATCCATAGGCGCATGGCGGAACGTTTCTGACCCCAGAACTGGATGTTGCTGACACCAGGAATGGTTTGCAGACGCTCGCCGATGACGTTCTCGGCATAGTCGCTCAACTCGATCACGTTGCGCGTCGAACTTTGAACTGTCAATGAAATAATCGCATCGGAATTGGCGTCGCTTTTGGTCACTGTCGGCAATCCGTCGATGTCCTGGGGTAGGTTTCGGATGGCCTGCGAAACCTTGTCGCGTACATCATTGGCAGCCGCTTCGAGGTTAACGCCAAGATCGAACTCGACAGTGATAACACTGTTGCCGAGGTTACTGGCGGAAGAAATGGTGCGGATACCGGAAATGCCGTTGATGGCTTTTTCCAGCGGCTCGGTGATTTGCGACTCGACGACCTCCGCATGTGCACCGGCATAGCCCGTGCGCACGGTAATGACAGGCGGATCGATCGAAGGGTACTCACGAACACCCAGGAAATTGAAACCGATCATCCCGAACAGCATGATCAGCAGCGACATGACTATCGCCAGAACCGGCCGGTTGATACTGAGTGACGGGAGATTCATCGGTGTTTGCGCTGCACTAAAATCGGGTCAAGGCGTTTTGCTTTTGACGCGAACCGGTACGCCGGGTCGGAGTTGAAGAAGTCCGGAGGTAACGATGGAGTCGCCAGGATTCAATCCTTCAAGGACCTCGATGGAACGTGCGGTACGTACACCGGTCCGGATACCCGTGGTATCGGCTATCCCATTCCTGACCACATACACCTGCTTCCCTTTCAACACCGGAACAACCGACTCGGCCGGCACCAGCAGTGAACGGGTATGCTTCATGGGAATACTGATTTTTGCAAAGGCTCCGGGCAAAAGACCGTTAGCAGATCCGATGCAGGTTGCACGCACGCGCATGCTGCGTGAGGATTGCGATACCAATGGATCGGTGGCATAAACCACTGCACGACCGCCAGCGACCTGACCGGCCACACTGAAATTCAGTGAATCTCCCCGACTGATGCGTCCGATGAATTGCTCGGGCAACGTGAATTCCAGTTTCAGTGGCTCAAGCCGTTGTACTGTAGTGATGGCCTGTTGAGGTTGCACGATAGCACCAATGCTGACTTCTCGCAATCCGGCCATACCACTGAAAGGTGCGCGGATTTCGGTCTTCGACATCTGGGCGATAATGATTTCCTCCTCTGCACGCAGCAGCTCCGCTTCATTAAGCATCCTGTCGAACTCCTCTCTGCTGATTCCTTGCATATTGACCAGCTTTTGATTCCTGGTGATGCGGTCCTCCGCAAGCCTCAGGCTCGCTCTGGTTTTTTTCAGCTGAGCCTTCAGGTCATCGGAAAAAAGCCGCACCATCAACTGGCCTTGACTGACCGGTGCTCCTTCCCTGAAGCCGATTTCAACAATACGCCCAGCGGCTTCCGAACGCAATGTCACCTCCTCCTGTGCGAGCAGAGAACCGCTTGATGAAACCTCTTCGGTGAATTCGGTCTCCTGAACAACGGTCACTTCAACGGGAACGGGTTGCTGGCCGGCCGGTGCGGAAGGTATATCCGAAGGAGTCAGGAAAAAATACCTGACCAGGAAAAGCACGACTATGATCAGTAGGATCCAAATGAGTCCTTTTACGCGCATCGTCAGGAGATATTTATATGAAGACAGAACTGAACGGCTGAACGATCGCCGCGACATTCGTGTATTTTATAACTTGGCGGAGACCGAGTCCCAATTGACCAGATTCCACCAGGCGCCGATGTAGTCGGGA
Organism: Bacteroidota bacterium; assembly: GCA_046049215.1. GTDB lineage: Bacteria > Bacteroidota > Bacteroidia > AKYH767-A > OLB10 > JAJTFW01. Next base: position 41,227 of record JBJOER010000018.1, on the reverse strand, counting down.
CGTTTGTTCTGGTATTTGAGGTAATACGCGTGCTCCCACACATCGAGTCCAAGGAGGGGTGCACCTTTCAGCTCGCTGACATCCATCAAGGGATTGTCCTGATTCGGTGTCGAACCGACCGCCAACTTACCCTCCGGAGTCCTTACGAGCCAGGCCCAGCCGCTTCCGAAGCGCGATTTGGCTGCATCGCTGAACAGCGATTTGAACGCATCAAAACTTCCAAAAGAGGCATTGATCGCTTCGGCCGCTTTCCCTGTAGGTACTCCGCCACCGTTAGGCTTCATGCAGTTCCAGAAAAAGGAATGGTTCCAATGTCCTCCACCGTTGTTACGAATGCCCATGGGGTAGCGGGAGATGCCTGCCAGTATGCGCTCGAGGGAAGTCTCATGCACATGATTTTCATCACATAACCTGTTCAGGTTGTCGATGTAGGCCTTGTGGTGACGACTGTGGTGGATTTCCATCGTCATGGCATCAATATGGGGCTCGAGGGCAGCGTAGCCGTAGGGCAATTGGGGGAGGGAAAAGTTGGCGTGCTCATGGGGAAGAGCGGATGCTGTGCCGGCAACGGCCACCGCTGCTGCAGCCATGGCCGTGGTTTTCAGGAAATCACGGCGCGAGAATTGATTATCCATGGGAAAGTGTTTGTTGTTGGTGTATCATGCAAGTTCGACCAGAACCACATTCTTCTCAACGGCTTGACCTTTTTGAACGTTGATTTTCTTGACCAGACCATCCGCGACGGCTTTGAGGGCATTCTCCATCTTCATGGCTTCCAGGATGACGAGTGTATCGCCTTTGTTGATTTGCTGACCTTCTTTGACCGGAATATCCACCACCAGTCCTGGCATGGGTGCCTTCAGGTGATCGGTCTTCTTTGTCGAGGCTGAATCCATGCCCAGTTCTTTGAGCAGTGCATCATAACGGTCTTCAAGCTGGACGGTTACTTTCTTTCCATTGAGGCGAAATACATGTCGCTTGGAGATCGTGTCGGAGGCGATCACATCCAAGGAATACGAAACCCCGTTCAACATGAGATGATAGGCCCCTTCCTTGAGTTCGCGCAGGTCGTAAGGGGTTTCATTTCCTTCGAGGAAAAGGGAACCGTTCTTCTGCTCGATCCGCAGCACGGTCCGGCTTTGCAGGGTGGCTTTGATCATACCTCCAAAAGTACATGAAATCGGCGCGCGATCAGCCCCCGATCCGCCGAGCTGATCCCCACAGTAGTTCGTGGATAAATTGCCCCTGCCGGCGACTTCCCTCCGGTCTGACATCCTACCTTCGTTCACATGGGATTCCGACAACGTGCTTTGATCCTGGCGGCTGTGGCCCTGGCTTCGTGGGCCGCGCTTTTCCTGCAAGGTTCTTCATACCCACTTCCCCCCGCAGATTCACGTGAAATCCATCAAGCCGTAGAGCAATGCAGGAATCTGACCCAAGAAGTGGAGTCGTTGACCATCCGCCTGGAAAGTGGTTTACGGGAACCCGTTTTCAGCGAGTGGCGCTTTTCGGACATGCTGGAGCGGGAGAAGCAGATTCCGCGGACCTCAGTTCTGGTATTCGAAAAAGGCCTGCCGGTGTTTTGGAACAACAGCGAAGTACTCCCCGAAACGATACTGATCAGCACATACCGAACGGGCAGGTGCACTCAATTGGGTAATGGATGGTTCTATATCGTCAGAAAAGATATCGGTGACAGGATCCTCCTGGTCATGTTGAAGATCTACACCGGATACGCCCTGCAAAACCAATATCTGGTGAATGGATTTCACCCCTTTCTCGGACTGGAATCGAGTTGGAGCCCAGTAGCGACCGATGCAAACGTCGAGGGTTCGACATCGCTACAGGACCACCATGGTTCTGTTATGATGGAAATTGTTCCGGAACCTGCCGTACACGGAGGGGCATCCCGAACAGGAGATGCTTGGTTCGTCGTGCTGCTGGCCTCGCTTCTGCTTTTGATGATGGATGCCGTGAGTCACTTCGGCCGACCAATGGGTGGAGTTGTGGTTACAATCGCTTGGGTTGTACGGATCTGGACAGACCTGAACGGCTGGCCTCCTTTCATCGCAGGACTCGATCTGTTCAATCCGGTTTACTATGCCAGCGGAACTCTGATGAATTCCCTGGGCGATTTGCTGATCACGGTGGGCATCATCCTATTATCGATGCTTTTCCTCCACAAATTGACGGGGCAAGGTGTAACCGCAAGTGCATCAAAACGTGAAGTATGGCTTGCTGCCTTTGGCATGGGCGCAACGACGGTTTTATCCATCGTGGTACATGGACTTTTGACAGGACTTGTACTGAATTCCCAGATTGCCTTCGATATCCGCGACTTTTTCTCGCTGAATTCATACACTATTGCCGGTTTGACCGGCTTGTTGGTTCTGTTGATCGCCCTCTACCTCGCTACCGATGCCACAGCGAGGTTCCTTTCCCCAGCGTATCATAAAGGGTGGTTGTCTTTTTTATTCTTATGGTTGTTCCCTCAGGGTGTGGCCATTGCGCTCTGGAAGTATCAACCTGACTACTTCCATGGAATGCCTTACAGCCTGACTGCATGGTTTTTGCTTCAGGCGTTGCTGATCGCATCGCTCATCCGAAGAGAAAAGGAGCGCACGATTTGGTCTTTCAATGTATCTGTACCGCTCTTGCTCATGCTGGCTATCTATTCGGCGCAGGCTCTGCATGAACTGAACGCAAAAAGGGAGCAGGACAAACGCATGCTCTTCGCCCAGAAACTCGACAGCGAACGGGATCGGATCGCCGAATTCCTACTTGATCGAATCACGGATAATATCAGTAAAGACAGCGTAATCGGACGATTCCTTTCCGGTCCGGCACCTGGCATCAATCAACTGACCGAGGCGCTCAATGAAGCAGGCGCTCACATCCAGAGAAACCACCTGGGTGGATATCTGAGCCGTTATGAATCTTCATTCCGCTTTTTCGATCAGAACGACAAACCCATCAACACATCCGGTGATCCAAGCTGGAACATAGACGTACTCCGCAAACGATCTGTCGAAGGGCGAATGCCCGTTGCATTCCATAACGAAGAGGGACAACCCGGATATTCAATGCTGATACCGGTCATGTACAGAAGCCTGCCTGCAGGAACCCTTTCAATCGTCCTGACCAACCGGACCGGACGATTGGATGAGCGAAGACTACCTGCACTCTTGCTGAGCGATCAGCTTGAAACCGAAACAAGCAGACGCGGCTATTCCTATGCGTTGTATAAGCAGGGCAAACTCGTCTCTCAACAAGGTGATTTCAATTATTATCAGACCGACGCCCCGTATCGCGTTCCCAAGAGTGACGCGGGGGAGATGGTATTCGCCGGTGGTGACGGTGTTCAGCATCTGTTTTACAGACAAGGTGACCGCCTGGTGATCGTCAGTGCACCGGACTATGGCTGGACAGGCTGGATCACCCTGTTCTCCTACCTATTCACCTTCTTCGGTATAACATTCTTTTCGGCTATAACTCTACGTCATATCGTACTACGTGGATTCCGGTTCTCACCATCGTTGAGAAACAGGTTGCAGGTCGGTGTACTCACGATGGTGACTTTCACTTTGCTGCTGCTCGGTGCAGCCACCATCGCCTTCTTCGTCAGGAATTACCGCGAAATGCAGGTGCAGCATCTCTATGAACGATTGGAGGAATTGCAGAACATGACCGGAGAAATCGTCGGCAACCTCAACAATCTTACGGGAGAGGGAGAGGAGAATACCCGTTTTGCACTGGAGCGTGTGGCTTCATCGGCCAATGCAGGCTTCAATATTTTCGGACGCGATGGACTCCTTTTCTACACTTCACAACCCGGAATCTACCAACAAGGCCTGCAGGCACCGCTCATGGATCGGAACGCACTGCGGGCACTGACGGTGGGTCAGCAAACCGTGTTCGACCAAACAGAACGGGTCGGAGAACTGGACTACCTCTCGGCCTATGAGCCAGTCCGCAATGCACAAAACGATATCATCGGCTACCTGAACATCCCGTTCTATGACCGTGAGACCGAGCTAAAACAGGATATTTCGGATTTTCTTGTCGCTCTGATCAATCTTTACGTATTCCTTTTCAGCGTCGCGCTACTCATTGCCTTCGCCATATCGGCACGTATCACCGCGCCGTTACAGCTGCTTCAGGAGAACCTGCGTGAAACAAGACTTGGGCAATTGAAGCCTTTGGAATGGAAGTCGCGCGATGAATTCGGTGAACTGATCGATTCATACAACCGTATGCTTGACCAGCTGCAACGCAGCGCCGAGAAACTGGCAAGCTCCGAACGCGAAGGAGCATGGCGGGAGATGGCGCGTCAGGTGGCGCATGAGATCAAGAATCCGCTGACCCCGATGAAGCTGGGCATTCAACACCTTCAGCGTAGCCTGCAAGAAGACAGTCCGGACAGGCCCGAACGGATCAACCGCATATGCAATACCCTGGTGGAACAGATCGACACGCTGGCAGGGATTGCAGGCGCGTTCAGCGATTTCGCACGACTACCGGGACCGGAAATGGAGACTTTAAACCTGATCCCTATCCTTGAAAACACCATTGCACTTTATGGCAACGATCAGGGGACCGGGATCAGCCTCGGCGCACATCCGGATACCTGCATGGTCAGCGGCGACAAGGATCAGCTACTTCGGATTTTCGGGAACCTGGTCAAAAACAGCTTACAGGCGATTCCGGAGAACCGGCCCGGACAAATCAATCTATCCGTGATTGACGGAAGTGATTTCATAACCATAGCAATAGCCGATAATGGCATCGGAATCCCGGTTGAGCAACAAAAGCAAATGTTCATTCCGAATTTCACAACCAAGACGGGGGGTACGGGACTCGGACTGGTGATGGTAAAAGCCATGACCGAAGGCATGGGTGGAGATGTGCGCTTTGAAACAGAAGTCGGGAAAGGAACCACCTTTTTTATCCGGCTTCCAAAAGCAAAGGTGGTTCGTATCGAAAAACCCAATCAGGTTTTTTCCTGAACCCAGTCCATCATCAATTCGTAGGCGACAGCGAGTAGCACCGCGCCGATGAATAGGCCGATGAAGCCCATTCCGATGAATCCTCCGATGGATCCGAAAAACACGACAGCAACCGGAGTCTTTCCCTCCTGCCCCATCAAAAACGGTTTGATCAGGTTGTCGATGATGCCGATGAACAGCATCCAGACGGTGAATAGTAGGGCTCCTGTTGTTCCGAAATTCAACCATGCATAAATGATCGTTCCGATCGCTACGGGCAAGACTCCCACCTGCATCACAGCCAATATCAGGCAAACCGCTGTCCAGATGCCTGCCAGCGGAATTCCCACAATAACGAATCCGATACCGGCTAGCAGGGCCTGTAGTATGGAAACGACTACGACGCTCTTCATCACTCCTTGAACCGTGTTCACCATCAGGGCAGCTATCTCCTCCGATCGGTCGCCGGAAAGCCGCTTGAGAAGTCCGCGCGCCACGCGTTCGAGACCGGTGGAGTGGTGAAGGAGAAAACCGGCCAACGCAAGGGCGATCATGAAATAAACGAGGCTTACTGCAGCTCCTCCGGCCGAGGAAGCGATACCGATGAGCAGGGCACTCCATTGCTTCTCATAAAGAAGAAGCAGACCGGGAAGATCGGTTGAAGCACGGAGCCAGATACCATGCAGGAAAGACCCGACAACCGGCCATTCAAGCAGTCTGGGATCGGGAGGAGGGATGGAAATACCACCTGCAGTGTTCAGGTAGGCGATATATTCACGAGCGGTCATCGCTGTGGAGGTCAACAACCAAATGGATGGAATGATGATCAGCAGAAAGGTGGATGCAATGATGAGCAAGGCTGAAAGTGCGCTGCCTACGCGAAAACGTTTCAACTGAAAATCGCGCAGCCCTTTGTGCATTGGATACAGGGCGATGGTAAGTACAACGGACCAGACCAGGATGCTGATGAATGGTGCGATGACATAGACCGAAGCGGCGATCAATGCCAGCACGGATAACATCCGAAAAGCACGGTCGAGAAAACTGGAAGAACCCTGTGGTTGGGGTGTCATCGTGCTCAGAAGCGAATGCGGAAGGTCTGAAGGGATCTACCGGACCGTATGCTCAGCATGTACACACCGGCGTTCAGATTTCCGCGGTTCAACTGCCAACCGCTGCGGGCATTTCCCTCGAAAATCAATCGGCCTGAGATATCGTGAAGTGACCAGTTGAAGGACAATGCATGATCTGCGTTCTGTACTTCGTACAGGTAGCCCTCCTGAATCGTATTCAGGGTGAACTGTGATTGAACGGGAAGTTCAGGTAGATCTGTAGTGTTGTTCACGCAAGATTTCCCGTAAAAGAACTTCCAGATCTCACCGCTGGCATTGATGTCGCGGTTGATGGTGCCTAATCCGCCGAGAATGGCTGTCGTGCCCGGCCATTGGTGTCCGCCACCGATGACTTTGTAAAGACGCACCTCTACACCTCCGTTACAAGGTGAATATTGACTCAACTCCACCGTCGAATTGTCAGTGGTGTTAATGTCCGGTAAAGGTGTAACTACGGGGGATGATGCACAACCGTTATTCGATACCCATAAGGCGACCACTTCATCCACCGATTTTCCTCCCTGTGCGCTGCCGTTGTAACTGACGATGCCATCCGCCGTACCGTGGATCTGCGCGACCGGGACCGGACGTGAAGGGGTGCATGCCGTGAATGCCCCGACGCTCATCGTACCGGCCACTGAGGCGATCCCGGCATAACAGCGCGAAGATTCACATGCAAGACGGTGGCTCATGTATCCTCCTGCTGAAAAGCCGCAACTGAATACGCGGGTTGTATCGATGTTAAACAAGGCTTGCAAGGTATCGGTCAAGGCTCCGATAAATCCGATGTCGTCGGCGGTCGAACCACCGGTCATTCCGGAATTGGTGTTCCAGGCATTGCCGATGCCGTTGGGGTAGGCTACAATAAAGGAACCCGTGTCGGCTACCGCATTGAAGTTGGACACATTCATGATGGTTTGGGCAGACTGTGTGAATCCGTGGAGAACGAAAACCAATGGCCAGGAACTGGAAGGCGTCCAATTCGCCGGAACGTAAACGATATAGTTGCGTGTCACTCCGTCGAATTGAATGGATGCGTTCGTTTGGGCGTGGACCGGTTTGCCGGGTACGGCTGCAAGAAAAAGAAGCAGCAGGACTGAATTTCGCAAGAATGCCATGATTTAATTGTTGTGAGATGTATAGACAATGTTAAAGCAAGGTAAAACTAAGAAAAGGCGAACTTATCCGCGAGCCCTGTCGAGCAAGTCATTCAAACGATCAACATCGTCTTTAGACAATTGGATGATGGACCGGGTATACTCCTTGAATCCCTCATCGAGTGAAGAAAGGAGCTCCAGCCCTTTGTCAGTGATCCAAATATCGACCTGCCGCCGATTGTGCTTGCAGACCTCGCGTTTGACCAAAGCCTTCTGCCGCAACTTTTCCACAAGACGGGTCGCGTTCGAATTCTTGTCGATCATGCGCTCGGTGATGTCGGTCAGCCGTAGCGGTGTGGGGAATGCACCCCTCAGGATGCGAAGGACGTTGAATTGCTGAGGGGAAATTCCCGCAGGCTTGAGCCTTTGCAAATGAATGCCATCCAACCAGCTGGCCGTGTACAACACGTTCACCATCGCCTTCTCATAATCGTCGTTGAATTTCCGAACGTGGATTGCTTCTTCTATACGTGCCATTCCGCAAAGTTACACTTGCAACTGTTGTAGAAACAATCTTTGTGTAAAACATAGTTTTTCAGACTGAAAGCTTCCCGATCCGGTCTCCACAGGTTATCGATCTTGATCACAATTCACTGTATATTAAATGATTAATGCCGGATTTGATATTTTGGTCTACCCACACCAAACCCATTCTCTTGCAGGTGTTCAAAGAAAGTAGGCCAAAGTCTGGCGAACCGGTGGCAAGTAGGATTCACCAAACAGGTTCACATGCACCAATAAAGGGTAGAGGTTCCATAACGACACCCTTTCCTCCCAGCCCGGAACAAGCGGCAGCGCTTCATCGTATGCTTCGTAAAATCCAGGAGGGAATTCACCGAACAATCTGGTCATGGCCAGGTCAGCTTCACGGCAGGAATACGACACGGCAGGATCGATCATCCACAGCTCCCCATCGGGGCCATCCACTACGTTACCGGCCCACAGATCGCCATGGATCAGAATAGCGCTCTCATCGAAAGGAAGAAGTCCGGGCAGTTTATGATACAACCTTTCGAATTCACCGGCCTCGGCTGCAGATAACATCCCGGACGACAAGGCCCAATCCACCTGAGGTTGGAGTCGGTGCTCCCGGAAGAATCCGGAAAGGTTGTTCATCCAGGCGTTGGTCTGTGGCAGGGACCCCATCCAGTTATCGTGGTCGAGTCCGAATCCGGTTGAGGTGCACCGATGAAGCGAGGCTAACCGATGCGCGAATCTCTCCCAGCGATCGGGAAGCGGTGACTGCGGTTGAAGGTATTCGAGAACGAGACATTGCGCTGAACCCGTATCCTGCACAAGTACGACTTCGGGAACACCGGTTTGCAACTTCTCCCGAAGCAAGGCCAAGCCCCGGGCTTCGGCAGCAAACATCCCGGGAAATCGATCCGACCGGTTGAGCTTCATGACAAAATCGCCATCATCGCTGATCATCCGATACACCTTATTGATACTGCCGCCGCCGAGTACCTGCATGTGCGTGATCTCAGGAACCCTTCCGAAAGAAACTTCCCAGGCGCTGCGAAACTGATCGGATGGAGACATCATGGCATTCGAACTTCTGTCAAAGATAGACCATGACCCGGCAGCCGGTTTCTCCATTACTTTTGGATGCACACTCCTCCACCATGAACATCCGCAGCAAACTTCCCCAAGCCGGAACCACCATCTTCACCATCATGTCGGGACTTGCCGCTGAAACCGGTGCCATCAACCTCAGTCAGGGCTTTCCGGGCTTTCCGGTATCTGCCGAACTGATCGGACTGGTCCATGAGGCCATGCAGCAGGGACATAACCAATACGCTCCTATGCCGGGCATACGCCCCTTACGGGAACGGATTGCCGAAAAGATGGAAAACCTTTATGGGGCTGCTTACGACCCGGACACAGAGATCACCATCACAGCGGGGGGAACACAAGCCTTGTTCACCGCCATCAACGCCTTGATTCATCCCGGAGACGAGGTGATCGTACTCGAACCCGCATACGACAGTTATATCCCTTCCATCCTGATGGCCGGGGGCACGCCGGTTCCCGTTTCACTGCATCCTCCGGATTTCCGCCCCGACTGGGACCATATCCGAAGTCTTGTAAACCCCAGGACACGGATGATCATGATCAATACTCCTCAGAATCCCACAGGGACCGTTCTGACCGCGTCGGATATAGCCGAAATCAGACGCATCACCGAAGGGACGGATATCATCATCCTGAGTGACGAAGTGTATGAGCATATCCTGTTCGACGGCATCCGACATGAAAGTGTTGCGCGTCATCCGGACCTTGCCGCACGGAGCCTGATCGTGTTTTCATTCGGCAAAACCTATCATGCGACAGGCTGGAAAACGGGTTATATCCTCGGGCCGGCTGAGTTGATGAAAGAATTCCGGAAAGTGCATCAGTTTAACGTGTTTTCAGCGAACACCCCTTTGCAGTATGCCTTTGCCGAGATCATGAAAAAACCGGAGAATTACCTGAGCATTCCGGCCTTTTACCAGGAAAAGCGAGACCTTTTCCGCAAACTGCTGGAGGGTTCCCGCTTTGAACTGCTTCCGTGTCAGGGGTCCTATTTCCAGCTATTGGGTTATTCCGGACTAACCGATCAAAACGATCGTGATTTTGCGGTACGCCTTACCCGTGAGATCGGAGTGGCCTCCATTCCGGTTTCGGTTTTCTATAGCAACCTGTCGGATTTCAAGCTGCTTCGCTTCTGTTTTGCCAAGGAGGATGCCATGCTGGACGAGGCTGCGGGAAGATTGAGGAGTTTCGACTGTTGAAGGTCAGCCTGCAAAAAATTCGAGGTAAAGTAGCATCGTCGCACAGGCGCTCATGATCAATAGAGCAGCTCCTGCGAACAGATTCTCCGACCTTGTATTGGTGAATTCTCCCATGATCTTCCGGTTATTGGAAATGTGCAGGATGATACCGATCAATACAGGAGCAGTGATTCCATACAATACGGCTGTGACAAGCAATCCCTGCATGGGAGTGATGCCGATGTAGTTCAATGAGAGTCCCAGCAAAAGGGAAAGCGCAATGATGATGTAAAATCCACGAGCCTCATGGAATTTCTTGTCGAGACCTTGTTTCCAACCGAAGGTCTCGGAAAAGATATACGACAAAGATCCGCTGAGTACCGGAATGGAGATCAGACCGGTACCAATGATGCCGATCGAAAAGAGCAGGTAGGCCGCCTTGCCGGCCAAAGGCTCGAGCGCGGCCGCAGCCTGATCGACCGTATCTATGCTATGCAGACCGTTTCCGTACAGCACGGTTCCGGTTGTCAGGATGATGAAATACATGATGATTCCGGAGAAAGCCATTCCCGCATCCACATCTCTGTTGATGGTGTTGATGATGCGCTTGTCCACCACCAGATGGGCGCGCTTGTTCTTGTATTCCTCCACCTCCACAGAAGCCTGCCAGAAGAAAAGGTAGGGTGAAATAGTTGTACCGAAAACCGCCACAAGGGTGGCGATGAATTGCTTGTCGAGCCTGAGTTCCGGTACAAGACTGGAGCGGAGTATATGCGCCAGATCCTGTTCATACAATAACGGCACGATCAGATACACCAGCATGACGATGCAGAGGTATTTCAGGATGCGTGCCATCTTGAAATAGGGCAGATAAATGATCAGACCAAGCAACAGAAGCGTGAAAAACACGCTGAAGAACGAGGAGTCAATGGATGGAACAAGCAGATTTCCTACCGCACCCATGCCGGCGATGTTCGCTCCGATGTTCATCACAATGGCCGGAAAACTGAAGATCAGCATCAGTGCAAGCACCGGACGCGGGTAGTGCCGCTTGAGCGTTCCGGTCAACCCCTCGCTGGTGACCAAGCCGATGCGGGCGCACATTTGCTGAATGACCGCCATAAGGGGAAATGCGATGATTGCGGTCCAAAGCATACTCAAACCAAAGGCGGCCCCAGCCTGCGAGTAGGTGGCAATGCCCGAAGGATCGTCGTCGCTTGCACCGGTAACCAGTCCGGGACCCAATGAGCGCCAGAACCCCGGACGTCCTGATCCCCGGATTTTCGCCTTCGGTCGGCTCTCCCGCTTTTCCATCCCGTAAATGTAAGCGAGTCCATCGTGTTGTATCCCGGTTATCTTTGTTGAAATACACGATTCGATATGCCCAAGAACCTAAGTCTCTCCATCGTCCAGACCAAACTGTATTGGGAGGACCCACAGGCGAATTATAAAACACTGTACAGGAACCTATCGAAAATGGAAAGAGGCGAGACCGATATCATCGTCCTTCCCGAGATGTTCAGCACGGGTTTCAGTATGAACGCCAAGCGCCTGGCAGAAGAAATGGAAGGACCGTCGATGCAATGGATGTTCGAAACCGCACAAGGATTGAAAGCGGCCGTTTGCGGATCGATCATGATCAAGGAGGATGGGTGCTATTTTAACCGTTTCATCTGGATGGAGCCCGATGGTCACTACGACCAGTACGACAAGCGGCACTTGTTCCGGATGGGTAAAGAAGACAAAACGTATACCGCAGGCACAGACAGTCTGGTGATTGAATACAAGGGCTGGGGATTCTGTCCGATGGTCTGTTACGATCTTCGTTTCCCCGTGTGGAGCAGGAACAGGATTGTCAAGCGAAACGGCAAATCACTCCCTGATTATGACGTCCTTTTGTATGTGGCGAACTGGCCTGCCGCGAGAAGTTTTGCCTGGAAACAACTCCTTTCCGCCCGCGCCATCGAAAACCAGTGTTACCTGGCAGGAGTGAACCGCATCGGAACGGATGGGAACGGTGTGGATCACAGTGGCGACAGCGTTGTACTGGATCCGCTGGGCGGTGTGATCAGCGATCTCCGTCCGAAAAAGCAGGGGATTTGCACTGTGGAACTCGACTGGAAAGCGCTGCAAGACCTGCGTAAACGTTTCCCGGTCTTGACGGATGCCGACGATTTCGGCTGGTCATCGGCGTTATAAACCGTCAACCCCGTATTCAGAAATCATCCAGGTCAGGGCCGCCATGGCGCCTGCACCGAGTTCCAGTTCGCGTTTGTTGATCTTGTCGAACGTATCGGTCTCGGCATGGTGAACATCGAAGTACCGCTGCGAATCGGGACTGAACCCGATGAGGAGGGTCCCCTGATCTTCCATGAAATTGATGTCCACACCGCCCCAGCCGGGTCTCCAGTCACGAAGCAGGTATGGATAAAAGAGCTGCTGCCAGGCCATGACACGGTTCATCTTCGATGAATCTCCGCGGAAAGTGAACCCACGGGGTGTGAAACCTCCCGCATCCGACTCGATGGCGGCTACATGTCGCTTCGACGAGGACTTGGCCGCTTCAGCATATTTCTTTCCACCGCGGGCTCCGTTTTCTTCGTTCATGAAAGCGACAAAACGGATGCTTCGCTTAGGTTTCAATCCAAGTGACTTGAATATGCGCAGCACTTCCATGGACTGTACGATACCGGCTCCGTCGTCGTGTGACCCGTCACCATTATCCCACGAATCCAGGTGACCCCCGACGACGATGATTTCGTCCGGGAATTCGCTACCACGGATCTCAGCTATGACGTTGTGCGATAAGGTATCGTCAAAGGTCTGGCAGCTTTGCCTGAACCCTGCAACGGTGCGGGGTTCCTGTTTGATCGTCTTGCTCAACAACTCGGCTCCTACGGTACTGATGGCACAGGCCGGGATCTTCGCAATACTGTCCACGTACGACATCCCGCCGGTATGTGGATGATCGTCAAGAGCCAAAGTCATTGACCTTACAATAACCGCCTTGGCTCCAAGCTTTGCCGCCCGGCTGGCAGTGCCTCCACGGTATTTCGCCGCTTCTCCATACGCGTCGAAGGTGCTGACGAACTGGGGTTTCATCGGGTGATTCATGAATACGATCTTGCCTTTCACACCGGGTTCACCCAGTTTTTCGAGTTCGTCCCAATCGTGCACTTCCACGACCTCTGCACTGATACCGGCGGTCGGAGTCGCTATGCTTCCCCCTAGGGCACAAACACTGAGCGGTGTTTTCTTCCCTTTCACTACCATCCAACCTGCTTCAGCCTCACCCCTTTGCCAGTGTGGCACCATCACCTCCTGCAACCAGACCGAATCAAGCAAGAGCTTATTCATCTCGAGTTTGACATAGTCTACTGCCTGCGCAGCCTGTGGTGAACCGCTGAGTCGTCCTCCAATTCGATTGCTTAAAAAATCCAACCACCCGTAGCAACGGGAGCTTGTCAACACCTCGTCGTAAATGCGGCGGATGGCAAGTGAATCAGAAGATTGTGCCGAAGCGGCAATGGAGAACGCCCCGGTGAGTAGCAGGGACAAACAAATACGACGGATAAGAGTCATGTCGGGAAGATGGGCTTATCTTCCAAAAATAGATGCTTTACCGGTTTTAGGGCTTACCTCCCGCGAAGGATTCTGACCCTGACTGCTCCGCTATGCGCAGCCTTGGAAACATCGGAACCGTTTCGTGTATCAGGCAGAATATGGATGCGTGCAGGTTCCAGGCCCTTGGTCACGAAAATTTCCTTGACAATTCCTTTTCTGATCGTCGGGCCTTCGGATTCCGGCATACTCAGTTCGAGGCTCAAGGCCGCATCGTTAAGAAGCAGATCCAAAGCGGGCTCGATCACGTCCAACTTGTACAATCCATGCACCCTGGTACTTCCTTTCTCAAATCCGATCCACTGTTCGAACTCAACCAGGTCCATTTCTTTAAACGGTGTGTTCTTTTGAACAGGAGCCTGCGGTTCTACGTTGGTTACAACCTCAACGGCTACCGGCGTCAATTCCGGTTCCGATTCAATCGGCATAGTGGTCGTCGAGGTTTTCTCCATACGCTTCACCGTTACCGGAAGATCTGAGAATTCGGTAGTCAAGAGTTGGATCGACAATGCAGCGATTGGAGCGACAACCGGTTCACCCTGCGAAACCGGCTGCATCTGTTCACTTGCATACGTGGTTGATGAATCACTGCCATCGGCAAAGGCTGCCAGTATATCTGCGAGATTCGGTGTGTTTTCCATATTAAGCGACGGAGATCTCAGGCTCGAATCGCTTCGGGTTCCGATGGAGGGAAGGATGGCAGCAATGGCCTCACTCAATGGAGTGTTTGTAGCGGTGGGAACTTCCTCTGAAATCGGATTCTCAACTTTTTGATCGGACTCAGGCAGTTCTGTATTTGCAATGAACTCGGCAGGAGTTGAATTGACGGAAACCGAATCTTCGTTGGAACCAGTGTCATCTAATGGACCCGAGGCGATCTGTTCAACAGATTTCTCAATGCTCACCTCGGCAGATTTCTTTACACGCTTTGCCCTGGCACGGACCTCGGGCGTGTAAACAAGCGTGATTTCCGCAGCACCCGGTGCACCCGATATACCGCTGATGTTGACATCGTAGCTCATTCCGATACTGTATTGGGCCCAGCGATACGAAACTCCGAAGGCCAGTGCATCCGCATTTCGGATTAGAAGCATCCCTTCAAGATCACTGGATTCATTGATCTTGATCTGACCGCGTAGGGAGGCCATGAGTTCGTTTGAGACGGCCTGTTTGGAAAATTGAATCAGGGATGCCAGTCTAACGGTCTCGGAGATCCGAAATCCGGTTCCGACCTGTGCAGTATACCGTGGCTCGATGATGCCTTCTTCTAAAATCCAGGTCTCGCGGGGTTTATTCAGGTGGGTGGCTCCGACTCCGGCGAATGGAGTGAACCGCGAGGACTCCTCACCCGCATGTCGCCAAAGGAAACCGAGTCCGGCATCCGGCCGAAGCCTGCTCATGGCTGCAAAGTTTTCTGAATGCGGAAGTGCCGCGGAGGATCCCTGATCGGCGGAGTACTGCTCGTCGAAAGTCATTTGGGAAGGATCGAAGCTGCGCTGAATAATCCCAAGATGCAAACCTGCCGAAAAGAGGTTTTTCCCGATTTGTTTGGAAAGTGACCATTGCCCTCCCACATACAACTGACGGAATCCGGTCGGACCTGCATGATTATTCACCAGATTGAACCCGAGTCCGTGCTGTTCAACTCGTTTTTCAGCGAAGAATGCTTCTGTGCGGAAAGGACTTGTAACAGATGCCCACTGGTTTCGGTACACGGCCGCAATACGCATAGCTTCCGTTGAAGCCCCGACGGCCGCAGGATTATACCAGGAAGGTAGTCGGTACGCCTGTGTAAAGTGAGGGTCTTGCGCATCAACCCGGCCTAGCAGGCATGCGAACAGAACGAGTAGCAGGATTCGGAGGCGCATGTTATCGGATGAGTGTGACCGGGCCTGTCAATTGCCGGGAAGTGTTCAACGGATCTGTGATTCGGATCTGGTAGAGGTAGGTCGCATTGGGCGCAGGGCGTCCATCAGACATCCCATCCCAAACAGCATTGGATCCATTGTTCTGGAATACAAGTGAACCCCATTGGTCGTATATCCGCATTTCCTCAACAAGGAGTTGTTCGCCCCGAACACGGAAGAAATCGTTCTTGCCATCGCCGTTAGGGGTGAATGTGGTCGGAATGAACGGTGCGGGTATAGTTCCGATCAAGATGGTCTTCTGTACTGAATCGCTGCAACCTGCAGCTGTTGTCACAGTGAGAACGATGTGATGAAATCCGGTCTGAATCGTATTTGATAGTACTTGCATACCGCTGAAAGTCTGAAGCTGACCTTGCGGATCGACCACCATCCAATTGAATGTGTCGTTAGAATTACCAACAGCGGTGAGTTTCATGGTATGACCTGTTCCGTTTTCATTCACCGAATGGCTGAAGGATGCCACAGGGATTTCCTCAAACAAAATGTTCACGAGTGCGCGTGTTGGGCTGACACATCCCCATGCATTTTCTGCTTCCAGGTATAAATTCATCGGATCAACCTGCCCGCTTCCACTGAATACTAGACCAGACTGTATCGGGGTTCCGCCATTTTCTGTATCGTACCAATGGTAATTGACACCTGCTATGGATTGAGTCATCAGCGTGAAATCCGTTCCTGCACAGAATACGGTATCGATACCGGCAGGGGCATCTGGCCTGGGATGAACCGTCACCAACACGGAATCGGAACTGTACCAGGCGCCCTGGTAATTCACCGCCACATGATACCACCCCGATTGAAAAACCGAGTAGTTGGATCCGGTTTCGCCGGCAATGGCCTGGCCCTCATAGTACCATTGTACATTGTTGGAGAAAAAGGTGGAAAGCACCACCGAATCGCCGCTGCAGAAATACAAACTACCTTGTGCCTGGATGAGGTCAGATGGTCCAATCGACAGTACTTCTACCGAATCGATTCCGGCGGAACAGCCCGCGTAGGTCGTTCCGGTCACTGTAATGATTCCAGGTGCTGTGATCCAGACGAAAGATGTAGTCACACCTGTACTCCATTGGTATTGGGGAAGTCCGGTGGCATACAATTCCACCGAATCACCCTGGAAAAAATAGACCGGATCGGCCGGCTGGATTACTGGAGAATTGATTTCGTATTCATACACAACGAATGGTTGCGATACTGCGCTGCATCCATCCGATGTAGTGATGGTCACCTGATAGGTCCCGACCGGAACCTGAACCGACTGGGTTGAGGATCCCTCGGACCACGACCATGAGTTGGCCGACGAAGCGCTGAGGGTAGTAACTGCCCCCGGGCAGACACTGTCAGCCGCTGCAATGATCTGTACCGATGGTACGGGATGGGTGGTGGCATTGAATGGGGCCGATGCGCCTGTGCAACCATCCGCATTGGTTACAGTAACTGTATACGACCCGGGCTGTGTCACCCCGATCTGCGAACCCGTTTCACCGTTAGACCACTGGTAGGATATGCCGGCTGTTGCAACAAGAATCAATGTGTCGCCGGGACAAAACGCCTGACCGTTCACGCCGGTGACCTGAGGAACAAAAGCGGGTAGGACGGTGACCTGAACCGTGTTGGATGCTGCCGTCGCTCCGTTTGCGTCAATTGCAGTTACTTGAATGGTATGGATGCCCGATGGGAGAGCATTCAATGCGAATGTTTGACCTACCGATCCGGACTGCGGAGTGCCGTTCACAGACACTGTGAATTGCGAAAGACCCGACGAGTTGACCTGTAGTTGGACTGCTTGTCCTTGACAAACAGTAGCGCTTCCGTTCACCGCCAGAACAACCGCCAATGAAGACAAAGGAGATATCCTTCTCAATGTATGATTCAGCCTTTCACCGACGATCAGTGTCCGATCAACCTTGTTGAATGCAATCCCCGATGGCGCCTGAAATAAAGCTGCGCTACCCACGCCATCCTGATATCCGGAAACACCGGCGGATCCGGCATAGGAGGAAACCATGCCGGACGCCAGTTCGAGCTTGCGAACGGTCTGATTGCCTGCATCGGTAATGAATGCATTTCCAAAGGAATCCAATGTGATATCAGTCGGGAAGTTGAATTGAGCTATTCCATTCGGTCCGTCGTTGCTTCCGGGAATTCCTGTTCCCGAAATCGTGGTGACGGAGCCTGTGGGAGTCATTCGTCGAATCTTGCTGTTACCCTCGTCTGCAATCAGCACATCCCCGTTCGAGGCCATGGCCAGTCCGTGGGGATTGGTGAAGGAAGCCGCGAACATCGAACCGTCATTGGAGCCCGGCATATAAACCGCTCCTGCTATCGTATATACCTGACCGTTTTGGATTTTACGTATAACATGGGTCTGGTATTCTGATACATAGATGACACTTCCATCAGGACTAACGGCAAGGGATACCGGAAAACCAAACCGCGCGGTCGAAACGGGACCGTTCGTGGTACCGAATAAGCCGACTCCGGCAACGGTTGTCACTACACCGTTGACGTCAACGCGCCGTATCTTGTAGTTTTTGGTATCCGCCACGTACACATTGCCGAGCGTATCGCATGCAATTCCCCAGGGCTCGTTGAAAGTCGCCACAGAACCTGCACCATCGGTGCTGCCGGTAACACCTGTCCCCGCAAAAGTGGTGGTGTTGCCGCCTGCTGTGACTTTACGGATCTTGTTGTTGAACTTATCGGCTACATAGAAGTTCCCATGCTTGTCAGTTGCCACTGAAACCGGTTCATTGAAACGGCTGACCGAACCTGCCCCATCGTTATTGCCGGACATCCCCGGTACGCCTGCAACGGTCATCACCTGCTGTGCCTGCATGACCTTCACGGATAATCCGAATGCGATCATCGCGATGGCTTTGAATGCTAAAACCCGTTTTCTGCTCATTCCATTCCTTGCATTATGCAGGAGCCGAAGTCATCGAAGGTGCTTCCTGCTGCAGGGTTATACGGAAGATGGCGTATCAGGTTTGACAAAAAACACAAAAACATTACATCAAATTCCATTGGTTCTGATCAACCATTGCAATCGGAAAACTCAGGCAGCGGTCTGTAAAAGCCTGTCGTACAATTTTTGAATACGCACGCCTTTCGCCTCCCAGGAGAACTCGTCGGCAAAAACCTTTCGTGCTCCCGATGATAATTTATGGTAGAGGACAGGATTACCATGTAATAGTCGGATGGCTTCTGCAAACCTGGTGATCGTACCGTCGAAGCGTCCGTGGGGGACCGTGATACCACAATCCCTGTTCACATGGTCTCCGCAGATGCCGCCCTTGAAGCAAACCACTGGCAACCCCAGTGAAAATGCATCCGCAAGCCTGTCGCAGCGACCCTGCATTCCCGCATACAGGAAAATATCCGAAACTCCCATCAGGGCATGCATGTCTGCAGAATGCATCCATGGTATAAAGTTCACCGAACCTTGCAGTTCCATTTCAGCGACCAATCGGTGGAGATGGCCCGCGTCGGGTCCATCACCGGCAATGACCAGCCGACAGCGCTTCTTCTCCTCAATGGGTAAAGGATGATAGAACCGTGCGAAGGAACGGATAGCCAGATCGAACCCGTTCTCGGGCAGTAATGTTCCTGCAGCCAGAACGGTGAAGTCGCTTCCTTTGGAATAACGGCTAGCCACCGGATACGATTCGTATCCTCCGGATACAGGCATCTTGATTGTAAAGATCCCTGAACCGACCTGCTGGTTTAGCACCGCATCTCCAGTTGTAATCAGGGCTTGTGCATGATTCAGGTTGCGGGTGAACAGGAAATCGCTTTTACGGATCAACGCTTTGATCTGCCAGCGCAATTCGTGACGTAAGTACGTCGACCATCCATGTGTGTGAACCAGATAATTACGCGGCACACGGGGTTGTTTCCCAATTGGCCCTAACACCAGGGGCTTACCGAGTTTCCACAAATAGCTGGGCACCCAACCTGATCTCGGACCGAGGTGATGAACTATATCGAATTCTATATTCGTTTTCCGGATGAAGTCAGGCAATCTGTAATGCCAGAGTTGCTTTTTCAAAACCGAACCGGAGGCATCAGCTTTATCTTGAACTCGACCACCATCGAAGTAAAGGAACCGGACCGAAGCCATACCGTCTTTCGGATGCTTGCGCAGGTAATCATCGATGCGGGCCTGCATCGATGACCGGGTCACGACATGTACCGAGTTGAAGCGGGCGATTTGCCCGAGGAGTTTCCAGTCATTGGAGCCTTGCTCCTTGTCGAATGGATCCAGCGAATAAGCGCTAAGGAGAATACTGGGACGGTTTGCTTCAGGATCTTGTGACATGACGATCAGTTCTTACGGATGGGGGAGGGTTGAAGTGTGTAATCGTAAGTATGCAGTCCGAACTTCTGCAGGGATGATTTCCAGCGATCGGTCAGCAGACACAATTTGTTTCTTAACAGTAGCCAGCCTTTGTTTTCCGGCCTGGATTCGGCGATGTGAAGGATTTTCCGTGTAAAACGACTGTGGTGCTTATACAAGTCTTCAATCACATTGATATTCACACGGTATTTACCGGTCATGTGACGGAAAATCGCATTGCGGGTCTCCTCGTCAAGGCCGGAGAAATACTGTCGAAACCGGTCGGGCAACGTTTCAACCCTGACCCTGTGGTAAAGTATCACCTCCTCGAAATGGCA
This sequence comes from Bacteroidota bacterium, assembly GCA_046049215.1. Taxonomy (GTDB): domain Bacteria; phylum Bacteroidota; class Bacteroidia; order AKYH767-A; family OLB10; genus JAJTFW01. The sequence goes on along the minus strand of JBJOER010000018.1, from coordinate 20,994 downwards.
AGGAGGGGAAAGCCATTTGATTCCATCGGAATCGATGGTGCAGTCACGGAGCATTTCATGCAAGTCCAGATAAACCAATCCCATGAAATCGAGCCGGTGCACCAACCGCAGCCTTACCTTTTCACCCTGAGTACATCTTATGAGGATTTCCGTCCTGAAATTCCGTTTGCGCACATCGGCCGAAACGGTTTCGGAATCCTTGAGGAAGGCATCCAATATGCGATCACGGTTCTGTCTGTCGGCAATCAAATGAAGCACGCCTCCGGAAGTGATGGTCTCGGATAAGCCACGATCATGATGATGAATCGCGTAGCGGACCCGTGTCAACCGTTTCAGGCATCGTTCTATGTAACCGCTTTCCATCATCCGTGATCCTGTTGTTTTCCGGTACGAGCAAGGATTTCATCACATGCGGAGATCCAGGCTTTCAACAGTCGCCTGTGTTGTGGTGATTTGTCGCGATCGTGAAAATCCTTTCTCAGGAAGCAAGCCGCGGAGAAAAGGATGTATAAGTTGAAATGCAAAGCAGTGTCCACCTTGAAACGCTGACGGAGATTGCGGAATATCGTTTGTGACTCAAGGCCTTCAAGTTGAATGAGGACGGATTTGAAATCGTTCTTGTCCTGCAGTATGCATTGACAGAATACGTGGTGGTACACATCAAAAAAAACAGGAACACCGTTCCGAGCCAGCTCCCAATCCTGGAAATACAATCTGGTTTCTTCGTAATACCGGTTCCAGGGCGTGATTTGTCCCTGGTTCACGGAGGCCCAGATCACCTGATCCAGTGGGATCAGGTTTCGGATCCGTTTAAGCAGGCGCAGCAGACGCAGGCTTTCCTCTTTTCCTTCTTTTCGAATGAATGGGCGCTCAACGCTCATCCGGTCGATATGCCTGCTGATGGTATTCCAGGCGGCCGTATCGCTGACGCACATTCTATCACTGCTGATCGAATAGTGTTGAGAGGCATACCTCAGGAGCACAACGGCTATGCGTGCGGATGAAATGTGCAAACCCGAACAATCGGTTTTCTGTCGATAGTAACCACGCACCCTGGCCGATGACCGCGGAATACTCAAGGGGGTGAAATCGTATCTGTAAAAGGAAGCGTGCATAAGTGTCAAGGAGATTGATGAAACCGGATCACATGAACAGGTTGGTCAGCTGTGGAGCCATGCGCCGCACATTGGAACCTGTCCGTGGCAAGGGTGCGATATATCCCGTATGGTTTCGTTTTGTTTTCATGGAATTCAGTACATAGTACACTTCCTGAAGGCGGTATTCTTCCTTCACCATTTCAGCGTTTGCGACCAGCTCGTGTCGACCGCTGTCTGCCTTTACCACATAGAGATTCAGATCGCTCCATTTCATGAACGGTATTGCATCGATGTATTCACCGACTTCGGGTGTGTCCACAATCACGGCATCATACTGTCCACGCAATTCGTCGAGGAGCTCTCGTGTTCGCGTGGTGGCGGTCAGGTGTCCGATCGGATGGTCGACCGTTCCACTGGTGATCAGGTCAAGGTTCGGAATGGCGGTGAGCTGGACGGCGTCCTGAAGGGAAATGCGGCGAGTGAACACATCGCTGATACCTTCGGTCCGTCGAGCTTCGAACCACTCGCCCAAGCGGGGTTGAACGGTATTCATATCGATCAAAACCACTTTTTTATCCTGTGCGGCAAGTGTACGGGCAAGCTGCGCGGCTATAAACGATTTGCCTTCACCCTTGCGCGTGCTGGTCACGGTAATGACCATGGGTTGATCGGTGGACCTATTCATGAGAATTCGCGTGGTCAGTGCGGTGAACGCCTTGTAAGCGGATTCGTTCTTACCCAGCTTGCCCACCTGTCCGAGAACCGGAATGGTCGAGTCGCATGAGAGATCTTCGGGAACTTCAATCTTTACAGGCTGACGATTACGGATCCCCGCGGCAGTTGTACCACAAACGAGCCCGAGCAGCAAAGCTGCGGCCCAGATACTCTCTGAAGTCGGCTTTTCGCTCTCACGCGGAAGGATGGCCGATTCCAGGATGCTTCCGCCGGCATAGGCAAGCTGCATGCCTACAACGGCTTCAGTCCTTTTCTCCAACAGGTGATTGTAAATCTTCTCGTTGAGATAGTAATTACGGGCCAGCTCCTGCATGTCGGTCTCCTTCTTGGGAAGGGCGTTGAAATTGCTACGCTGTTGGCCGATGGCCGATGCAAGTTCATCCTGCTCGAGAATGAGCCGGCGACGGGTCATTCCGATGCGATCGAGAATGGTGGTACGAAGCGCGGCGATTTCCGAATCGTAGCTTTTTGTGTCTGTTTCACCATTGGCCTGAGCCTGCGATTTATCGCGAATGACTGTGTTGAGTCGGTTGACATTGTCAGAAAACAACGGACCGAGGTCGTTACCATATTCCGAGAGGGAGATCTTGACTTCTTTTTCCAGACGGATGTAATCGCTGATCTTTTCCAGAACATTAAGCTGCATGCCGATATCGGTCTTCCGGATTTCGAGTTCACTCAGTGCCTTGTAACCGGTTTGTGTTTCCAGCGGAAGATCAACGATGGCGTGCTCCTCACGGTACGATTGCATGGCCCTGCGGGCGGAATCGAGTCGTGTACTGACCGTAGTGAGCTGGCGGTCGATGAAGCCGGCGGTATTGGCAGCCATTTGTTCGTTTGATTGAATTCCATATTGCACATAGGCCTCGGCAATCGCATTGGCCAAACGCATGGCCTTCAACGGCAATTCGTGAGTGACGTGGATACGAGCCACTTTGGCATCGCGATCGGTCACCTCTACATCGATTTTGCCGTTCAAGAACTCCTCGGCCAGTTCGGATGGGGCCACCAAACGGAATCCCCATGTCTTGTCCAGACGGGAGCGGTAGGCTTCCCATACCGCCTCGTTCTTATGCAGCGTGAATCGAAGTCCGTGCTCATCCACTTCCTGACCGTATTCGACATTCTTTTCCACATCCATTCCGGAAAGGGCATATGTCAATACATAGGAGTGGCTGTTGCGATGGCGGAACGTGAACTCGCGGCTGCGGAAATGATCCGCCGTGATAGACCATTGCACACGGAATGGGGCATCGGAAATCACTTCCTCCCTGGAGTAGGGTTTCAATTCGAAATAAGAGACTCCAAAATCCAAACCGGAAAGAGCCTGCTCGACGAGGGTTCTCGACTGAAGGATCTCCACTTCGGATTGGATATCCTTTTGAGAGGCAGTTGATCCTGAAGGGACCAGGGGCTCACCGATACGTACTGCAGCCGTGGCGCGGTAATGCACCGGCCTGAGCAGTACAATGGCCTGTGCTATGGCCGAAGCCACCAGCAATCCGATGAGGATGAAGTGCCAATTGCGGCGGATACGCTGCATGACCGTAGGCGTTGGAACTGAGGTGTTTTGTGACATGGTCGGATGATTTTCCAAACCGTTTTTACTGAAAAGGAGGCCACAGGGTTACATCCTTCGAAGAAGGGAGGGAAATACCGGGAAAACAGGGTGGATCAAGGCCTTCCATCGCGGTCGGAAGATGAACCCGCTACGTTGAGATGTCCCATCCGCATCCACACAGGCAGCGGCGGGGGTCAGTGAAAAACTACCAAGTCGAAAATGGAATGACTTGAAAACGGCACTTTCGAAAAGGATTTTCGAAAAGTCATGAACGGCCGATCGTCACCTCTTGTTTTCGTAGAAGACCCCCAGCAACACTTCCTGCCTGTATTGTAAGCGAAGACTGGATTCCGGTGCGTATTGTAAGACGGTATCCAACCTCAGCTGAAGCACTTTGAGAAATCGTATGCAAACACGGTTGTGGACATCAAACTGCACATGACTCGAAGAAATCGCATTCATAAAAAACCGCGACTGGTTTCGCCAAACGAGCACTCCTTCGAAGAACGACTCGTCGATGGTCAATAGCCCGTTGAATCCATACCGTGTAAAGACATGGCTTCCTTCCACCGTCATGAAGGGTCGATCGTATCCAGCTCCGGTCCGCATCATTTTGGACGGCATCACCTGTACCTGAATCGTGGCGGGAGTCAAAACCAGGGAGCCGGACTTCATGAACTGTCGGCTGAATCCATAGGCAGCCTCCATCCGAAGCGGGTTCAGAAACCCCCCAGTCCATTCGAAACGCCCCTCACGAAACATTCTGCTATCGAGCCACTGGGATTGGATCATCACGTTCCAAGAACGGCTGTAGCGGTCATTGATCCGGTTATTCCATCTGAAAATCAGACGGAACTGATCGTTGCTTTTTAGCCAAATGGAGTCGCGCTGAGTGAGATAACCCAGTGTGGTCAGGAACTGGTGATCTGAGGATCGACCCGAGCTAAAACCACGCCTTCGTCTTCCTTCACAAAGGAATTTAAAAGACATGATGGATCGATCGCCGGTCCATGGATCACGTTCTACAACATAACTACCACTCAGCTCACCGGCAATCATATTTTTCCGCACAACCAGAGAATCGGCATGGAGTTTACCGGGCAGGATCACCATCAGTCCGATGACTACGTAGGGGAGCAAGCGCTTATTCATGGATATGGACGGACCACATCCTCCGCCAAGCGGCATACGTTTACCGCGAGGCCTATCATGGCCATGCGGTAAACTCAATACCGGTTCAGGTGGAAGAGATGGTCATCTTGAGGGTTTTTGCTGGACAGTTTTTGGGGTCTGCTGGTCCGGCTGAAACAATCCCTGCAAGGAAAACGAAAAGAAGCGTTACGGCGCTTGCATTATGATATAACCGAAAGTAAACGCAGTTGCAGAACAGCAGAAGTTGAGCCTCCTGCACTTATGAACAAACCCTTGTTGATGGCTCCGGAAATCAGATTCCGAGCATTTCGTCCAGCGTCTGGGTCGAAACAGAATGATAACCCGGCCGTGCCTTGGCATAGAGGAGACGTGCGCGCTCCAGTCCACCGGGAGTCGCGGCAAGTGCTGCATATAGCAGTTTTATAAATTTTCGGCGACCCACAGACGTTAGAAACTCCTCCAGCTTTGAATTCGCCGGTTCGTACCCGCTGCGGATGCACAGCTCAAGCCATTGGCAAAGGATCTCGCTATTGCCGGACCGGGTGAATCCGTAACGGTCGTCAAGTGCTTTCATGCTCTCTTTTGAAAGCGAATCGGGCAGTTCGCGCAGGAAATGCATCCAATGATGGGTTGTCCAGCCCGATGGGTTTTCAAGCTGACCGTTTTCGACAAACTTCGCAGCAAGCGCTCCTGCCTTTTCCAGTTCTCCGGATACGACCACAGGGAACGGCTCCGGAAGTCCTGTGCCATACACCCAAATGTTGTCGCGGATTTTGGTGTTTCGTAGCCTGCTATCGCCCCGGACAAGGTTGTTTTCCAGATCCTCGAGAAAGGCTTCGGTGGTGATACTTTGAAAAGCATGCTCCTTGAAATAGTCGCGCAGGAACGCATCCCACCGTTCGCGCCCCACGGCTTGCTCGATGTTCAGCAGGAAAAATCTACCCTTTTCATACGCGATATCACTGACCGCATCATCGGGATCACGCCCTGCGAGATCAAGGTAAAGCCGTGTATCGGGATGGTCTGCGCCCATTTCAGCTACGGTCTTTTCGAGTTCGCCTTTGGCCAGGCACGTGAGCATGTCGGCATAGTCTTTTCCGTACAATTTCTCCATGATGCGGGATTCGAAATAGACGGTGAACCCCTCGTTCAGCCAGAAGTCGTTCCAGGTGGCATTCGTCACCAGGTTTCCGCTCCAGCTATGCGCAAGTTCATGGGCGATGAGTGAAACCAGAGACCGGTCGCCGGCCAGGATCGTCGGCGTGGCGAACGTCACGCGGGGATTCTCCATACCTCCGAACGGAAAGCTGGGAGGAAGAACCAGCACATCGTAACGCCCCCAGGCATACGGGCCGTAAAGCTCTTCTGCTGCACCGATCATCGCTGGAAGATCGACGAATTCGGAAGCCGCCTTTTCCAGAACCACAGGCTCGGCGAAAACACCACAGCGGGAATCGTATGAGTGAAAACGCAAATCCCCTACGGACAAGGCCATCAGATAGGCGGGTATGGCTTGTGGCATCCGGAAGGAATACACTCCGTCAGGATGCAAGGTGGTATCGTTCTCTGCACTCATCAGCGCCATTAGTCCCGGAGGACAGGTGATGCGGGCGCTATAGGTGAATCGAATTCCGGGGGAGTCCTGCAGCGGAATCCAGGTCCGGGCCAGGATGGCCTGGCTCTGCGTGAACAGAAAGGGGAGTTTCCCGCCCGCGGTTTGTTCGGGGCGAAGCCATTGGAGTGCAGCTGCTTCAGGGCTCGTCGAATAGGCAATCCGGACCTTACGTGTGGAAGGGAGGATGTTGATCACCAATTCACTACCCAGTATCGGTTGTGCAGGCATCAGCATGTACTCCGCGGAAACGCTATCGTCGATGGTGATCGCTGTGATCTGCAGGTCGCGGGTATCGAGATGAAGCTTGCCGGTACCGCTCAGGTTCTCGATGCTGAGATCGGCGAAACCGGAGAGCCGGCTGGAATCGAAATCAACCTTCAACTCCAGGTCGATGTGACGCACAACCGCTTCCAAAGGACGGGCGAAAGAATGGACATCGGTTGTTTTCATGGTGTCTTTACCTGTTTTCTGATCAGAGGGACGGCAAGAGCATAGCGTGAGGCTCATTGCGGAAAGGAGCAGCAGTGAACGGATCATATGGAGACGAAGTTAATCTGAAAGCCACATCCCGAACCATTCAGCATTTTTCAAAAACAGGGGAAAGCATACGAAAGGGATTAGTTTTGGAACGTGAAAAAACTCCCGGTCGCGTTTCGATACCTGCTGAACACGGCAGGGTTGATCTTGGTCTTCAGCATCCTCTTTGCTTTTACGACCGGACCATATTCCCTCTACCACTGGCTCGGCACAAGCGAAGGGACATTCCGGTTCAGGCCGACTCACCTGGTGGTACTGGGTGGGGGCGGATTCCCTGGCGAAACCGCCCTGCTGCGGTGCTGGTACACCTCTTCGCTGATGAAAACCTTTCCGGAAGCTCATGTTTTGGTTTCCCAAGCCACCGAAACCTCCGGCGATTCCACTCTAACCGTAGCGGCCGCCATCCGCCACGAACTCATCCTACGGGGAATCGATAGATCCAGTATCAGCATGCTTCCAGCCTGCCGCAACACCCGGGAAGAGGCCATTCAGACTGCAGGCATATTGGGGAAAGAGGCACGTGTGTTGATCATCACCTCCCCCGAACACATGCGAAGAGCGGTAAAGAGCTTTCGAAAGGCGGGCCTTGGAACAATCGGTGGCGTTCCCACATTCGCAGATCCCGGCATGGCCGACCTCCGCTACGACGACAAAAAGTTGGGCGGCAATGACATTCCTCTACCAGCAGTAGGACAAAGCACCCAACTGCGGTACCAGGTCTGGAATCACCTGCAGTACCAACTTGTCTGCAGCCGCGAGCTGCTGGCGCTGGCCTGGTACGCGCTCAGGGGATGGACCTGATCTGAATTCTTCTGCGCTTTGTTTTCGCTTGTACTTTTGACACCGCAAAACAGCTTGCATGCCCATCACCCCACCGGTTCCGAACACTGCACAACGAGGCGACTCTTCGTTTGCCTTCGCGCAGGACTCGCTTTGGCAGGATTCCCTGGAGGGTGGAGATAATTTCCGATTCAGTGACGAAGAGGACACCCTGTGGACCGAAGGTGCTTCCGGAAACGGATCTTTTCCGCTTCAGGGGCCGGGATTGTTCAAAGGACACCTTCTTCATCAAGTCAACCCCAATGCCCAGCCATTCGAGCAGCTAAACCCATCCTGGTTCACCATCACCTTGATCCTGTTGCTGTGCTGCCTCACCTGGTTCAGGTATTTCTTCCATCGGATATTCACTCAGCTGGTATCCGCTTACTTCAACACCACAACTGCAAACCAGATTGTACGCGACGAAAGCGTTTTATTGCAGCGGGCCTCTCTGGTGCTCTCCATCCTTTCCTATGCACTCATGGGCATGTTCCTTTATAGGATCAGTTATCATTTTCACTGGCAAATCCCCTTTTTTCAAACGGGACTGCTTCGCTTCACCTTGTTCTCGCTTCTTGTCGCACTGGCCTATTCCTTCAAGATGGTCGCTGTACGTTTCCTCAGTTCCGTTTTCGACCAGGAACGGCCCGCAGCGCACTACATCTTTGCCATTTTCCTGACGGTAATGATGTGTGGCCTCGTTCTTCTGCCGGCGAATATCCTGATTGCCTATGCCCCCGAACCCATTCCCCGGTGGACACTGTTTATCACCCTGACCCTGGTCAGTATCCTGTTCCTCTATCGTCTTGTCAAAGCTGCCGCAATCTGGTTAAGCATCCCCGGGGCTTCCATCTTCCATTTGTTTTTGTACTTTTGTGCCTTCGAAATAGCGCCACTGCTGATCATTTGGAAAGTTGGCCATTTGGTATGAAGAGGCAAACAGTCTGGAAGTTACCATTCGTCGTCCCTTGAAAGTAAAATCCATTCTCGTTACACAGCCGAAGCCGGAGACGGACAAATCCCCCTACCACGACCTTGCGAAAAAGTACAACCTGAAGATTGATTTCAGGCCCTTTATCCACGTGGAAGGCATCCCGGCCAAGGATTTCCGCAAGGACCGGGTGAATATCCCCGACCATACCGCGGTGATCCTGACGAGCCGTCATGCGGCCGATCATTTCTTCCGGATGTGCGCAGAGATGCGTATCACCAATGTGGAGGAGCTCAAATACTTCTGTATTTCTGAATCCACTGCTTTCTACCTGCAGAAATACATCACTTTCCGCAAGCGCAAGATCTTTTCCGGAAAACAGAACATCAATGATTTGGTGGAGGTCCTGAAAAAACACAAGAAAGAAAACTTCCTGCTTCCCTGCTCCGACATCGCCAAGCAGGACATGGCCGACGTACTCACCGGCCATGGCATCCAATTCACCCGCGCCACCATTTACCGTACAGTCTGCTCCGACCTCAGCGACCTGGCCGACGTGAAATACGACATGCTGGTTTTCTTCAGTCCTGCAGGAGTGACTTCCCTATTCAAGAACTTCCCTGACTTCCAGCAGAACAACACATTGATCGCCGCTTTCGGATCCCAAACCTCCCAGGCCGTGACCGATGCCGGCCTCCGGTTGGACATCCAGGCGCCCGTTCCCGAAGCCCCCTCGATGACCATGAGCATCGAAAATTACATCAAGAAGAACAAGTAGAATGCCTTGTGTGACCGGAAAAATCCGGTTGCTTCCATCCGGGTTCTTCCAGAGTATGTCCTCCGCATCCCAACGAAACACACTTTCCGCAACGGAGCGACTGAAGAGTCGTAAAGCGCTTGACACCTTGATGGCATCGGGCAAAGCGCTTCGGTCCGACCCCTTCCTTATCCATTATCTGGCGGTTCCCTATGCAGAATCGTCGCCCGTGCAGATCGCATTCAGCGTACCCAAGCGAAGGATGAAACTGGCGGTTGACAGGAACCGAATGAAGCGACGCATGCGGGAAGCCTACCGGAAGAACAAACACGATTTACTGCAGTGGTGTAAACAAAAGGAAATCGGCATGGTGTTGCTGCTGGTCTACCGCCACGGTTCGGAGCCCGACCATCTCCTTACCCAAGAAAAAATAGTCCTACTTTTGAAACGACTTGTACAGACGCATGAGAAAACCGATCAGTAGCCTCCTGCTGGGCCTCATCAGCCTGTACAAACAAGGGATTTCCCCCTACCTCGGACCTGCCTGCAGGTACACGCCCACCTGCTCAGATTATGGTGCCGAAGCCATCCGCAAACACGGTCCGCTGAAAGGCAGCTGGCTCACCCTCAAGCGGATTTTGAGCTGTCACCCCTGGGGAGGACACGGATACGACCCTGTGCCCTGAAGGCGTAAGAACACAAAGACCATGAAGCGAACCGCATTGCGCATCCTTTTCTTACTCGTCCTAACCGCCTCCGTTTGGGGTTTGAGCGCATTCCGAATCGCGGACGACAACCGCTTCGAAATATCGCGTAACCTCGACATCTTCACCACGGTGATCCGTGAATTGCTGTTGTATTATGTGGACCCTACCGATTCCGGCCTGCTGATTGAAGAGGGAATCGTATCGATGCTGGAAAGTCTTGATCCCTACACGCAATACATCCCCGAAGAAGATGCCGAGGATTACCGATTCATCACGACGGGTCAGTACGGCGGCATCGGTGCATTGATCGGACAAAGAGACGAAGACGTGATCATCACCGACCCTTATGAAGGCTTCCCCGCCCAGAAAGGCGGCCTGATGGCCGGTGACATCCTGCGCAGCATCGACGGTAAGCCGCTCAAAGGCAAGAAATACGATGAAGTGAGCCGTATGCTAAAAGGCACTCCCGGAACCGAGGTGGTACTGACTATCGAGCGCCCCGGTGAAACCAAACCGTTGAAGAAATCCCTGCGCCGACAAGAAATCACCATTCCGAACGTCCCCTACTACGGTATTATTGATCCCGGTATCGGATACATCCGCCTCAGCGGATTCACCGACCACGCTGCACGCGAAGTGAAAGCGGCCACGGAGGATCTGGTTCAGAAAAAGAAAGTGAAAGGCATCGTTCTGGACCTTCGCGGCAATCCCGGAGGACTCCTCAACGAGGCCGTCGATATCGTGAATGTATTCGTTGATAAAGGGCAGGAAGTGGTGAGCACACGCGGACGTGTGAAAGAATGGGACAAGAGTTACAGAACCGTTTCTCCCGCCACCGATACGCAAACACCGCTGGTGGTGCTCGTCAACAGCTCTTCGGCCTCTGCTGCAGAAATCGTTTCCGGAGCACTTCAAGACCTGGACCGTGCCATCGTCATAGGCCAACGCACTTTTGGAAAAGGCCTTGTACAGACCACCAGACCATTAACCTACAACGCACAGCTGAAGATCACGACGGCGAAATACTACATCCCCAGCGGACGTTGCATACAGACCATCGACTACAGCCAGCGCAATGCCGATGGCAGTGTCGGCAAAGTCCCCGATTCCCTGATCTCCGAATTCAAGACCAAATCGGGAAGGAAGGTGTACGATGGCGGTGGCATCCTCCCCGACCACGTGACCAACCAGGCAAACGCCAGCAGCCTCTCGCAAGCATTGGTCACCAACTATGTCTTGTTCGACTATGCGACGCAGTACCGGTTCAAAACCGCCTCTATCGGCAATGCACGCAGCTTCCATGTCGACGACGCCCTGTACGAGGATTTCATCCGCTGGCAATCTGACAAGTCTTACGATTACACCACCGACTCCGAAAAGCAACTTGCACGGCTGAAGGAATCCGCAATAAAGGAGAAGTACTTTGACCATATCCGTGCCCGTTATGAACAAGTGGAGAAAGCACTCTCCCATGACCGTGGTACCGACCTGCGCATCCACCGTGAAGAAGTCGCGCTACTGCTCGAAAACGAGATCGTTTCGCGATTCCATTATCAGAACGGCCGGATTGAATCGGCATTCGACGACGATCCAGACATTCTGCTTGCCTGCAAGGCTATTCTCGAGCCGCAGACCTTCAAATCCATCCTGCAGCGCAACTACACCCCTTGAATTTTTCAACAAGCGCACTAAGTGTACGCATGAATCCGTTTCCCCGGCTTAACCCTTGAACCCATTCCCCTGGAGCGTTCATCCATTCATCTCTTCGGAACTCGTGCCTTTCAGGCGGGTGCCCTGCTGACGGCTTTCTCGCTTCCCCTATCGAATTTCGGGATGAGTCTGGGGCAATTCCTGATGGCAGGAGGTTGGCTTTTGGCGGCTAACCCAAGGTCAAGGACGTTGCAGACCATCAGAAATCCTGTATTCATCTTTCCGGCTACGCTTTATTTAATCCAGCTTGTGGGGCTTTGGAATACCAGCAACGTGGATTGGGGCCTGCACGACCTTCGGATCAAATTGCCAATACTACTATTGCCCTTTTTGCTTGTAGCGGGCCCGGGGATGGATCTCCGTTTCAAGGTCATCTGCCTTCGTACACTTCTCGCAGGTGTGCTGGCGGCCACATCAATCGGAATCGTGCGTGTGCTGATCGGTGAAGTGCCGCTTCATGATTTCAGGTCGTTGAGCCCCTTCATCTCTCATATCCGACTAAGCCTGTTGTTGGTATTCTCGATCGCTGCCATCGTATTGGTGCCGTTGAGGATTCCCCGAACGGGACTGCGAGTGTTGCGGATAGTCATCATACTTTGGTTCCTGGTTTATCTCGTACTGCTTCAATCCCTTACCGGTTTAACGATCCTTGCCATCATCATTTTGGCAGGTGCCGGAGTCCAGGTTCTTCGTAGTGATAAATCGACCGTCAGGATCTCGATGCTATTTATCGTACTGGCGGGAGGAATGTCGGGGGTGATGCTTGTCCGTTACATAGCGATCGATTCACTGAAACCGGAAAAGCCCGATCCGCGGACCCTAAAAACCTCGTCTGCGCTCGGATCTCCTTATCGCAATGACATCGATCAGATCGAAATCGAGAATGGTCGCTTCGTATGGACAGAATACAGCGAGAAAGAGCTGGATTCGGCGTGGACGCTACGCAGTAAAATCCCTTTGGAGAAATCTGATTCATCGGGTCGTTTTCCACTGGCCACGCTGATGCGCTATTTGACCTACCTGGGCTATAGCAAGGATGCAGCGGGTGTGAACGCTTTGACAACAAGTCAAATTCATGAAATCGAGCAAGGATATGCCACCCCATTGCATGCGAAAGCCAAAACGGGGGTATTGCTACGGGTGAAGGAACTTGCCCGTGAATACCGTACCTACCACTATACCGGATTTGCACAAGGACATACCTTGGCGCAGCGGCTCGAATACCAGCGCGCAGCGTTATATCTTATCCGACATCAGCCCTGGACAGGCGTCGGTACCGGTGACCTCCCCATAGCCTACGCAGAAGCCTATGACAGGATCGGAAGCACACTGGATCCTGAATGGCAGCTAAGGGCGCACAACCAATATTTGAGCTTGGGAGTCGCCAATGGACTTGGTGCTATGGCCTGGTTGTTCATCATGCTTTCCTACCTTCTGATCCGTGGATTTCGAAAAAGACAACCGTTGCAAGTCGTATTCCTGATGATCGTCGCCTGCTCTTTCCTGACCGAGGATACATTGGAGACACAGGCAGGGGTAACCTTCTTCGCTTTCCTTTGCTGCTTGGTGGAATCCTGGAAATCAGGCTATAGCGCATCCGTTAGCCCGGCCTGATGATCGGAGGATGCATCTGAACTAAATGCCTTACATCCCCGGCTCGAAGATATCCTCGGGGGCAATTCACCTCCCCGATCGCGATTTTCACCCTGATCTGAAGCCTTTTTACCACCTTCGGGATTGGACGAGGCAAATCCGACCCGATTTTTACATACGGCCTGGTGGGCCTTGGGCTTTCGAATCATGTCAACAAACCGGGATCAACAGCATCTTCACATCAGACAACTCCTTCAACAGGGTCGTATAGCCGATTGCCTGACCGAGTTGCACCTGATGATTGGAATCGACCCGGAAGATGGAAAAGCCCTTGCCCTTTTCGGACATGTGCAATTACGACATCTCGAGGACCTGGAAGGTGCGGAATCATCCTTCCGACTTGCCATGCGAAATTCCCCCACCTATGCTCCTTTGTACCTTGACTATGCTGAGCTCCTGATGCGGTTGGAAAAGCACACTGAAACGGTGGCCGTACTGAATCGTGCCCTGGAAGTGAAAGGCATCGAAAAAGACCGGATTCATCGCCTGATGGGTCAGGTTTACGAGAAAGAGATGCGGTGGTCGGAAGCCGTGGAGCAATACACACAGGCCATACTCCTTTCGTTTTCTGAGGAATTTGTACTTGATGTTCGTAAGGATCTGATGCGCATCAAGATGAAGATGCAGCTACGCTGATCTTTCCCATGCCTAAGCCCCGATACCACCAACGGTTTCACATTGACTGTCGATTCGTACATTCGTAAGGTAATCATCTCAACCGATGTCCGACTTCAAACACATTCTGAAATCCGTTGAAAATTTCCATGACACCTTCGGATTGGGATTCCACGAAACCCCAAAGGCCGATATCGGTGAGCAGACCATCGCCCTCCGCCACCGACTCATGGCAGAGGAGAATGATGAATACCTGGAAGCCGCGATGAACAACGACCTTGTGCAAGTGGCAGACGCGTTAGGTGACAAGCTTTACATCCTGTGCGGCACGATCATCGCCCACGGCTTACAGCACAAGATTGTTGAAGTGTTTGAAGAAATTCACCGCAGCAACATGAGCAAACTCGATGCGGAAGGAAACCCTATTTACAGGGAAGACGGCAAGATCATGAAAAGTGAGTTGTATTTCGTTCCCGATATCGATGCTGTGCTGAACCGCTAAGTTTCACTTTCCAATTGGAGTTTGAAGTGAACGCAGAAAGCGTTTTAGCCTCGGTTCTGTTCAGCGGAAATCTCCGATGAATCGATAGAGATTGAATCCCTCGCTGCCGACAAGAGGGGCGAGTTGTTTTTCAAGATCGACAATGCTGACTCCCTTCATGCGCTGATCCTGAATGAGGCGGTATGCCCGCTGTGCCATCAAATGGAGCTTTCGCTCGCTATCACGGTGTCCGGCATGGTCCCGGAATGCCTGAAGCAGCTGATGTATGCCGGATGGCTCTCCTGCCATCGTCTTGATCACTGGAATCTGCCAACTGCCGTGAATCGGCCGTTCATGCAGCGTTTTAACGATTCCGGCTGCGAAGCGGTCAGCCCCTTCCCGATCGGATTTATTGACCACAAATATGTCACCGATCTCCATGATTCCGGATTTCAAGGCCTGGATCTCGTCGCCGGCCTCGGGCACCAGCGTGACAGCGACGGTGTCCGCAAGCGAAATGATCTCCACTTCGCTTTGCCCCACTCCAACGGTTTCAATGAACAGGTAGTCGAAGGGGGCACTTCGGAGGATGTCACACACCTCCAGGGTTCGGGCGGAAAGCCCCCCGAGGGCTCCGCGCGTAGCCAGCGAACGGATGAATACCTGAGGATGGTTGAAGTGCTCCTGCATGCGGAGCCTGTCGCCCAGCAATGAGCCGTGCGTAAAGGGTGATGTGGGATCGACCGCCACAACGGCAATCCTGTTCGGATGTCCATTGGCGTGAGGGCTTGCGCACAATTCCCGGATCATGCTGCTGATCAGCGTACTCTTGCCCGCTCCGGGAGGTCCTGTGACACCGAAAACGGGAAGATCATGTTTCACCGGCATGGCCTGCATCAATTCTTCGGCGCCCGGCAGGTCGTTTTCCACCAGAGTGATGGCGCGGGCGATGAGCCTTTTGTCTCCCGAAACGATTCCCTCGAGCAGCGAAGCGGTTTGCATGCAACGAAGGTAATGCATGCAGGTCAGGGAAGTGAATTTCTCCCCGCGGACGTTGGCTCAGCCCTCTGTTTGACCTACATTTGAACACGAGCAAGGTTCCCCCTGTGCGGGGGATGAAAAGGGAATGCCGTGCAATCCGGCAACAGTTCCCGCTGCTGTAAACGGTTTCGGATACTTTCCGAACAGTCCCCATGTCCACTGTCCGTTGCACCGGATGGGAAGGAGGCGGACTCCTACCGTGAGTCAGAAGACCTGCCTCGCTCGAATTAACTCCTTGTCTTCGGAGAAAAGACGGGAAGCCCTGCTTCATCCTGTGTAGGATGGGTCTGTGCTTTTCCCTCTCCGGCCATTACAATGATCACACGCAGGCTCTTCTTCCTGATTGTCTTGTCCTCCTCGGCCGTGATGGCTCAGGATACCCTGAGCTACCGTTTGCCGGAAGTGGAAGTTTCAACCATACGATTCCCGCTTTCGGGAAATGAACAACGAACGGACACTACAACCGCGAACCTCCTTACCGCGCGGACAGCGGGTGAAATCTTATCGAGAGAGCCGGGAATCTTCATCCGTAATTACGGACCCGGCAACATCTCCACGCTTTCGATAAGAGGACTTGGCGCTGTCCACACACCGGTATTGTGGTACGACCTTCCCATGAATTCACCCATGCTCGGATTGTCCGACCTGAGCCTGCTACCCACTTTTCTGACAGGGGGGATGAGTATACAATATGGAGGAATAGCCCCACTGAATGGCAGTGGTGCCATCAGCGGCTGTGTCCACCTGGGAGACCTGGAGAGCAAACAGGAAGGTTGTCATATCGGCCTATTGACTACAGTTGGCAGTTTCGGTGAGAGGCAGGCCGGAATTGAACTTCAGATGAACCAAAAAGGAATTTCAAACAGGACCCGCCTTTACTCTTCAGGCAGCAGAAATGATTTCCCATACACCTCGCCCGACGGGATAAGGATGAATCAAATTCACGCAGATATGAGCCAGCTGGGGTTCACCCATGACTTTGTACTCCGGACAAAAAGCGACCGCTTGGAGTCGCACATCTGGTACATGGAAAGTGAAAGGGACCTGCCTCCGCACATGCTTTCCGGATCGAGCACACAGGAACAAGCTGACGGGTCGCTTCGATGGATCACATCGTGGAACCATACCGGTACTCGTTCCCAAATTCGCGTGCTTGGCGGATTCAGCCGCGAACGGCTCCGATTCATCGATCCCTCTGTTCGGCTGGACGACCTAAGTAGGAGCTTGAATACGATCGCAGCTGTGGAGGGAAGTTACCGATTGCGTCCCACAGTGCGCCTTGAGGGTCAGATGGCGGTTCAGCATGCCGATGCAACGAGCGATGGCTATTCCGGAAAAACGGAACAACAACAATGGAATTTAACAGGAAAGGCGGTCACGGTAAAGAAGGATCTGACAATGGTACTGGCAGTACGATACGGTTTTGCGGGTGAAAAAACACTCCCTCTGCTTCCTTCAATTAACACTCACTGGCAACCGAACCGTGTAATTTCTTTTCATGGTGAAGGCTCGCGTGTTTATCGTCTACCCACACTTAACGACCTTTATTGGAGCATCGGTGGCAATCCCAACCTCAGACCTGAGAATGGTTGGAGCGCCTCAAGCGGTTTCACCATACAAGATGCATATGGACAGATCGCATGGTCCATCAGGAGCTCTCTTTTCTACATCAGCCTGACCGATGCACTTACCTGGCTTCCGGATGATCAGGCCTATTACCGCGCCATGAACATGCACTCCCTGGTGAGTAAGGGACTGGAAAGTTCGATGAATATCACTTGGACCAAAACTGCCTGGACAATCTCCGCAACATGGAATCCCACCCTGGTCTCATCTGTAATCACCAATACGGATCCCGTTTTCGAACACCTGACAAACCGGCAACTTCCCTACACCCCCAGACTCGCTCACAAAGGCGTATTTGAGATTGAACATCGCGATATCAGCATCCGATATCTATTTCAATACAACGGTTACAGGTTCACGACAGAAGACCATGGTTACTTCCTGCCTCCATACCACGTTTCGGACCTGCTTATAAGCTGGAGAAACAAAAACCGCAAGACCCCAATGACTCTGACATTCGCGGTGAAAAACCTTTTTGAAGAGGAATACCAGGTGATGGCCTGGAGAGCAATGCCGGGCAGGTCTTTCCAGCTTGGAATGCTCCTGAACTTAACCGAAGCGGTACGATAATCGGCTGAACGGGCAAGGCCACCGTGTTACATACGGTGGCCTTGCAAAACCAATTGGTGGTTCTGACAACTTACCTGACCAGGGACACCCTTCCCGTGTATTCCCTCGGTGATGGTTCACCGTTATACACACGGAAGAGATAAACATATACCGCTTCGGGGCATTGATCCCCCTTGTTGAAATAAGTTCCATCCCAACCGCGGGCCAGGTCATCGGTCATGAATACCATGTTGCCCCATCGGTCGTATACGAAGAACTCGGCACGTTCAATACCAATTCCGTAACCCGTGAAATACTCATTGTCAAGGTCGTTATTGGGTGTGAATGCATTCGGAATCCAGAATGAGAAATCGCCCTTCACTTTCACCTTGTTGTAGAAAGTGTCGACACACCCTTGGCTGCTGGTTGCAATGAGTTCAATCGTATAAAGTCCGGTATCGGAATAAGCATGGTAGGGCGACCAATCAGTAGATACGGGCGAACCATCACCGAAATCCCAGCGTGCACTGACTGCACCCGTACTGCCATTGCTGAAATACACATCGGGGTCGAGCAAAGTGAGTTCCTGAGGGTCGCTGGTGAAGAATGCCACGGGCAAGGGGTAGGCCTTGACAAGTCCGATCTTGGTGATGGAGTTGCTACATCCATTCGCATCTGTTACCGAAAGCGTGACATCGTAGGTTCCGTCATCAAAATACACGTGGGCAGGGGATGATCCCGTGCCATTGGTGTTGTCACCGAAATTCCAGGAATACGCGTAGCCTGCAACAGTTGAAGCACTGAATTGTACACTGACCGGAACACATCCCTCGGCATTAGGAGGAGTGAAGTCGGGTTGTGGCAATGGATTCACCACCACCAACTGCTGTGCAGGAGCAGGATTTGGAGAACATCCGTCACTGACCGTGACCTGATAGAATGTAGTTGCATTGGGTGTAATGGTGGATCCGGAACCGGTCTGCCCCCCCGAAATCCAGTTGTACGTATACGGCCCTCCGTTACCTCCGGATGCGAGTGCGGCCAAAACCGCTGATTCACCCAGACAGAGGGTGTCATCACTGATCGTGAGCTGCAGAGCCAATGCCGGATAGACGGGTTGGGCAATTGCTCCAGAATTGGCGCTACACCCGTTGGCATCTGTGATTGTAACCGAGTAGTTGGTGGTCGCAGAGGGGCTGATGGTTAATGAAGGCGTGGTGGCACCGTTGCTCCACAAGTATGAATAATTGGCTATACCTCCCTGGATATTCACACTTAAGGATGCTGATTGTCCGATGCAAAGTGTATCCGGTGTAACGGCGACCACTGTCATGGCAGCCGGCTGGGTGACAATGGCAGACGCGGATGAAGTGCAATTCACAGCATCGGTTACTACGACTGTGTATGTTCCTGCATAAAGGCCTGTGACCGATGCGGTGATCACACCGGTATTCCACAAGTAGCTGTAAGGTGCTGTTCCGCCGACGGCAGATACAGTTGCAGTCCCGTCATTATCCCCATAACAGGCGGTCGGAGCCGAATTGACAATAAGGTTGATTGGAGAAGGCTGACTGAGTCCCACAGGTTGAGAAGCTGTACAGCCATTGCCGTCTGTAACCACAACCGAATAAGAGCCGGCTGACAATCCTGTCGCTGTCTGCAATGTGGTGTTGTTAGACCACAAATAGGTGTAAGGCGAACTTCCGCCGGTCACCTGTGCGGTTGCCGACCCGTTGGAGCCTCCATAACACGACACATTGACTACACCAGCCATACTGATCTGTATCTGCGAAGGTTCGCTTATGACAAAGGACTGCTGTGAGGTGCACCCGTTGGCATCGGATAATGTAACGGTGTAGCTACCGGCTGCCAAAGCAATGGATGAAGACGAGGTGAGTCCGTTCGACCAGGAATAAGCATAGGGCGCTGTACCTCCTCCGGTGGAAAAGGAAGCAGACCCATCTGAAGTTCCAAAGCAAGAAGTCCCGGTAGACTGTTGTAAAGTAAAAGTCAATGCGGGTGGTTCTACTAGGGTGACCTGCCTGAACTCCGTACATCCGTTAAAGTCGGTCACGGTAACCGTATAGGTTCCTGCAGTGAGCGAAACGACAGTATCCGAAACAGATCCGTTGGACCATGCATAGGTGAACGGTGGAGCACCTCCGGAAACACTAGCCGTTGCCTGCCCGTCATTTCCTCCAAAACAGAGGACGTTCTGAACAACCACCGGATTCAATACCATGGCTTGTGGTTGCGAGACTGTTCCTGTTTGTGTGGCACTGCATCCGAAGATATCAGTCACCGTCACCGTATAGTTGCCTGCCAGGAGTCCGGTGATCAATGCGGTTGTTGCACCGTTAGACCAGATGTATGTATAAGGTCCTACCCCATTCTGAGCTTGAACGAGGGCCGTTCCACCTGTTGAGCCGGCACAAGCGGAGTTTCCGGTTTGCAAGGAAGAGATAGCGGGACCGGGAAGTGTGCCGACCGTAGAATTTGCAAATGACGTACAACCGTTAGCGTCTGTAACGGTCAATGTATAACTACCTGCAGCAAGTCCATTGATACCTACAGCAGTTCCACTATTACTCCAAGCATAGGTGTAAGGCGAAATACCTCCGGCCACGAATGATTGAATAGCTCCGTTTGCTGCATTGCAATTGGCATCTGAGGTTGTTGTTTGAACAGTCAACGCAGCAGGTTCTAAAATCACAGCCTGCTGTTGCGATGAACATCCATCGGCATCTGTTACCGTCACCGTATACGTTCCTGCTGAAAGATTATTGGCTTGAGCGGTTGCTGTCCCGGAACTCCAGTTGTAAGAGTAGGGGGCAGATCCTCCGCTGACCGAAGCTGTTGCAGAACCATTGTTGCCCCCGTTACAAGCGACATCATTCACTGTGGTTTGAAGTACGAGCGTAGATGGGGAGATGACTGACACAGTGCCGCTGTTGGTGCATCCTGAGGCATCGGTGACGATGACTGTATAGTTGCCGACCGCCAGGCCGTTGGTGTTGAATGTCGTTGAACCGCTATTCCATGAGTAGCTATACGATCCAGATCCGCCGCTGGCCTGTACTGATGCGCTCCCATTGGATGTTCCACAAGTAGCAGGTGAAGATGAAAAAGCAAGTACGATAGCTGCGGGTTCCGTGATGGTGATGGTGAGTCCGGTCGCGCAGCCGTTCGCATCGGTGATGTTCACCGTGTAACTTCCTGCTGTAAGTCCCGTCGCCGTCGCCTGGCTCCCGCCCGTGGGCGACCAGCTGTAGTTGAACGGGCCCGTGCCACTGCTCACACTCACCGTCGCAGTGCCGTTGTTACCACCGTTACACGTCACGTTGCCCGTGCTCTGTACGCTCGCTACCGGACCACCGATGTTGCTCACCGCTGCACTCGCCGTGGTCG
>JBJOER010000017.1:0-4654 GCA_046049215.1 Bacteroidota bacterium | reverse complement strand
TGGCGCCCTTGACCACCTCACCTCGGTACGTATTGAAAACAAGGGCATGTTGCTGCGATTTGTGATCAAGTATCTGTTCAAAGGAGCGTTGCTTGGCGTAGTATGGATGCTCACCCCGTTTCTTGCATTAGCGTTGTTTATTCTCTACTCGGCATGGCATTTTGGTCAAGCGGATTACATGGAATGGAAAAAGGAACACGATTGGAAATCCATTGCCTGGGGGCTTGGGATCCTGCTCAACATCCTTTTGTTGCATTCCAGTGAAACCGTCAAGGTGCTGGACCAGATTCCCGGTCTGAATGCATCTACCCTCGTCGCCACGGTTCCGTCAACCATGATCACCCTTTGTACTGCACTCACCTTGGGTTTAACATTCACACTGGCCATACGCGAGCGGTCGTTGAATATGCTCATGACGTTCGTTTACGTGGTGGCCTCCGGATTATTGCCTCTTTTGATTTCTTTCGGGATCTACTTCGTTGCACAGCACAGCATGAACGGCTGGCGGCATTTGATATCCGGTCTCGAACAGGACTTCAAGCCGCTCTTTATCCAATCGCTTCCTTTCAGTGCGGGAGCAGCATTGATCATTTTGTTGTTCATGCTGTCCGATACAAGTCATTACACCGGAATTTTCTTCATCCTCTTGTCTTGTCTAAGCATACCACATGTATTCAGTATGCATCATTTTTATCGGCGAAACATTCGACTATATAATAAAACCAACTAGCCCACCCGAAGTCGAACATTCTCTTTTTTGAAACAGCACATAAGCACACCATTTTAAATAGACAATAGGATGTTTTTGGTGCAGACTTTTGAGTGTACGGTCTTTATACTTTAGTGTGGATGATGTATTCATGTTACATTATCACCAGAATATGATACAGGTGATAAAAAATAAACTCTAATATCTCGTGGGGCTTCTAAAAGCACAATATGGTTTTTGGTGTATGCCCCATAAAACCCAGCAAACTCAAGCCTCCCTTTGTATTCGTCAATTCAAGAAATCTGATCTCTCGTAGTATTTGGTCCCAATACCCGTGTGTTTAAGCAACAGATGCATACCCATACCAACTTCAAGAATACGAATGATTACCCTTAAAATGCTGGGGATAGGTTGATAAGCCGGGTTATTTCAAGCAGATCCAAGATTTAATCAATGCTTTTAACTATGATTGCATCTCCCATGAAAAAGCTTAAATCAATATCCTTTCAACTGGTGCTTTGCCTGTTGTCGACCGTCCTCTATTCTCAAACCTTCCTGCCCTATAAACAACTTTACCCTCCTGTGTTTCAACCCATATTACCCTCCACTCCGGGTTGGGTAACCGATTCGGCAGATTTCAACGAGGATGGTCTAATGGATGTGGTTGGTGCAGGAGATTTCTTCTTCCAGTTCAATCACTACATCTACATATCGAAGGGTAATTGCGCTTCGGTATTCGAACAGGAAATGGATAGTATCATCATCCCCGGCAACGCACCGGCCTACTCGCTGAAAGTGTGCGACCAGAACAACGATGGTCATTGGGACGTGATCGTTGCCGGAGACAGCAGTATTTACTTCTATGCAGGCGATGGCACCGGCAATCTAACGCTGAACCAGGTCTCAATTGCGCAGAACATCACCTGCAATCCGGGCATGGTTCATTTTGCACTTGCTGATTTCAATAACGATGGAATCGAAGATCTTTTCTTGCAGTATCAACCGCAATTCACCCAGGTGAATCCTCAGAGCCGATTGTTTTTCGGTACTGCATCGGGCTTGTTTAATGACAGCCAACAGTCGCCCCCATCCACCTTCGGTCCGATCTATGCATGTGACCTGAATAGCGACGGTTATCCGGAAATCATCCAACACACCGGTACGGTCATTATAAATAACGCCGGCGTTCTCAACAGCAACCCTTCAACCGGAATCGTATTCCCACCTGCTATTCAGAACATGGACTGGATGGTAGGCCGTCAATCCGACGTGGACCCCTCTTTCGAGTTCTATGCCGCACGCGACTCCTTTTTTTATTACGGTGATCTCAATCTCAATACAGCTCCATCACCCACTACCATCAACGTTAATGCCCTCATATCCACATTTGTTGTAGGCGATTTCGACGGCGACTCATTCAATGACGATGTGGCCATCTGCACATATAGTAATGTAATTTACTACCTGGGTAATAACAACACGCTGACCTACTTAAAAACCATTCAGACAGGCAGCGTATACAGCAGGATGATGGTGCTGGACGTGAATAAAGATGGACTGGACGAACTTTTCTTCCCTTCACAATACATCTGGTGGGACAACCACGGTAAGTTTCCGGTATCGAACCAGTCATCTATTCCGGTGAATGGGAATATACGGAGTATTACTGCCGGAGATTTTGATCAGGACGGACACGAAGACATCGCCTATGCTACTGATGCCATCGGCAATTCCCTTTGTGTATTATTTGGGGCCGATTGCGGCTTTGGAAGCATAATTGAGTATCCCGGTCGAATCCAGTATTTTCAAATGAAGACCGGTAGGTTCAACAATGACTCATTAACAGACATTGTGATCAGCAGTAGCCTTCACGACACCCTTTATTTTTACTTCAATCTTGGAAACCGGCAATTCAACGGACCCGTTCCCTTCAGTTCAGGACATACTGCCGCGAACGTGCAGCCCGCCGTGGACGACTTCAACGAGGACGGATACGATGATGTTTTCGCATTAAGTACGTCACCGGTGGTTTATAATATCATACTCAACGATGGAACCGGAAATGGAACATTCTCTACTCCGCCTGCACCACAAAGCGCCGCTTCCATCAGTGTGTTCGGTGCAGATCCGGAAACAGCCGACTTTGACCAGGATGGGCATATTGATGTTATAATAACACACGACAATGCACTCGGATTACGAATGACTATACTTTACGGAACCGGTACCGGAACCATCAGCAACAAGGTTTCTCAATCGGCTGGTACTGCTTCAGTGTATGCACTACCGCTGAATCTAAACGGTGATGCTTATCCGGACCTGATCAGTGCGGAGGGGGTTCTTGGCAGCAAGTCGTTTGTGTTAACAAGGGATACCTCCACTGGTGTTTATTTGATTTCCCCCTTCGCTGCAACCTTGACAAATACCGGATCCACTCTTTCCCGCCTCGACTTGAATGCTGACGAGTTCGATGATTTCATGATCAACACCATGAATAATACCGGTTTTCAATCCGGTGTTTATTCACAGCTTCCGGATTATTCGGTCTCCTTCCGCCAGATGCTCTCCGGCTCAGTTGGCAAAGGAGTAGGGGTCGATTTCAATCAGGACCAGATCGGTGACATTGTCCAATACAATCAAACCAACCTGGTTCCCTACATCAACCAGACGCCTGCGATTCCATTCATTCTTCGGACTAACGATACACTTAGTGTTGCAACTCCGTCAGGCTCCCTCCAGATCGGTAACATCCAATGGTATCTAGACCATGTAGCAATTCCGGGGGCCAATCAAACACAATTGCCTTTTAACAGTACGGGTCTTTACCACGTAGCCATTACCTATACATTTGGAGCGATCTCCACCGCTTTTTATTCGGTCGGCTCACTTACCGGACTAACGGAAACTATTCCTGACATTGCCAGCATCTATCCCAATCCCGCCGGCAGCAGCATTCGAATCAAACGAACCGGGAGAGGTAATGCCCTCTACGCGATCTATGCAGTAGATGGGCGTTTTGTTCAGCGTTTTGAGATGAACGAATCTGAATTAACCATCCGTATAGATGAATGGCCGAACGGTGTTTATCTGTTGAAGGATGAACGTAATGCTATGCGGGCAAAGCGGTTTTGCGTGATCCATTGATCAGTAAACGCTGCAAAAAGCACACTATTCACAGTTTGGGCTGATTAATCCTTTCGTTGTATTAGAGGGAAGACCATTCCTGCCTCAGGTAGGAAACGCATATTTTTTTTGTGGTCTCAGCGGGAATCCCTGCCTGGCGGTAGGCAGGGAACCCACATCTAAAGTTTAGGAAACTTCCATTCTATCCCTGCCTGCCTGCCGGCAGGCGTTGAACTATGAGATCAGCTTTTTGAGGTATTCTTTACCAGATCCCGACTTCAGTTGCTTCTCTCTAGTACGAGCTTCTTTCCAATTGGAAAACACTTCTGTGTGGACAATCACCCATGGTCTCAAACCTTTGGTATAGCGGTTATAACCTGCATTATGGTCCTTTAATCTTCGGTTTTCATCGTAAGACATGCCCACGTACAGCTCACCTGCCGTTTCGCTTCGAATGACATACACCGTGACTTTTCTGTTCTCCTCCAAAGCAGAATGATGGTTGTCTCACCAGGAATCCCTGCCTGACGGTAGGCAGGGAACCTGGATCTAAAGTTTGTGGTCTCAGCGGGAATCCCTTCCTGGCGGTAGGCAGGGAACCTGGATCTAAAGTTTAGGAAACTTCTATTCTATCCCTGCCTGCCGGCAGGCAGGCGTTGAACTATGAGATCAGCTTTTTGAGGTATTCTTTACCAGATCCCGACTTCAATTGCTTCTCTCTAGTACGAGCTTCTTTCCAATTGGAAAACACTTCTGTGTGGACAATCACCCATGGTCTCAAACCTTTGGTATAGCGGTTATAACCTGCATTATGGTCCTTTA
>JBJOER010000016.1:0-3397 GCA_046049215.1 Bacteroidota bacterium | reverse complement strand
CTCTTTTGGTTGAATTCTCGTTGATCGATAGATTATTTCAGAGTGAAGTTAATCGGCATGTTGAATTGCACATTCACCGCTCGCCCATTTTGCTTACCTGCTTTCCAAGGGGGCATGTTTTTAACCACGCGAAGGGCTTCTTCATCACATCCTGCACCTATTCCGCGAAGAACCTTTACATCACGAATATTCCCATCCGGACCTACAACGAAAGTGAGGTATACTCTTCCGGTAATACCATTCTCACGCGCAAGCGGCGGGTACTTGATGTTTTTCTGAAGGTATTCGTACATGGCTGATTCTCCACCCGGAAAGGTCGGCTGCTCCTCTACATAGGTAAAGACTTTTCCGGCATC
Organism: Bacteroidota bacterium; assembly: GCA_046049215.1. Classification (GTDB taxonomy): domain Bacteria; phylum Bacteroidota; class Bacteroidia; order AKYH767-A; family OLB10; genus JAJTFW01. The sequence goes on along the minus strand of JBJOER010000016.1, from coordinate 3,041 downwards.
CGGATCGACAACGGGCTCTTCGGGGGGCAGCTCGGTAGCGTTCTCATCACCCTCCTGTGTAACAACACCCACGTTGGTTTCACTGAGTTGTTCCTGGGGTGGTGGCTGCTCTTCTTCTTCCAACTCACGATCCACCACAACAGGAGGAGTGAACTTCACGGTCTCGATGGTGGGAGGTGGTGGTGGTGGTGGTGGTGGTGGCGGTTCGTTCTTGTCGAGGGGAGGAGGCTCTTTCAATTCAACGGTGACTTCCACTGGCGCGTCGGAATTGGAGAGTTCGATATCTCCGAGCAAGCGGACAAGGACCGGGATGCTGATCAATACAGCGAATCCGGCCATCGCCCAAAGTAGTGCACGGGAGGCGGCTTTTGTGTATCCTGTGCGGAGAATGTAGGCCCCGTATTGCTTATTTCGGTGCTCAAACACCATCTCAGCCCTTTCAGGGTTGATGGCGTCATCCCAGGATGGTTTGAAGAGTTCGGCCATACTTAGAGAGCGGGTTTAAAATTATTGAGTAGTTCGAACTCCTGTTGGGTGATATCCACGATGGCATACTTGCCAACCATGGTGATATTCAATTCATCAAGCACGTCGACCACGTTTTTGTATGTGGCTTTGTCGTCGGCTTTCACCAACACCATGAGTGCTCTCTTTTCGCCTTTGATCTCGACTTCCTGACGCTTGACCGTAGTGTCTGCAGCTCCTGCGGATGCGGCCTGTTCGCGTAACTGTTGGATTTTTTCGTAAGCGTAGCTGTTTTTGTCGAGCAGCAGTTTGCGCAGACCTTCGTCGGAGTAATCTGTCGGAGTCAATTGTGTTTCCGGCTTCAACTCACCGAAATACCAATAGATCTTGTTGTCGCCACTCAGCAGGATGGTGACGGCGTTGTTCACCAGGGTTTGTGTATCCTCATTCTCCGGCTTGACGGGCATATTGATCTCCATGGTCTTCGGCTTGCCGAAGGTGGTGGTCAACATGAAGAAAGTCAGCAGGAGAAAAGCCAGATCCACCATCGGGGTCATGTCGATGTGGGTGCTTTGCTTTTTGGCCCTGACCTTCTTGTGTTTTCCTCCTTTACCGGAGTCCTGTTCGTTACTTTGTACCTCTGCCATGTTTCTGGAACTCGCTTAAGGTTTGGGATTCTCTTCGAGGGATGTGATCAGGTTGAAACGGTTCACTTTCATCTCCTGGAAGATTTCGATAACCCGTTTTACAGCCATGTAATTAGCATCTCCGTCGCCGCGGATGGCGAAACGCAATTGCTTGTCTTTTTCGATTTCACCATTGATCTGGGCATCTGCAAGACGGCCGAAGCGGATCCAGTCGCCCAATTGGTTGTTGAGGGAGTCATAAGGAATCCCCTGGCTTTTCTTCATGAATTTCTTGCGCTCCTCTTCTCCTAATGGCAGGTACTCTTTAAGCTGCTCGACTGTAAGTCCGAATGTGGTCATGACAGAGAAACGCTTATAATCGTTCTCGTCGAATTTTACATCGTACTTGTCGCCCATTTGAGCCAGCATGCTCTTGCGGATTTCCTTGCCTTCAAGATTGAAGAATACCCGGTTGCCTTGGTCTATACTCACGACCATCACTTTTTCCGGAAGGATTTTCTCCGAAATGGAAGAGGGTGAATCGATGATTACAGGCTCATCAGGACGGAACTGGGTGGTCAACATGAAGAACGTCACCAGGAGGAAGGCCAAGTCCACCATCGGCGTCATGTCGAGCGATGGACTCTTCTTGGGCAACTTCACTTTTGGCATACGTCGCTGATTTTAAAGGGTTGAGTTGGAATTGCGCAAGGATTAGTTGCGAGCGGTGAAGGATTGAACAATCGAGTAGCCGGCCTCATCAATACCATAGGTGATGGAGTCGATCTTGTTCGTGAAGTAGTTGTAGAAAATGATTGCGATTGCGGATGTTCCGATACCTAGACCGGTATTGATCAGGGCCTCAGAAATACCGGTTGCCAGAGCGACTGCGTCCGGAGCACCTGCCTGGGCAAGCGCAGCGAACGCACGGATCATTCCGATAACCGTTCCGAAAAGACCCATCAGTGTGGCAATGGATGCGATGGTGGAGATGATGATCAGATTCTTGGAAAGCATGGGGAGTTCAAGGGTTGTGGCCTCTTCGATCTCCTTCTGGATAGTGGCGATTTTCTTTTCCTTATCCATCGTCTTGTCACCTTCCATCTGTTTGTAGGCAGAGAGCCCGGCTTTCACAACCGCTGCGATGGATCCTTTCTGACGATCACATTCAGCTTTCGCAGCTTCAATATCTCCACTGGCGAGCGCGGAACGCATTTTGTAAACGAAAGAATCAATGCTGCCGGAACCTTTGGATTTACCAACGGTGATAAAACGCTCAATAACGAAAGTAACCACGATTAAAAGAAGTGCCATCAGAATGGGAACCACTTGTCCGCCCTTGTAAACGATGCCGAGGTAGTTTCCGGGAAGCGGGTTGAGCTCCGGGTTACCGTCTTGGAAGTTTGCGTTATTGCCCAGAATGAGGAAATAGATTGCAAGGCTCAGGGCATAAGATGCCGGGATGACAATGGCGGCAAGCATGCCTTGGATTCCGGATCCTGATTTTTTCTGGCTCATAGTGTCCGTGGTTTTGTTTGGTTATTTGTTTGGTTTTAATGTGCTGTTTAGAGGGCGACAATATTAACGATTCCCGTCGAACATGCGAACGGCTGATTGTTAATAAATCGTGTTTGCGGAGTGGAGTAGCGCGTGTTTATGATAAAATGATGACTTGGTTCGAGCCGTACTTTAATCTAATAAATTGAAAATCAGTTTTATTTGTCTAATTTCTGAAATTGGTGAATTGCAGGGGGAGTTCACACCCTGAAGCTTTGACGGCGGCAATGCAGGACTGCAGATCGTCGAGTTTCTTGCCTGTCACCCGAAGCTGATCGTCCATGATCGAGGCCTGAACCTTGAGTCCGCTGTCTTTGATGGTTTTGACGATTTTTTTGGCGACGTCCTTATCAATACCCTTTTTCACTTTTACCTGTTTACGAACCATGTTGC
>JBJOER010000015.1:0-14022 GCA_046049215.1 Bacteroidota bacterium | reverse complement strand
TTGGCTCCTTGAATGGGCTTGTTTTTATCCGCGTCATCCATATCGGCAAAGGGCCTGGTATCCCAATGCGCAAAGAGCATGATCCGGTTACCCAGTTCGGGATGAAACGCGGCGACAATATTTCGTCCGTTCAGCATTTTCCCATCGAAGGCACGGACCTGAAACGGCTGCACAATGACGGTATCGGCCCATTCCGACAAACGGTTGACGAACCAGTCACCACACTGTTGATGGGCCTCCGTATTCGGCACTCGTGGACCGAACTCCACCTGCTGTTTCAAGTAGGCATAAGCTGAATCAGCATTGAAAACCGGAACCTGAACAGCCGGCTTGGAAGAGGCGGATTGAGTTTTCGGTTTTTCAGCTCCATCCCCTCCACATGACGAGAGGAAAAAGACCAGGGCGATGAAAAACAGGTTATGAAACTCAGGCTTTCTTCCAGGTCGTACCATCTTTTTCGTCTTTGATGACAAAGCCCACTTTCCCGAGCTCGTCACGGATCTTGTCTGAGGTTGCAAAGTCCTTCTTCGACTTGGCATCACTCCGGATAGAGAGCAGCAATTGCATCACTGCTTCCAGGTCTTCTCCTCCCCCACTTACTGCTTCAGGCTGAAGACCGAGGATGTCGAACACCAGAATGCGGAATGTATCCTGAACATGCGCGATATCGCTTGCGGACAGTTTTTCGTGTCCGGCATGAACAGAATTGACGATGCGCACGGCTTCGAACAAGTGCGAGATGGCAATAGCGGTATTCAAATCGTCGTTCAGTGCGGCATAGGCCTGATCGCGGATCGGTTTCACGTCCACGGTTGACACATCGCCCGCCTGAAGATTTCCGGCGAGTTCAACGGCCGCCATCAGTCGTGCCAGCCCTTTCTCAGCGGCCTGAAGTCCCTCGTTGCTAAAATCAAGGGTACTGCGGTAATGTGCCTGAAGAATGAAAAAACGAACCGTCATGGGGCTATACGCCTGCTGCAATAGGGGATGTTCCCCGGTGAACAACTGACGCAGATTGATGAAATTGCCCAGCGACTTGCCCATCTTCTGTCCGTTGATGGTGATCATGTTATTGTGCACCCAATACCGAACGGGGTCGTGGCCACAACTGCCCTTCGACTGTGCGATCTCGCTTTCGTGATGCGGGAACAACAGATCCATTCCTCCACCGTGTATGTCGAATGTCTCGCCAAGGTACTTGCGGCTCATTGCGGAGCACTCGATATGCCAGCCCGGAAAACCGATGCTCCAGGGGGAGGGCCAGCGCATGATGTGTTCGGGAGCGGCTTTCTTCCAGAGTGCGAAGTCGGCGGGGTTTTGCTTTTCCTGCTGCCCTTCAAGCTCGCGCCGTTCGTTACCGGCACCGGCGATCAATTCCTCCACAACCCTGCCGCTGAGTTTTCCGTAATCGTTGTTCTTGCTGTATCCGGCGACATCGAAATACACAGAGCCGTTGGACTCATAGGCATACCCGTTATCGATGATGGACTTGATCATCTCGATCTGCTCGATGATGTGGCCGGACGCCCTCGGTTCAATTCCCGGCGGACGGTTGTTCAGCAGGCGCATGGCTTCGTGAAAGCTGGCCGTGTAAAGCTCGACGATCTCCATCGGCTCAAGTTGCTCTAAGCGGGCCTTTTTGGCGATCTTGTCTTCGCCTTCGTCGGCATCGTTCTCGAGGTGGCCTACATCGGTGATGTTCCTCACGTAGCGCACCTTATAACCCACGTGTTCGAGGTAACGGCACAGAACATCGAAGGTGATATTCGGGCGGGAATGGCCGAGGTGCGGTTCACCGTAAACAGTCGGACCGCAGACATACATACCGACCATCGGCGGGTTCATCGGAACGAACTGCTCTTTTTTCCGGGTCAGGGAGTTGGTCAGTTGCAGGGGATGCTGCATGAGGAAAATGGATTTCGGTTGATTTAGAGGGCTTGGGATGGATGCGTGTACTGATTTGTATTTTTCGGCAACCCGTATGGCTGGCCGGATATTCAAGCCATCTGCCGGGCCTCCTTGAGGTGCAGGAGCATGTCAGTGGTCATCGACTGCAGGTCATACTCCGCATTCCAACCCCAGTCTTCGCGGGCACGGCTGTCATCTATACTATCGGGCCAGGAGTCGGCGATGGCCTGACGGTAATCAGGAGCGTAATCGACGTGGAATCCGGAGATATGACGCGAAATTTCGGCGGCGATCTCCTTCGGCGTGAAGCTGATGCCTCCCAGGTTATAGCTGCCGCGGATGTGCACACGGTCCGACGGGGCTTCCATGAGCTCGAGTGTGGCCCGGATGGCATCCGGCATATACATCATGGGAAGGGCGGTATCCTCGCGCAGGAAACAAGTGTATTGACCTTGATCGAGGGCCTGATGGAAGATGTCCACGGCATAATCCGTAGTCCCTCCACCGGGGTGGGCCTTGTAACTGATCAATCCCGGATAGCGCAAACTGCGGACATCCACACCGTATTTCAAATGGTAGTATTCGCACCAGCGCTCACCGGCCAGCTTACTGATGCCGTATATGGTGGTCGGTTCCATGACGGTGAATTGGGGAGTACCTGATCGGGGCGTAGTGGGACCGAACACCGCGATGCTGCTGGGCCAGAAAATCTGCAGACCTTCGAGTTCCCGAGCGATATCGAGGACATTGAACAAACCCTCCATGTTCAGGCGCCAGGCCGACTTCGGCTTCTGCTCGGCGGTGGCGCTCAGCAGGGCGGCAAGCAGGTAAACTTGCTTCACTTTGTTCGAACGGATGCAGTCAGCAACCGCCTGTGCATCCAGCACGTCGATCTGCATGAATGGCCCGCTCTCTGCCAGGAATCCCGACTGCGGCTTCAGGTCGGCCGCTATGACGGCAGAGCCAACCCGTTGCTGACGCAGAGTATAAACGAGGTCTGTGCCGATCTGTCCGCCGGCACCAAGTACCAGTATCGTATCTCCGTTTCGCATATCCATCATTTCAATGCTGATTTCTTTTTTTCAAGCTCCAGAAGCAGTTTATTCTGCTCCTCGAGTCCATTGGTGAGTGCGTTGACATTCACCTTGTTTTCCTCAATCATTTTCTCGTTGGCCTCGAGCTGCTTACGCAGGCTTTCGTTACTCTGCTCGAGACGTTTGGTGGAACGACCAAGGGATTCCACCTCACGGTTCTGCTTCTCAATAAGTTCCTTGGCTGATTCGATTTGCCGGTTCATGGAGGCCACAGCCACATCAAGAGACCATCGCCTGAACAACCCCTGAAGCTGACTCGCCGTTTCGGGATGGGTAGCCTTCGATACAAAGGACTGATTGCGTTCTACAGCAACCCGAACGAGCGTTCCTGCAGATGACTCGCCGACATCAGAAAGGAACCGCATAGGATCGCTTCCCAGCGCGGCAATGACCACTTCTTCGCCGTTGACTTCACCTTTGGAACCCTTCACTTTGGCATTGTGCTCCTTCAGGAAACTACGCCATTCTTTCTCCACAAAAGCAGGATCGGCATAGGGAATCTCAATCCTGTAGGCTGCATTGTATCCCTTTCCGATCCGCTCAATGGAAGGCTCAACGGAAACCGTCTGCGCGTCCAATCCCTGCACAATCAGCACGATCAAAAGTGAAAGAAGGATCTTTTTCAATTCAGGTCAGATATCAGTAACACCGCCGGAAATGACGAACTTCATCATTTCAGTACCGGAGGCATCGAGTTTACGAACGTTTTCGGAGTCGACGATCAACAACTGCCCGTTGAATCCATAGGAGAAAGGCAGGTACACGGCCATCTTTTCCTTCTCAAGTCCCAGTTCAGACAAATCGTTTTCGGTGATGAAGCCGATGCGCTGTACCACCGGGTTGTTGTTGACCGTGACCAGCACCGGCTGATTGAAACGCTTCTTCTCCCCTACGAAGGCTTCGATCAGGTCCTTTACTGAAGAGTAGATCACCTTGAGCAGAGGGGTTCGTTCCATCAGGGCCTCGAACATGAGGAAGAAGGGGTTGCGAACGAAACGTGTTCCAATATATCCCAAGAGCGTGATGACTGCCAGGATGATCAGGATTCCAATGCCCGGCAGTGCAAAGTCGTCCGACCAGGGCACGGTAATGGGCACACGCAATGGCACCAGGTTATCCATCCAGATGATGGCCAGATAAACGACATAAAAAGTGACCGCCGCCGGAACCACAAGTAGCAGACCCTGGAAGAAATAATTGGCTAACTTTTTCATGAGCATCCGCCAGGTTTTACCGGGAGCGCAAATATCCGAAAATCGAAGGCTTGGACGCTCGGGATTTCCCTTTTTCTTTGCGGGGATGAATACTCCATCGGAACACCTTGATCCCCGTTGGAAGGATTGGATTGAGCAGCACGAGAACGAAGATGCCGCCGGACTGGCTCTCCGCTACTCAGGAAAGCCGGGCATCCCTCTGCGTTTCCTTTTGCAGCAGGTGAAAGGACGCCAGATCGCCCGTCACAAACTGCCGACGTGGTACCTCAACCCGGACATCATTTATCCCGATGCACTCAGCCTGGAGCAATGCTCGTCAGAAGCTACTGCACGGTACAAATCGCAATTCGTCCGGGGAATGGCCGTAGCCGATCTCACCGGGGGATTGGGAATCGATACCTGGGCCTTTTGCGAGGCGGCCGGTTCGGTGATTTACAATGAACCCGATGGAGACCGGGTACTTGCAGCTCAACACAATCTGGCTGCACTGGGTAGAACCAATGTGCGATTCCAACAAAACACAGCAGAAGAGGCCCTCTTGCAAGGACTACCGCAAGGAGCGGAGTTGGTTTACCTGGATCCTTCGCGACGAAGTACTACCGGACGAAAAGTCTTCCTTTTAAAGGACCTTCAGCCCGATGTATTGGGTTTGAAAAGGAACATCCTCGAACAGGTCGGTCGGCTATTGATCAAACTCTCGCCCATGTTCGATCTGCACGAAGGATTGAGGCTGTTGCCCGAGGCGACGCGCGTGGACATCCTTTCCTGGAAGGGGGAATGCCGTGAAATCCTGTTTCATCTGGAAAGGGATACAAGCGGACAAGTGAAAAATCCCAGGATAATTTGCACCGAACTGGAATCCGGATTGCCGGATTTCGACTTTCACTTCAGAGAAAGCGGAGATGCTGCCGTTTCCACCGGGGAACCGAAAACCTGGCTGTATGAACCCCATGCGGCGGTTCGAAAAGCCGTCGCATGGCCTCAACTCCGCGAAAATTTCGGTTTGGAGGCCCTTCACCCCAACACCCACTTGTTCACGTCGGAAAAGTTAGAAAGGGATTTTCCTGGCCGTCGCTTCCGAATCCTCGACACGCTACCGTACCGGCCCGCGGAGATTCTGGAATGGATGGCGGGTCGCCCGGCAAGAATGCTATTTTACAACTTTCCCGAGCAGTCCCAACAGGTGATCGCGCAACTCCGCATCCCATCGGGTGAACCTCTGTGGCTTTTCTTCGTGACAAAACATGACGGACACCCTGCAGTCATCATGACCGAGAAAGAGGGCTGAAACAATCAGGGTTCAAGACCCAGCTCCCTCCTGCGCTTTCGGGTGAAACCGCGGATCACTTCATCGTAGGAATGATCAATAAGACCCCGGATCAGGGCATCGTCCAGGCCCGCATGCAAGTTCACCGTATTCCAGTGCGTTTTACTCATGTGGTAACCGGGACGGATCGACTCATACTGCTCACGCAAGTCAACCGCCCGCCCGGGATCGCATTTCAGGTTCACCCACGAAGGATCGGATAGATTGACCAGCGCGAACATCTTCCCGTCCACTTTGAAAACAAGCGTATCCTCATCGAATGGGAATCCTTCCGTGACGAAAGGCTTTGCCATGCACTGTTCGCGTAATTCGTCAATGAACATGATTGATACCCGGTTTACGCAAAAGTATCCCCTTCTTTTCGTGTAAAAGCAAAAAAGATGAAAGTTGAAATCCACGCAGTTCCGCATGCGGCACGAACCGAGTCCCTACTTTTACGGCGATGAATGCCGAACCGAAAAAACTATTCCTGCTCGATGCGATGGCCCTGGTCTTCCGTGCCTACTTCGCCTTCAGCAACAATCACCGGATCAATTCCAAGGGACTGAACACCTCAGCGATGTTCGGTTTTACGAACACCCTGCTAGAGATCCTGAAGAAAGAGAAACCCACGCACATCGCCGTGGTATTCGATACCGCAGCACCTACACACCGCCACGAAGCTTTCGCCGACTACAAGGCCCACCGCGAGGAGATCCCGGAGGACATCGCCTTGTCCATCCCCTACATCAAGCGCCTGGTCAAAGCCTTCAACATCCCCGTCATTGAAATGGACGGCTTCGAGGCCGACGACATCATCGGCACGCTTGCACGCAAAGCCGAGCAGGCGGGATTTGTCACCTTCATGATGACCCCCGACAAGGACTACGGTCAGCTCGTCACCGGCATGGTGCACATCTACAAGCCCGCCCGCATGGGCAACGGGGCCGAGATCCTGGGTGTGAAAGAGATCTGTGCCAAATACGGCATCACCCGACCCGACCAGGTCATCGATATCCTTGGTCTGATGGGCGACTCGGTGGACAACATCCCCGGGGTTCCCGGCGTAGGTGAAAAAACCGCCACCCAATTGGTGCAGCAATTCGGATCCATCGACAACCTGCTGGCCAACACCGACCAACTCAAAGGAAAGCTCAGGGAAAAAATCGAAAACAACCGCGACATCGCACTGCTTTCACGGCAGTTAGCCACCATCCACTGCGATGTTCCCGTGGCATTCGACGAAACCGATCTGGAACTCAACGACCCGGACAAGGAGCTGCTTGTGGAACTTTTCAAGGAACTGGAGTTCCGGCGATTGGCCCAGCAGGTGCTTGGCGAAGAAATCCCTATTCCGACACCTGCCGTTGCTCCTGGGGGACAAATGGATCTTTTCGGACAGGCAGCACCGATAGCAAGAGAAGAAGTTGTACCGGAAACCGATGAAGGCGAAACGCTCCTCCATACCATCTCCGACACGCCACATACCTACACCACCGTGGAAGGGAGCGAGCCGATCCAGGCGCTCGTCGGGGAACTGATGAAAGCTGCTTCCATCAGTTTCGATACGGAAACCACCGGACTCGACCCCCTCCGGGCCGAACCGGTCGGGCTTTCCTTCAGTACCGAAGCACACACCGGATGGTGGGTGCCCCTGCCGGCGGATCCGACCAAAACACAGGAGATCCTGGACATGTTCCGGCCGGTGTTCGCAAGAGAAGACGCCCTGCTCATCGGACAGAACATCAAGTACGACCTGCACATACTCGCCTCTCGCGGTATCCATCCCCGCTGCAAGCTGTTCGACACCATGGTGGCGCATTACCTCATCCAACCGGAGATGCGACACAACATGAATGTCCTGGCTGAAACCTACCTGCACTACTCGCCGGTACCCATCGAACAACTCATCGGGAAAAAAGGAAAAGAACAAGGGAGCATGCGCGATGCCGATCCGGAAGCTATCCGCGAGTACGCCGCAGAGGATGCCGACATCACACTACAACTCAAAAACACCTTCGAGCCGAAATTGGATGAGACCGGAACACGCAAGCTTTTCGAGGAAGTGGAGATCCCGCTCATCCCGGTGCTTGCAGGCATGGAACGCGAAGGCGTACGGATCGACATACGTGCGCTGCATGAGATCAGCAAACAACTGGAAGACGACATCCGTATACTCGACCGCGGAATCCAGGAGATGGCCGGAACACCCTTCAACGTCTCCTCCCCAAAGCAGGTCGGCGACATTCTCTTCGAAATCCTACGCATCGACGAAAAACCCAAGAAGACCAAGACCGGACAGTACGCCACCAGTGAGGACATCCTCAGCAAACTCGCCGGCAAGCACCCCATCGTTAACCAGATCCTCGACTACCGAGAACTGGTCAAGCTGAAATCCACTTACGTCGATGCCTTACCACAACTCATCAACCCCCGGACCGGACGCATCCACACCACCTTCAACCAAGTGGTGGCGGTCACCGGCCGTTTGAGTTCAGACAATCCCAACCTGCAGAACATCCCCATCCGTACGGCCAGAGGACGTGAGATCCGAAAAGCCTTCGTTCCCCGCGACGAAAACCATGTATTGGTATCGGCCGACTACTCCCAGATCGAATTGCGCATCATGGCCCATTTGTGCCGAGACCCGGGGCTGACGGAAGCATTCACAAACGGACTCGACGTACATGCCTCCACCGCATCGAAGGTGTTCGGTGTGCCACTCGAAGAAGTCACTTCCGAAATGCGTCGCCGCGCCAAGATGGTCAACTTCGGGATCATTTACGGAATCTCCGCCTTCGGCCTTTCCGAGCGGCTGAACATCCCCCGCAAGGAAGCTGCTTCCATCATCGAAAACTACTTCATCCAGTATCCGCTCATCAAGGACTACATGGACCAGTCTATCTCCGGAGCTCGCAAGATGGGCTATGTTGAAACACTACTTGGAAGAAGGCGCTACCTACGCGACATCAATAGCCAGAACCAAACCGTAAGGGGGTTTGCCGAACGCAATGCCATCAACGCACCGATACAAGGCACTGCGGCCGATATGATCAAGCTGGCCATGATCCCACTCCACCGGACTTTGGCCAACAGCAAGCTACGGGCAAGACTGATCCTGCAGGTGCACGACGAACTCGTGCTCGATGTGCCCCGGGAAGAGGCCGACGAGGTGAAAGGACTTGTAGTCCACTACATGGAGCAGGCCTTGCCACTGAGCATCCCGGTAATTGTCGAGGCCGGAACAGGCAGTAACTGGCTGGAGGCGCACTAAACACTGACGACAATCAGTCGTCAGGCTGATCGAAGCATGCATTAAGCGATGGTTTATGGCCCTACTTTCGTAATTACCTTATGATACAACAGCCATGAACAAGCCCACACAATCTCCCCGCCGAATAGGCGTCTGGATAGACCATTCCAAAGCGTTGATGTTCGATCCAAACAATGCCGAAGGACAGATTGAAGCCGTGCACTCCGGCCAGGAGTCTCAGGAAAGACACAGAGGTGAGCATGGAGACGGAACACGTTTGGGCAACTTCCGGTCCACCGACAATGAATTCCACAAGAACCGCAAAGAGGAGAACACCATTAAATCCTACTTCAAGCATCTGGCCAACAGACTGGAAGCATACGATGAAATCTTTTTGTGTGGCCCCGGACAAGCCCGGAAGGAATTCCAGAACCTGCTCAGCGAAGACAAGCACTTCAATTCAAAACACATCAGCAGTGAGGCCTGCGACCAACTCAGTGAAAACCAGCTTCGGGCTCAGGTACGGAAACACTTTGACGAAAGCCTGACGCACGGATAGGCACATCTCGTTTCATCGTCTCTTGAAAGAGGCGGTCATCTTTTGGAAAGCAGCAGGGTAACCATTCGCCTTTCCGCTCGCCATTCCGGCAAGAATGAAGACATGCGTGCGGTCGACAAACAAAACAGCAGCATGCACCTGCTGAGGCGTACCATCGGGAAACGCACCTTGCGCACGCAAAACAAATCCACTAAGGCCATCGATGATCACCGGTTCGACATTGAATACAGCTAGTGAATCCACGCCGTTGATGCCTTTTATCTTCTGAACAGCCACCGACTGAAGGTCACCAATGGTATCTTTCAGGCTGAACCTACCGGCGAGAAATGATGCTTTGTCGTCGCTCCGCGTAGGGAAATAGCCATCGGCCGTGTAAGCCAATCCGTTGCCCTGAAGAATAACAGGCCGCAGGTCCGTACCTTCGAAAGACAACTGAAAAGGAACCTCGTCGGTCAAATTGGTATAATCAGCTGGGTCATACTTTACACTCATCAGGGCGGCGTAGGTACTATTTATAAGTAAGGAGTCGGAAGCAGGACAAAACGCACTCACGGAAACCGTTCTGTATTGATCTCCCATCAACACCATCTGTTTTATGAACGGCTTCCCCTTCCGGTCGTGATCGAACCGATAAAACATGGCTGGACGACCTTGCACAAGTAACTCACGTGATTCCAGAAGTTTCACCCCCTGCTTCTTGAAGTTCTCTACGGTCAACACCTTTTTATTCGACTCAAAATCCGAGCCTTGCAAGGAAAACAACAGACTTGAACCGCTGGAATCATGCTCAAATCCCCTCCATTTTTTCGCAGGAACCCAGCCTTGAGGAACCTCAACGCTGCACCAGGTACCGGCAACCGATTGCCTGTCGTTCTCAGGCGGTATGACCGGAAAAGACTGAACGGAGTGTGCATGGAACAAGAGAAGTGCCAGCCACTTGTACCGGGTTTCCCCGACGTAGTGTTTGATTCGGACAATGAAAGATGGCATTCGGTTGGGTTTTACTTTGTTGCGAAGGTAATTCCGGCCCGGTAAACCCATTCACCCCGCGGACGATTTTCAGCTAATTTTGACCGCATATTACCGACAGACATGCACCCCAAATTCGAACAACTGCGTCAGAAACAAGAAGAAGCCCAAAAAGGTGGTGGAGAAGCCCGCATAGCGGCCCAGCACAAGAAGGGAAAAATGACCGCCCGTGAACGCCTCCACTTCCTGCTCGACGAAGGCAGCTTTGAAGAGATCGGCATGTTCGTCACCCACCGTACTACGGATTTCGGCCTGGACAAGGAAAAATACCTGGGCGATGGCGTAGTGACCGGTTTTGGTAGGATCGACGGTCGCCCGGTATATGTATTCGCCCAGGACTTCACCGTTTTCGGAGGATCGCTCTCCGAGGCCCATGCGGGAAAAATCTGCCGGCTGATGGACCTGGCCATGCAGAACGGTTATCCGGTGATCGGACTCAACGATTCAGGGGGAGCCCGAATCCAGGAAGGGGTCGTATCGCTTGGTGGTTATGCCGATATCTTCTACCGGAACACCATGGCCTCGGGGGTGGTACCTCAAATCAGTGCCATCATGGGCCCCTGTGCGGGAGGAGCCGTTTACTCGCCCGCCATCACCGACTTTATCCTGATGGTGGAAAAAACCAGCTACATGTTCGTCACGGGCCCGAACGTGGTGAAGACCGTCACCCACGAAGAGGTTAGCAGCGAGGACCTGGGCGGCGCCTCCACCCACAGCAGCAAATCGGGTGTCACCCACTTCGCCTGCGCCAACGAGATCGAATGCATCCGTCACATCAAGCGACTCCTGAGTTACATCCCTTCGAACTGCGAAGAACCTGCTCCGGTACGTCCTTACACCGCCGGCAACGAAGATCGCCCGGAGCTCAACACCATCATTCCTGAAAACCCCAACCAGCCCTACGACATCCGCGATGTGATCACCCCATTGATCGACGATGACGGAGAGGGATTCTTCGAGGTACACAAAGATTTCGCGCCCAATATCGTTATTGGTTTCGCCCGACTGGCGGGACGCTCCATCGGCATCATCGCCAACCAGCCCGCTTACCTTGCAGGCGTACTCGACATCCACTCGTCGGTCAAGGCCGGCCGTTTCGTCCGTTTCTGCGACTGTTTCAACATTCCCATGCTCGTTCTGGAGGATGTTCCGGGATTCCTGCCCGGCACCGACCAGGAATGGAACGGGATCATCACCAACGGTGCCAAGTTACTTTATGCCTTCAGCGAGGCGACCGTACCCCGCGTCACGGTCATCACCAGGAAGGCTTATGGCGGAGCTTACGATGTGATGAACTCCAAGCACATCGGGGCGGACATGAACTACGCCTGGCCTTCGGCAGAGATCGCCGTGATGGGCGCCCGCGGTGCGGCTGAGATCATTTTCAAAAACGAAATTTCAAAAGCCGAAGATCCGGCACAGAAACTGAAGGAGAAGGAACTCGAATACACCGAGCACTTCGCCAACCCGTACCGGGCCGCGGAGAGGGGATATATCGATGAGGTGATCCTTCCTTCCGACACCCGACGGAAGCTCATCAGCGCCTTCCGCATGCTGGAGAACAAGGTGGTGAAGCGCCCACGCAAAAAGCACGGGAACATTCCGCTTTAACCCGGCTCAACCGTCGTCCGGTTTTACCCAAACTCCCATCGGGAGATCGGACATGCCCTGCGTTTCATGGTTGGGAAACACACCCCCATGAAGTCTGTTTTTCACCCCTGAAGCGTCTTCCTTCACCAAAAGAATCGGGCAGCCCCCCGGGCCTGCGGGGTAAATTGAATCATCATTCGTTAACAATCATGATTCAGGACACCCACACAGTTGAAAAATTCAACACACTAGGATTCGACGAAAAAGCCTGGCACGTTTGGCACCACGCCACCTTTCTGATTGTACGACAGAACAGCCAATACAGGGTCAATCTTTACCACATGAACGGTTTTTACATCCAGCTGTGGTACAACGTGCATCGCAACCGCATCGACAAGATAGCGGCCACAAAAAGCAGACGGGTGATCGACCCCTACCTCAAGTTGATCGAGGTAAAGGGAATTCTTACCAGCCACTGAAAAAGCCTCTGTTTCCAAGTGTCCGGATCATCATTGGCCGTAGAAATGGCCGTTGCAGGTGAGTTCCGGCAAAGATCCTGAGTTGAAAGGGGTTGCTTTTGGATGAGGTTCCTTAGATTTGGAGCTGGAAACCCAATCCCCGCACATGAAAAAAATCGTACTCTCCTACCTCTTCGTACTCGCTTCCGCCTTCACTTTCGCCCAAACCGGACTTGTCATCAACGAAATCGACTATGATCAACCCAGCATTGACAGTTCCGAATTCATCGAACTTTACAATGGCGGAAGCTCTTCGGTCAACCTGAGTGACTACAGCGTACTGCTGGTCAACTGCAACAACAGCACGTTTGCAGCTTATGCCACCATCAGCCTGCCCGCTCAAACCCTGGCACCCGGTGCATATTTTGTAATTTGCTCCCCACTCAAGCCCAGCGCAAATTGCAATCAACAATTCAGCCATGCTTTTTCAGGAGGCTACATTCAAAACGGTGGTAGCGCCTCAGCTCCTGCTCCTGACGTTGTTGCCATCCAGGAAAACGTGACCCAGAACTACGTAGACATGGTCAGTTATGAGGGTTCATGTGTAGCTCCATACAGCGGAATGGGGGTTACCATCGCTGAAAGCGATACTGTTGTTGCACAAGATACCCTCAATGGCATCCCTCAGGCTCCTCTGAAGACCTTTGGCATCAGTCGCTACCCGAATGGCATCGACACCAACAGCGACTCCATTGACTTCAAGCGTGCCTGTATCACACCGGGTGCAGCAAATGTGAATGTCGCCAGCAACTGCTCCGGTATCAGCAGCATCCAAACCAACAA
This sequence comes from Bacteroidota bacterium, assembly GCA_046049215.1. Lineage (GTDB taxonomy): Bacteria > Bacteroidota > Bacteroidia > AKYH767-A > OLB10 > JAJTFW01. Next base: position 768 of record JBJOER010000015.1, on the reverse strand, counting down.
CGGCCAGACGTTCGGCATGATGGTTTATCCCAATCCTTCACGCGGCCTTGTTCAGATTGATTTTCGCGGAAGGTCGGTGCGCAATGGGAATCTTGCCGTCATTGATATGCTCGGCAATGAAGTCAAGAACTTCCGCATCAACTCAAGCAACAGCAAGTACAGCTTCGACCTGTCTGAATTGCAAAGCGGTATTTATTTCATCAAGGCGGTGACCGATCAGGGCATGGCCATGCAAAGGGTCGTCGTTAAGAAATAAACAAAACATCTCACTTTAAAAATCCCGTTCGAAAGAGCGGGATTTTTTATTTCCACTCTTCAATCCCTCAAATGGAGAAAGGTATGAGCCCTCATGAAAACGGGGGCTTTAGACCAGGTCTCCAGTCCATTCCTGGTTCTTACCGCGATAAAGTAAGGGGAAGCGAATACACTGGCGGGAAAACCGACCACCACCGAGCCGTCGGTCCGCAGAAGTCCGTTCGCCTGATGCACCACAGTGAATGAAGCAGTATCCCGGAGCTGGATGATCACGGAATCACATGCTGTGCTGTCGGTAGAAAGCCCTGCATTGAACAACACGGGCTCGAGGGCACCATTCCCTTTGTTGAACCCCTCAACCAGCATGAGCACAGTTAGAACAGTCTGGGTATCGCACAGATTCACCGGCAAGTGCAATATTTGCGCTGAAGTACAACCATTCGGATCGGTCATCACCAGATCGTAACTACCCGGAAGTTCAGGAACGATGATTGTCGTATTCGAGGCAGGATC
>JBJOER010000014.1:0-11963 GCA_046049215.1 Bacteroidota bacterium | reverse complement strand
ACTTCGGCGCCTGCCCCAACAACCCTTTCCCGAACACCTACATCGCGCCCTTCACTCCCCAAAACTTCTGCTCCTCTTCCATTCCCATCTCTATTGATGGTGCGACCGGAGTGATCAACTTCATCCCCTCGCAGATCCAGGTGGCTGTGATGTGCGTATTGGTTCGTGAATACCGCAACGGTGTCCTCATCGGGCAGGTGAAGCGCGATATCCAGATCAACATTGTTGCACAGTGTAACCAGATTTTCCCTTCATTCAACAACAGTATCCTCAACTCTACCGGAGGACAATTGTTCGCCGGCTGCAACGACCGTCAGGTGATCATCCCCTTTGATACCACCTTCCAGTGTGGATCCGCAGTCCCTACCGATTTGCGTATTCTTAGCCCCTTTGGAATTCCAAACCCTGCCATCGCCGTTCAGCCCATTAACTGCAGCAACGGTGAAACCGATTCACTTTTGGTGACCTTCCTGAATCCGTTGACGCACGGAAGCACCTATGTGTGGATCAAGCGCGGACTGGATGGAAACACGTTGTTGTCCGAGTGTGGATCTGAAATCCCCGAGTTCCAGGATACGGTAAACATTGTCGTAGTTGACAACAGCGTTTGGGCTCCTGCTACAGACTCAGTAGGATGTATCTTCAATGACTTCACCGTGACCCTCCTCGACAGCGTATATTGCTTCTCTATCGCCAACGACGGAAGTGACGTGCGCCTGGTGGATGCAGCCGGCACCAACTATCCCATTGCCAACGTATTCGGCTACTGCTCACCCAATGGATTGAAGACCAACGAACTTTTGGTGAGGATGAGCGCCAACACCAGTGCTGCAGGTCCCCTGTACCTGATCGTAAACAATGCCGGTGGTTCGGATGGCAACACAGTGGCCAACAACTGCGGTCGTTTCCTGAGCGGTACCGACACCCTTGCCATCCTGTACATCGACAATGTAATACCCATCAACTTGGGTTCCGATCAGACTATCTGCAGCTTTGACCCATACCCTGTCTTGGATTGCGGCTATGCCAATATCTCCTACCAGTGGTACAACACCAGCGGAGCCATCAGCGGTGCAACCCAGCAGACTTACACCCCCACCGCCGCCGGCTCTTACTCCGTAGTCGCTTCAGGTGGCCCCGGCTGCAGTGGTACAGATACGGTGGTTGTGAATGTGATTCCAGCGGCAATCGACAACTTGGGTCCGGACCAGCTCCTGTGTGTCACCGACCAGATGCCCACCCTTGACGCAGGCAATTCAGGTGCTACATACCAGTGGTTCCTGGACGGTACTGCAGTAAGCGGTGCGACTTCACAGACCTACACCCCCTCTCCGGCTCTTCCTGCAGGAAGTTATACTGTGAGTGTAGAGGTCAACACCGGAAATGCGCAGTGCATCGCGAATTTTGATGTCGTTCTTCAAGTGATCAACGCGCCGGTACTAGCTGTTTCTGACGAGACCGTTTGCGAAGGCACTCAAGCCAACCTGGACGCTACTACCTCAAGTGCTACATCTTATGTTTGGTCCACAGGCGAGACCACTCCCGTGATTAACCCCACTTCAGCCGGTAACTACGTGGTGACTGTATCTATCGGTAATTGCTCTTCGACCGATACTGCCAGTGTCAATGTGAAACTCTACGCAGAAGCACCAATCGTAGTTTGCACTCCTTCCACAGAATGCGATAAAAGTTCTTATTCCTGGAGCAGCGTTCCCGGCGGCAGCAGCTACGTAGTTTTCATTAATGGTTTTGGACCTTACCAGGCAAACAATGAAAATGGACCTGAAACACACGTTGTAGAAGATACTGTAGTGACTTCTTTTGCTGTTCAGGCCCTCGTTGACCCATCCAGTACCGAGTGGTGCGGACCGGGTGCATTGTCGGATTTTGAACCTTGTCCTGTCAACGTTCCGAACATCTTCACTCCAAACAATGACGGGTTGAATGATATTTTCAAAATTTGTTACCTTGATCAATATCCAAACAACACCGTACAGATTTTCAACCGTTGGGGCAAAGAGGTTTACAGCGCAAGCGGGTACAACAACGATACAAAAGTGTTCAAGGGTGATGATTTGCCGGATGGGGTTTATTTCTACCTAGTCGACATTGGCAACGGAGCAGCTCCACTCAAGGGCACTGTCAATATCCACCGTTGATCCCGTTAACTTAATTCTCAAAGAAAACCCTGTCCGTCGCGGCAGGGTTTTCTTTTTTTTAAGCGAGCCTCAATCCTGCACCACTTGGAAGCAATCCTGTTTAACCCCATCTTCGTAGAACAAATTCGAGTATGAAAGTCATTGAACACATCCGGCAGGCGCAAGGGAAAACCCTTTTTTCAATTGAAGTACTTCCCCCTCTGAAGGGCCGCAGTATGCAGGACATCTATTCCGCCATCGACCCCCTCCTTGAATTCGAGCCCAAGTTCATCGATGTCACTTACCATCGTGAAGAGTACGTGTTCAAAAAAAGGCCCGACGGACTACTCGAGAAATGTTCGGTCCGCAAGCGACCCGGAACCGTCGGAATCTGCGCAGCGATCATGAACAAATACGGCATCGACGCCGTACCACACATCATTTGCGGAGGTTTCTCGCGGGAAGAAACCGAAAACGCACTGATCGACCTGTCCTTTCTCGGAATAGACAATGTATTGGTATTGCGGGGTGACTCCATCAAAAGCGAGGGGCGCTTCGTTCCTGAGCCCGACGGACATGCCTATGCCATCGACCTGCTCCAACAGGTGGTTCGGATGAACAACGGGCAATACCTCGACGAAGAATTACAGGACGTGGCTCCGACCGGATTCTGCATCGGTGTGGCCGGTTATCCTGAAAAGCATTTTGAAGCTCCCAACCTACGCACAGACCTCAAATTCCTCAAAGCCAAGGTTGATGCAGGAGCCGAGTTCATTGTCACGCAGATGTTTTTCGACAACCGCAAGTACTTTGAATTCGTCGATTCATGCCGTGCGGCCGGAATAAACATTCCAATCATACCCGGTATCAAAATACTTACCGGAAAAAACCAGTTGAACGTTCTCCCCAGCATATTTCACATCGATATACCGCACGACCTAGAGGATTCCATCGGCTCCTGCAAAACACCGGAACAGGTGAGGGAAGCGGGCATTGAATGGGCCATTGCCCAATGCAAGGAATTGAAGGCAGCAGGAGCACCCTGCATTCATTTCTACACCATGGGGAATTCGGAACCTTGTCGCCGGGTGGCTTCGAAGGTCTTCTGAGTTTTTCCGGAAAAATCAATCAGAGACGGACAACCAGTCCAATCAATCCGTCAATGCCTCCTGTCTCAAGCCGACCACTGAAATTCTCCAGGCTGATCACCTGATTGGCCTGTTTGAATTCCTTCAGGTCAAAATCATGACGGTCAAGACCCAGCTGAAAGTGGACCCCCAGGCGATTACTGAAGAACAGTAGTGCTCCCGTGCTCAGTTTCCACCCCCCGCCCCGGTAATTGGCAATTGAAGTGACCTGCGTCTGCAAATTGGTCTCGCTTGTTTCCAAGGCAGCAGAATTCAAACACAGACCAATGTACCACCGAACATTCTCCCGGGCGATAAGGCTGTACTCAGCGGCAATTCCGACCACGGAAAATCCGTTGCTCTTGCCTTCTGCACTATCGGGATCGTATAAGTAAGAGCCGAACTTCATATCCAGACCGATATTGAACCGGGGATTGAACGCAAAGCGGACATCCACAGGAATGTGCAAAGTAGCTGCAGAGCCCCGGTCAGTCGCTGTCTGTGTAAAACCCAAAAACTCGTAACTGAGTGTGGACCGGGTACCGTACACCGCGAATCCTCCCCCCGCCCGGATTTGAACCTCCGATTTACGTTCCGCCTTGATAATTAAAGGAAAAGCCAGGAAAATGAGGATCAGACAGGAGAATGGGGTACGACGCATCATGATCCAAATTTAACCGGAAAAATCCATTCGTCGGTTTCCCGATTGGAAGTACCTTTGAGCGTTGAAAAAAACGAGTATGAAATTCGGCGTTGTCATTTTCCCCGGTTCGAACTGCGACCAGGACTTGATTCACGTAGTCAGAGACGTGATGAAACAGGAGTGTGTTGAGCTGTGGCACAAAGACCACACCCTCAAGGGATGTGATTTCATCCTGCTGCCAGGAGGCTTTTCGTTTGGTGACTACTTGCGCAGCGGCGCAATCGCGCGTTTCTCGCCTGTAATGCAGGAAGTATGTGAATTCGCCGACAAGGGTGGATTCGTTTTCGGCATCTGCAACGGCTTCCAGATCCTCACCGAAGCCAACCTGCTCCCTGGTGCCCTTTTGCACAACAACAACCATCAGTTCATCTGCCGCAATGTCAACCTGCGTTGTGAGACGGACGAAAGCATGATCACCTCGAAATTCAACGTCGGACAGACCGTTCGGATTCCCATTGCGCACGGGGAAGGACGATTCCATTGCGACGAGGCGACCTTAAAGACCCTGCACGAAAAGAACCAGATCCTCTTACGGTATTGCGATGAGGAAGGACAAGTGACTGCCGAATCGAATCCGAACGGCGCCCTGGAGAACATTGCGGGAATATGCAATGCCGGCCGTAACGTTTTCGGAATGATGCCTCACCCCGAACGATGCAGCGAACCTGTTTTGGGAAATACCGACGGCAAATTGATTTTTGATTCGATTTTGAACACCGTTCTGGCGTGATGTCGGACTGCAGGGCGCAACTGACCTGCGGTCATTTCCTGTAGAAGTTCATCTCCTCCACGTACCGGTCCACCGCTTCTGGCATCATGAATCGCACATCCTTCCCGTCACGGATGGATTTGCGGATGAAACTGGCCGAGATCTCCATCATCGGAGCATCGGTCTGCCTGACACGCGGATGATCCTTGTACATCCCGCCATCATGTCCGGGACGCGGATACACGTAGATGTCGTGGTGCTGAAGAATGAGTTCATGGTCCTTCCAGCGGGGCAGGGTCTCCAGGCTGTCAAGCCCCATGATAAGTGCAAAATCATGCTCGGGATACTTCTCCTGGAGGTAAGCCAACGTTGTGACGGTGTAGGATGGCTTGGGAAGCTCGAACTCGATCCGGGAGGCCTTCAACCGACGATAATCGCCGATGGCGAGTTCCACCAGATGGAAACGGTGGTAATCCTGCAATAGGCTCCCCGCCGGCTTCAAGGGATTGTGCGGGCTAACAACCATCCACACCTGATCGAGGTCCGTGAATTCGGCCATGTATCCCGCTATCACCATATGCCCGTTGTGTACGGGATTGAATGAACCGAAAAAAAGACCGATTCTCATGGGGTTGTCTCAGGATTCAGTTGAAGAGTAGGAATCGTCCGGATCCGGGATCTCGTCCGAAAGGAAAGCGCGGACCTTTTCAACGGCATCCTGTTTGGCAGCATCGAGATCGGTATTGACGATCACATGATTGAAACGGAAGGCATACTGCATCTCCTTCTCGGCCTTGTTGAGCCGTTTCATCAGTGACTCTTCGGATTCCGTTGCGCGCGCTACTAACCTCCGATGCAGTTCATCTACGGAGGGAGGCATCACAAACACATCCAGCAGCCTGCGCCCGAAAAATTTCTTGATCTGCAATCCTCCTTCCACATCCACGTCGAACAACGCGATGTGGTCGTTGTCGAGTATACGCTCCACCTCCGACTTGAGCGTACCGTAAAACCGATCGGGATACACCTCCTCCCATTCGAGGAATTCATCCGCTTCAAGTCGTGATTTGAACTCATCAACACTCAGGAAATAATAGTCCTTCCCGTGTTCTTCCGTATCTCTCCGGGGACGGGTAGTGGCCGATATGCTGAAGCGCATGCCGGGAAATTGTTGCATCAGGTGATGTACGATCGTGGTTTTTCCGCTGCCACTCGGGCCGCAGAACAAGACAAGCCGATGCTGGTATTGCGGATTGATTTTCACAGTACGTTGGCCAGTTGCTCTTTGACTTTTTCCAATTCGTCTTTCATGCCTACTACGATGCGCTGCATACCGGCATCATTTGCTTTTGAGCCGATGGTGTTGATCTCTCTTCCGATCTCCTGTGTGATGAAACCGAGTTTCTTCCCGTTGGCTTCAGGACTTTCCAACACCTGCAAAAAATAATCGCAATGACTTTTCAGCCTCACTTTTTCCTCCGAGATATCGAACTTCTCGATGTAATAGATCAGTTCCTGCTCGTACCTGTTCCGGTCAACGGACGTCTGGTCCTGGATCTCCTGAAGATTTTTCTCCAACCGGGCCCGGATTGCATCGATACGAGGCTGCTCCATTTCTGCGATCAAAGGCATCTGCGATTGGATGGATTGGATGCGGTTGACCATGTCTGTTTGCAGTACTTTCCCCTCCTGATCGCGAAATGCATTGAACTTTTCCATGGCCGTGGAGATCAATTTGCGCAAGTGCACAAACTGTTCTTCGTCCGCCTCGGGTTTTTCACTGTTCATTACGGCAGGCATGCGAAGCAGAATATCGAAAAGGTTTACATCACTGAGGTGATACTCCTTGCCTAGTTCGGAAAGTTCCTCGAAGTAGGCTTGAAAGACCTCCTTGTTAACGGTACTGCGCTTCGATAATTCATTGTTCTCGATGGAGATGGTGATATCGGCCTTTCCTCTTTCGATCTGCTTACCTGCCTCGGCTCTCAACTCCAGCTCACGATCGCGATATGCGAGTGGCAAGCGCAGATTGAGCTCGAGGAATTTACTGTTGAGTGAACGGATTTCGACAGACACCTGTTGTCCACCGATCTGGCCTTTGGCGTTGCCATAGCCTGTCATTGATCGTACCATACCGAATGATTCTCTACAAAGGTAGGTCATTGCGTTCAACGGTCTTGGATCGGGTCGACCGTAGCAATCATGAATACAGATTTGGTAAAGACGTTCAGTCTTGGGTAGCCGCTTTACGGCTCGAAGTGGTCAGCCAAACCCCGGTGAAAATAAGTATGGCGCATACCAGATGTATCAGGCTTGGAGAATCCTTCCCCAGCAGGATAGCGAACCCAACAGCGAGCAAAGGCTGCAGATAGATGTAAACGCTGACCACATTGGGAGAAAGGCTCCTCAACGCCAGGGTATTGAAAAGATAAGCCAGGAAAGTCGTTCCGACCACCACGAATAGGGTGGCCCACCAGGCTTCAGGAGTGAAACTGCTCCAGGAGATGGAGGAGAATTCTCCCCACCCGAACGGCAACACCATCAACAATCCAAGCGCGAAGACGGTATGCATGACGGTCAGCGGGTGATACCGCTGCATCAAAGGCAACACCAGAACCAGGTAAATGGCATAGGAAAGGGAATTCAAAAGGATGTACAAGTCGCCAATCGGATCTCCGAGGTTGTTTCCGGTCATCGGACCAAACCTGATCAGCAGGACCGCACCCGTCAATCCACAGGCAACTCCCGCAATGCGCTTCCAACTGATACGCTCGCGGAAATACCAGGCGGTCAACAAGAGCACAAAAATGGGATTGGTGACCATCATGAGTCCGGCGTTGATGGGTCCGGTGAGGGAAAGCCCTTTGAAAAACAAAAGCTGATTGACCGCAACGCCGGTCAACGCACACAGAAGTATTCGACCGAAGTCCTCTTTCCTGATCCGCTCACGATAGAACAGTTTGGCAACAGTGAAAAAGAGCACTGCAGATACTCCCACCCGGATGACGATGAATCCGAAAGGCTGGATGAAAGCGGGCATCACTAGCTTGGCGATGGAATAATTGGCGCCGTAGATGATATTCGCCGTCAGGACAGCCAGATGGGCCGGCAGGTTACGGTTCATACCAATACGCTACCTGCCTCAAGAGTAACGGCAGGCGAAGACCCGATGAAAATCCTATCGCCGGCAATCACCACGGGGCGCTTAAGAAAAGTATAATCCTCGAGAATCAGTGTGCGGTAATCCGTTTCCGTAAGTTCCTGTTCACTCAATCCGCGCGCACGGTAATTGCGTGCGGTGCGACTGAAGAGGGCCTCGTATGAGCCCGCCAACTCCTTCATATGATCGAGCTGTACTTGGGAAATCTTCTCCTTCTTGATGTCCTGAAGCACCACATCATCACCCGGCTTCCATTGCGAAAGCAGACGGCGGTTGGTATCACAGGTTCCTAAATGGTAAATTTTTTTCATCGGTATAAACCGGATTTTTTACAACTAATCTGAAATATTCATGGCTGAACGGGCTGAAGCAACTGCTCCACGGCATCCATTTTCTCATTCGGTAAAAGGGCCGAGAATTCAGAAAGCACTATGCATGGGCGCCCTTGTTCCATCCTGACCAAAGTCACGACACGAAAGGGGACGTTGAGGGTGCTCAAAGCGATTTCATCCACCACAACCGAGGTCCCGCCCCAGTCGCGCTGAGCACGTTTCGTCAAAGTGAACACGGTTTTCACGGTAGTATCACGCATCCGTTCACTCATGTATGATTTGATGGCATCCAAATCCCAGTCTTCCGTGGGATCGGTACCCAGCAAACGACCCTCGGGATGGAACATGGAGACCACACCGGCCGAATCGCGTCCGGTCAATGCTGTGTAAAAGGAATCTACGACGATTCCGGCCTCCATACCCATTCCGGAGGAAAGTTCATCGTCTGGACTTATTTCTTCGGATAGCTGACTTGAATCGCGCTGACATGCCATCAGTGTGAATGCCAGGAGTGCCAGTGCAAGTTGTTTCATGGCGTATCGGTCGGACAAGGTTTTAGCTGGAATAACAATGGACGTGAAGGAGCAGCATCGTTCGCAAAAGAGGCGACTTGAAGATTCATGAACCATAGGCCGTCCTCCACTACATCCGGTACGAAGACCAGTTCAGAGATCGTACAGTCCATTCGCGGAGAGTCGGGAACATTCCAAAACGCATGGTGAGCCAACAACTTTCCACCATCCTCTTCCCTGTCGACAGAGGGTGTATCGATCAAGAGATGTCGAACACCCATTTCACGCAACCACACTGCGGCTTGCCTTTCGAGATAGGGTGGATTTGTTCGTGAATAGTCAATCGATTTTTTCGATTCCGTATTGGGAAGGGTACGGATGATCACCGCCTCCGCCGGTTCCGGACAACGAATCTGTAGCGCTTCCAGCGTAACAATGCGGTCACCCTCGGTCTCGACCGGCGCCACCGTTACGACTGAAGCGAAGCAGAAGAAATCCTTGAAATGCCGGTGAACCGGTTCAAGTCCGGGAGTGATATGTCCTAACGTTTCCGTATGTGTGCAATGCCCATGCGGATTGAAATACACATTCCGGAAATTGACTGCGGCGCCCTGACTCACCTCCCCTATCCAATCGCCCATCACCACGGGTTCGATCCGCGCGGGATCCAGATACCAGGCCCTGACGTGTCCCTCGCCCGCTTCCAGTGGAATGGACAGGTCGAAAGGACGTGATAGATCGAGGGAATAGGAAAACTGGCGGTAGTCGAGTCGGATATTCATGGGATCAAATCACAAACAAGTCAGAGGTGATACGGTCGGCGATCAGCAGTCCTTCACGCGAGAACCTGAGCCTATGGGATTCCTGTTCCATGAGCCCCCGGCTGATGTAGGGCCCGGCCGCCTTCATCATTTCACCGACAACGGCTTCACCGAAATGGATTGAGGCCTCATCCAGATCCATACCCTTTCTCATCCTCAGTGAAGTTAGGACAAATTCATGAAAGGCCTCCTGATCATTGACCTGCTCGAAAGTCGCAGGGCGACGATTTTCAACAAGCGCCCGGACATATTCCGCATTGTTGCTGATGTTCCAGCTCCTGATTTGATCGATATAACTGTGCGCGGAAGGGCCGATTCCCAGATAAGGTTCACCTTTCCAATAGGAGCTATTGTGTTTTGATTCATATCCAGGACGACTGAAGTTGGAGATCTCATACCAGGGTAGCCCATGCTTTTCGGCAGACTCCAGCAACCATTCGTACTGTTGCGCTGCAAGGTCTTCATCCGGAGAAGCGACTGTGCCCTTCGCTATGAAATGAGCCAGTGCGGTTCGCGGCTCGACCGTCAACCCATAGCAGCTGAGGTGCGTGATGGGTTGACTGAATGCCAGCCTGACATTCTCCTGCCAGCGCTCCATGGTCAAGCCGGGGAGACCAAAAATCAAGTCGACCGAGACATTGTCGATACCAACTTCGGCAGCATTGGATAAGCAACGTAATGCCTGTTCAGAGGTGTGCACCCGGTTCATTGAAACGAGGTCCTCGTCAAAGAAAGATTGTATGCCGATGCTTAGCCTGTTGATGCCGGCATCTTTCAGCTGCCTCAGTTTATCGACATCGAGATCATCGGGATTCGCTTCAAGGGTCACCTCGGCATCTGCTGCGATACGGAAAGTTTGATGAAGCACTTCCATCAATGCACTTAGTTCGGTCGATGAAAGCAGCGAAGGCGTTCCTCCTCCGAAATACAAAGAACCGGCTTCGATGCCCTGGAATTCGGATTGCCTTGAACGGATCTCCGTTTTCATCGCTTCGAGGACATCCCCACGGAGACGCTGCGAAGTGGAAAAATGGAAATCACAATAATGACAAGCCTTGCGGCAGAATGGAATATGCAGATAGATCCCGGGCATTTCACGCGAAGTTCGGGAAAACACCGCAGCATCGGTGGAGCGGGGAGCTGTTCAACTCACCCTTTCTTCAAAACGATCCGGAACGTAGTGCCTTTGCCCGGTTCGGAACTTTTGACGAAAATCTGCCCACCGTGGTATTCCTCGACGATCCGCTTCGAAAGCGACAAACCCAGGCCCCATCCCCTGCTCTTGCTGGTATATCCTGGTTTGAACACGGTTTTCGTCTTCGACTTCGGTATTCCCTTTCCGGTATCTGTCACATCGATGTAAACAAACTGGTGTTGATCGGTCACACGTACCGTTATACTACCTTCTCCGCTCATGGCATCCATGGCGTTCTTGAAAAGATTTTCGATCACCCATTCGAAAAGAGGAACGTTCAACGGCACCTCGACATCATAATTCTGGAGGTTCTCGAAACCGAAAGCAACCCTGGCTGATGACCGGGTGCGCATGTAGCTCATCGCATTTTCAAGTACCGTGGTGAGGTTCTCTTTCTTCAGCGTGGGAGCGGATCCGATTTTGGAGAAGCGCTCGGTGACCGTATTGAGGCGTGCTACGTCCTTTTCAATTTCGTGAATGTTTTCGTCCGGATCGGGACGTGATTTGAGGTACTCGATCCAAGCCATCAGCGATGACAATGGGGTGCCGAGCTGATGAGCTGTTTCCTTGGCCATACCGACCCAGACCTGATTCTGCTCGGCCTTGCGCGAAGAAGAGAACGCAATGTAACTCACGGCGAGGAAAAGTGCAATGACCCCCAGCTGGAAGAACGGATAATACCGAAGGCGTGTAAGGATGATTGAATCCTTGTAATAGATGAAGTTGCTCTGGTCGGTGGCGAACTCAATCTCAATCGGTGCGTGCTGGGCCATCATCTCCTTCAACTCTTCCGCTACATAAACAGAGTCATGGGTTCGTAGGGAATCCAGATTGCGCGTGGAGATCACGTTGAGCTTGGCGTCCGTGAGAATGACGGGGACTGTTGTATTATCTGTTAACACCGAAAGAGCGAAACTGATATCCCCGGGTTCCGCACTGATATCAGAGATCTGCCTGGTGGCCTCCGCCCAAAGCTCCACCTTTTTCTTCTCCTCCACCGAAAGCTCCTCTACCAGTCGTTGTGTATAGGTCAAGGAACCGATGCCGATCAGCATGGCGGCGAGCAAAAGGATGAATTTCAGACGTTGCTTTCGGGTGTAGATGTTCACGGTGAAGTCTCGCCTTAAAAATACACTTTAAAGAGATTCTTATTCCTCATCCGTATCAATTTGCAGCTCTTGTCGGGGTTCAAGCCCTTTCCGCGGCTGCGACATGGCGCTGTCTTTTTTAAACAAGCCAAATTCCTTTCTAAGTAATTCCTTGACC
>JBJOER010000013.1:0-9176 GCA_046049215.1 Bacteroidota bacterium | reverse complement strand
TGGAATCGTCATTACCATCGGAACGGTGTATTGGCTTTGGTACGACGCGAAGGTGCGCCGTGGAGGTGACAATTACATGGCCAAGAAGGGCTAACACTCCCCCCTCTCTTTTCATTTTTATTACGGGAGAAACTCTCTTCCGTTAATTAATCCCTTTCGGTTTAACGGTAAACCATCACTTTGGTGACGCAGCTGAATTCCCCGGCTTCATCGGTGGAGTAAACAACATACACCCCGGTCGGAACACGATTTCCTGAATTGTCGGTGCCGTTCCAAACCGCTTGCGTTCCCAGTGCAGTGGTTTGATAAACCAATCCTCCGTGGATGTCGGCTATACGAACGCTTCCGTTCGGGATCAGTCCCTGGATGGCGATGGGTCCGGAATATTCTGATCGCACCGGGTTGGGATATACCAATACATTGCCACATCCTACAACCTCTTCTTCGGGAGTGATGGCGTCGCTCCGGTAGCTCAAAAGGCCTTTGTCGGTTCCGATGTAGACCTCACCGCTTTTTCCGTCGATGGCCAGCGAGGTGATGTTGTCCGAGAAGAGCGGACTGTTGGCGGTGGTGAAGTGGAGGACTTGCTCCTGCCCGTCGGGCGAGAAAAGAAAGAGTCCGCCGTTCTCTGTTCCTACCCATTTGCGGTTAGCTCCGTCTACTGCGATGGCCGTCACGATCTCGGCGGCGAGGAGGTATTGAAAAGTATTATTCTGTTTGATGAGGATTTGCTGGGGAAGGGTGGAAGGTGGATAGAACACATACACCCCTGCTTCCGTCCCGGCCCAGATCGTACCGTCCTGGTCCTTGGCAAGGCAGCGTACGCGGTTCAAAGCGAAATCAACGAGCTCGAATCGATCGTCGGCCGTATTGTCGATGGTGTAGTTCGGATTGAACACCAGTATTCCTTCTTTACCTCCCAGGTTTTGGAAGGTGCTGATCCAGATATATCCGAGATCATCAATAACCATGTCGCCGGTGATGGCCGTGCTATTGACCGCTCCGGGGAAGAAGAAACGTTTCCACGTCCGATCGGCTTTCAGTACCTGTATAACGGCGGCGGTACCTGCATTGGACACCCATACATTTCCATCGCGATCGTAGGAGAGGCCGTGCACCTTGTATTGCGTGGGGTTGCCAACCTGGGCGAGTAGGGTGGAGTTGGCAGTATCGTAGTGTGCTACGACCTGGTCGTTTTTGAATTCCAGCAGTCCGGCACCGGACGATCCGATGAACAAATGCTCTTTGTCGGATGGATCCACGCTAAGCGACATGTTATCGAAGAAGTTGTACTGGGAAAATAGCGGGGTCTGAGCCGTAAAGGCATCAAAAGTTTTCCAACTCACGCCGTCGAAGTACGAGAACCCGTCGTAGCGGTAGGCATTCAGCCAATTTCGGCTACGCGGGCCGTGCACGGTCCACAAGGTGCCGTCCACCACTTGCATCGCGGCGATCCGTGAGGAATACGGTCCTTGAGGAAAAATTTTCTCCCAGGTGTTCGAGCCGGCGGCGACACGGATCAGGCCCTTCTCCCTGTCGGCCAGCCAGCAGTTGCCTTCAGGGTCGCGCATCCCGTCGGCGAAATATGCGGGAATGATCACGTTCTGGTCAACTCGGCGAATGAGGTTGAAGCCGATATCATATACACTGAACCGGCTGTATTCGGTAACGGTCAACTCGTTGTTTGCCTTGTGGAGGCTCTGCAGGTTGATGATGTACCGCAAGTCGTTGGGAAGACCCGCACCCCATGACCCGTTCCAGGCCAGAAGGGTGTCGGCGTTGTTTTTCCGGTAATTCACCATCAGCAGGTTGCGGAAGCGTGCAATTTGGTTGAAGGTTCCACCTCCTGCACTGTCGGCCAGGATGCGCGTCCATCCGTTGGGGTTGGACAGGAAAGGGTCGTTGAGTGCGGCGCGGTACACCCCGTCGTCGCAGGCGGCATACAGGCAGGTGTCGTCTGTCGTAACGGCCAGTACATCGGGGGATGAGCCGGTCGTCAGGGTGTAGGTGTCTTTGATTTCGCGCTTGGGCAGGTTGATCACCACGATACCGAAACCACAACCCAGGTAAGCGAAATCGCCGTCGATGCTGACCGAACGCACCGTTTTGTTGCCGGGAATGTTCTTGCGTTTGATGTCGCTCATGTTGAAGACGGAACCGTCGTCGTAGAGCAGGTCGATGTTCGTGTTGGTATAAACGATCACCAGCACTTTGTTGGATTTGCTGTAGGCGATGTCCTGGATCTGAAAATCGTTCAGGCCGTTGAGGCGGGAGATCCGTTGCACTTCCTGATCATCCGGACGATAAGCGAAAAAGCCCTCGTCGCTGGAACAGTAGATGCGGTCGCGCGCCACGGCCACTTTCTTACCGCGGAGGTAAGGAAGGTGGTCGCGCCAGCTCCCGATGGGACTGTTCTGGGCGAGGCTATTTACGTGAGGCAGCGCGAAAGTCAGGAGGAGCGCAAAGCGAAGAAACAGGAAGGGTGTGCGGTTCATGGCAGGACGGTTCATCCGTCGGGACTCTAAACGTTCAAAGATGGTGATTTCGTGTGAATCGGGTTAGCGTTTTCACTCTGCCAATGGCCATTTCCGATTAACTTCGCCACAGAATCCGATTCTTATGATGCGATCACATACTTGCGGGGAATTGCGGCTTTCCGATGCCGGTAAACAGGTGGTGCTGAGCGGCTGGGTGCAGCGCTCGCGCGACCTGGGTGGAATGACTTTCATCGACCTGCGCGACAGGTACGGCATCACCCAGCTGGCCTTCAACATGGACTCCCGGCCTGACCTTTGCCGCGATGCCAGGGAACTGGGAAGGGAGTATGTGATCACCGTGACGGGATCGGTAAAAGAGCGGGAGAGCAAGAACCTGAAAATGCCCACCGGCGAGATCGAGATCATTGTCGAAAAACTGGACGTGCTCAATCCGTCCGGTGTTCCGCCCTTCACTATCGAAGAGCAAACCGACGGCGGCGACGACCTACGCATGAAGTACCGCTACCTCGATCTGCGCCGAAGCAACGTCAGGGCCAACCTGGAGTTGCGTCACCGCATGGCCATCGAGACCCGGAACTACCTCGACAAGCAGCAGTTTCTCGAAGTGGAAACGCCCGTGCTGATCAAGTCCACCCCCGAAGGTGCACGAGATTTCGTGGTGCCATCACGGATGAATGCCGGCCAGTTCTACGCTTTGCCTCAGTCGCCCCAGACTTTCAAGCAATTGCTGATGGTGGCGGGATTCGACCGGTATTATCAAATCGTGAAGTGCTTCCGCGATGAGGACCTGCGCGCCGACCGACAGCCGGAATTCACGCAGATCGATTGCGAGATGAGTTTCGTGGAGCGGGAGGATATCCTGCAAACTTTCGAAGGATTGGTGAGGCACCTGTTCAAGTCTGTGAAAGGTGTCGACATGGGTTCGCTGCCCCGGATGAGTTATGCTGATGCCATGAAGTATTATGGAAGTGACAAGCCCGACACCCGCTTCGGGATGCGCTTCACCGAACTCGACGGCATCGTGAAAGGTAAGGGCTTCAAGGTGTTCGACGATGCGGAGCTCGTTTTGGGTATATCTGCAACCGGTTGTTCGGAATATACCCGCAAACAGATCGACGAACTCACCGATTTTGTGAAACGCCCCCAAATCGGAGCTAACGGTTTGGTCTATGTGAAAGTGAATGCCGACGGCACATTGAAGTCCAGCGTAGACAAGTTTTATCCTGAAGAAGAACTCCGCAAGTGGGCCGAAGCAATGGGTGCGTCAGCCGGCGATCTTCTGCTCGTGCTGGCGGGTAACCGCGACAAGACCCGCAAGGCCATGAACGAGTTGAGGCTCGAGATGGGAACCCGCCTGGGACTGCGCGACAAAGACACGTATTCCTGCCTTTGGGTGGTCGATTTTCCGTTGCTGGAATACAACGACGAGGCGAAGCGCTGGTTCGCCATGCACCATCCGTTCACCTCTCCGCTACCGGAGGATATCCAATTGCTCGATACTGATCCGGGAGCGGTACGTGCCAATGCTTACGACATGGTCATCAACGGCGTGGAAGTGGGCGGAGGAAGTATCCGCATCTTCAACAAGGACCTGCAAAAACGCATGTTCACCTTACTCGGCTTCAGCGATGAAGAGGCGCAGGCCCAGTTCGGCTTCCTCATGAACGCCTTCGAATACGGAGCACCGCCCCACGGAGGCATCGCCTTCGGATTCGATCGCCTGTGCTCGCTCTTCGGCGGCTCCGAGTCCATCCGCGATTTCATCGCCTTCCCCAAAAACAACGCCGGCCGCGACGTCATGATCGACGCCCCGTCGCCCATCCACGAAGAACAGATGGTGGAGTTGAATATTGCATTGCGCGATATCAGTAAGTAACGCCATCGATCTCTTTACGATTTCACCGGTGGCTGAGCTAGTCCGAATTTAAAAATATGGTGGCTGAGCTTGTCCGATAGCTATCGGACGAAGCCCGGTGATACAGAAATCCTGTTGTTATTCAGCGCCCTTCGACAGGCTCAGGGACCAGGACAATAACCGATGGCTGGGCCGTTGCGTTCGCCGCTCCCGAGACTTCGGGACCGTTGTGGTTGCTGCGTTTAAACAACGGATTTTCATTCATGTATGAATGATCAACCCAAAAACGGTCAACGTTTTTTAGGCATGGACAAACCTACAACCTACAACCGACAACCGACAACCGACAACCGACAACCCCTTCACCCCCAAAGCCGCTGGATAGCCTCCACGATCTCCTTCTCCGGCAACTCCCGCATGCAGTTGAAATGGCTTTTCGGACACTTCTCAAAACCGATCTTTGAACACGGTCTGCACGCCAGGTCCTTCGCTTCGATGATGATCGATTTTTCCTGCTCCCCGGGCAGATAAGGCCACATCCCGAAAGCCGGAACCGTGTTGCCCCACACCGATACAATGGGTTTACGAAAAGCAGATGCGATATGCATCAATCCGGTGTCGTGTGTCAATACAACAGAGGCGTGCCGGATGATCTCTGCGGATTCTCCAAGGCTGAACTGTCCGCAGGCGTTCCAGGTGGTTTCGGGTGCGGCCATGCTCAGTTGTACTCCCCGTTTGTGGTCTTCTTTGCCGCCCAAAAGCACTACCGGTTTGCCGAGCATTTGAATGATGCGCGTGGTTTTGTCAGAGGGAAGGATCTTGGTCGAATGCTGCGCGCCGATGGCGATGGCCAGATAACCCTGCCGATGCGACTCCGGAAGACGATTCAAAACAGATTCCGATCCCGGATCGCTGTAATAGTCCAGACCCTTGTTGTCATTTGTGACACCAAGTGAACGGACCGTTTCCAGGTACCTGTCCACGATATGCAAATCGGGAAGCCGGTTGACCTTCAGGTTGACCAGCATCCATTTCTCGATATTCAGTTTCCGGAAGGAGTGACCGGGAACGCCCAGCGCCCGCTTCAGTTTGAGGCTGCGCAGGTTGTGATGCAGGTCGATGACGGCCTCGAAGCCTTCCTGCTTCAGGCCCGGAAGCACGTCCTCCAGGTCGCCCGAGGTCGACCACAGCCGGTCGATCAGCGGATGGTGTTCCAGTACGATCTTGTAGGGGTCTCGTGTGAGAAAATGCACCTCGCAACCCGGCACCTGCTGTTTGAGGCAGCGGATCACCGGCGAGGTCAAAACGATGTCGCCGATGGAACTGAACCGTACAATCAGGAATTTTCGCAAGGGAGAACGGCGTTGGCCTGTCAAACTTAATAATTTCGCGCCATGCGGTTGATCGATACACATGTCCATTTGTATGCTTCGGAGTACGACAGCGACCGTGAATCGGTGACTGAGGCGGCCCGGAAGGTCGGTGTGGAAAGGCTCCTGCTCCCCAATATCGACCTGGATTCGTACCGGGGGATGATGGATTTGGTCGCGGCCCATCCCGATCTGTGTTATCCGATGATCGGCTTGCATCCCTGCTATGTAGACTCCAACTACACCGAACAGCTCTCCTTTGTGGAAGCCGAATTGCAAAAAGGTGGCTATATAGGTATCGGCGAGATCGGTATGGATCGGCATTGGAGCCTGGAGCACATTGTGCAGCAGGAGGATGCCCTGCGGATCCAGCTGAAATGGGCTGTACATTACAATTTGCCGGTCGCACTGCACACACGCAATGCCAACGACGAAGTGATCGCCATCATCCGCGACCTGGACTTATCCGGCCTTCGGGGCGTTTTCCACTGCTTCAGCGGTAGCGTAAAACAGGCTCAACAGATGATCGACCTGGGATTTGTCTTGGGCATTGGCGGAGTAGTCACCTACAAGAATGCCGGAATAGCAGAAGTGCTGGCGGAAATTCCTGTTGAGCATCTGGTACTCGAGACGGATGGTCCGTACCTGGCACCCGTACCGCACCGCGGTAAGCGGAATGCACCGTCTTATCTTATTCACATTGCCGAAAAACTGGCCGAAATCAAAGGCATGCCTGTGGAGGAGCTGGCCGAAATCACCTCAAACAACGCAAGCAAGTTGTTCCGTTTATGAAGAAAATACTGGTCATTTATACTGGCGGCACCATCGGGATGCAGCACGGAGCAGACGGCGCGTTGAAGCCTTTCGACTTCGGTCGCGTCAGCGAACAGGTGCCTGAACTGAACCGGCTGGGTTGTCGTTTATCACATCACGTATTCGATACCCTCATCGACAGCTCCGATGTCACGCCCGACTTCTGGGTGAAACTGGCCAGGGTGATCGAGAAGAACTATGCGAAAGTGGACGGCTTCGTTATTCTGCACGGTACAGATACCATGGCCTACTCCGCCTCGGCGTTGAGCTTCATGTTGGAGAACCTGGCCAAGCCTGTCATCTTCACCGGTTCACAGTTGCCCTTGGGCGCCATCCGGACTGATGCCAAGCGCAATCTGATCACGGCCATTGAAATCGCCGCGGGATCGCCCGTGGTTCCTGAAGTCTGTATTTACTTCAACAACTGCCTCTTCCGGGGGAACCGTGCGGAAAAGTACACCTCTTCCATGTTCGATGCTTTTCAGTCCTTGAATTGTCCTCCGCTTGCCACCGTAGGGGTGCAAGTGGAGTACAATTTGGATCTGATAGCCGGCATTCACAAGCGTAAACTGAAAGTCCACACCGGACTCGAAACACACATCGGACTCGTTCGCATTTTCCCGGGCATCACCGAAGCCTGGATGCGTCACATCCTGACCGTACCCGGACTGAAAGCACTGGTGATGGAGACCTATGGCAGTGGCAATGCACCTACCGATCCCGCCTTCATCCGCTCTCTGGAAAATGCCATCAAAAAAGGAGTGCTTGTCGTCAACGTTTCGCAATGTGCCGGCGGCAGTGTCGAACAGGGCAAATACGCCACCTCAAGGGAATTGAAACGCATCGGTGTGATCAGCGGACGGGACCTCACCACCGAGGCCGCATTGACCAAGCTGATGGTGCTGCTTGGCCGTTACCCTTCCAAACCGGACAAGGTGCGCAAGGATATGGAGCTCGCCCTGTGCGGAGAGATGGATGTGTGATCGCACGTCGACTTTTTTATCACGACTCTTTGTCTCCGGCTCCGGTGGCGGTACCTTTGTACGAATTCACTGCTGACAACCATCACTGCCTTTGCCACATACGCCCCTTGACCTCAAGAAAATCCCCGAGAGGGTAGTCCTTGTCGGATTGATCACCCGTCAGCAGGACGCCCGGCTGGTGGACGAGTACCTCGACGAACTTGAATTCCTGGCCACCACCGCCGGGGGCATCACCGTAAGGCGGTTCACGCAGCGCCTCGATCATCCCGATGTGCGGACATTCGTCGGCAAAGGGAAGATGCAAGAGATCATCGGTTTCATCAAGGCCAACGATATCCAGATCGCCATTTTCGACGACGAGCTTTCGCCGTCGCAATTGAGGAACATCGAAAAACTGATCGGTTGCCGTGTACTTGACCGGACGAGCCTCATCCTCGACATCTTTGCCAGCCGAGCCCGCACCGCCCAGGCCAAGGTGCAGGTGGAACTGGCCCAGTACCGCTACCTGCTTCCCCGCCTGACACGGATGTGGACCCACCTCGAGAAACAGCGTGGAGGGATCGGCTTGCGCGGTCCGGGTGAGACCGAGATCGAGACCGACCGCCGGGTGATCCGCGACAAACTGGCTCGCTTACGGGAACGCCTTGCCGAAATTGACAAGCAAAGTTTCATTCAACGCAAGCGCCGCGGCGAGGTGGTACGTGTGGCTTTGGTGGGTTATACCAACGTAGGGAAGAGTACGCTCATGAACCTGCTCAGCAAGAGTGAGGTGTTTGCCGAGAACAAGCTCTTCGCCACACTCGACACCACAGTACGCAAAGTGGTGATCGGCGGCATCCCCTTCCTCCTGTCCGACACGGTGGGTTTCATCCGAAAGCTTCCGCACGACCTGGTCGAGTCCTTCAAGTCCACGCTTGACGAGGTGCGCGAAGCCGATATCCTGGTGCATGTGGTCGACATCTCCCATCCCGGATTCGAAGACCAGATCCATGTGGTGCACGAAACCCTCCAGGAGTTGGGTGCCATGGACAAACCCATGCTGATCGTTTTCAATAAGATCGATGCTTACCGCAGCTTGCACAAAGATGCGGATGGGGAGGATGCTCCACCCACACTCGACGAGCTGAAGCGTTCGTGGATGGGACGTGGTGAACAAACGGCCATTTTCATCTCCGCCACCGACAAAGAAAACATCGACGAACTCCGTGCCGCACTGATGGGCATGGTCAAGCAGGCGCATTACATCCGTTATCCGCATAACAAATTGTTCGAACATACATCCGAATTTCCACCTGTCGAACCGGCAGAGGAGTGATTCGGCTTGTGGATGATTCCCTATCCGATTGTAAACGGATACAATCGTTGAATTGCATCAGAATCTTCATCAGGAGAGCTAATCTTGCAGCCGTATGGCGACGCTGCGTGAATGGCTGGAAGATTTCCTGTCCCTGTTTCTGCCCAACCTTTGTGCAGGCTGCGACAATCACCTGGTGAAAGGTGAGGGTTGCATTTGCCTGCACTGTATCATGACCATGCCGTTGACCGGTTTTGAGCGTTACGGCTGTAATCCGGTGATGAGGCAGTTCTGGGGACAGGTGCCGATTGAACAGGCTACTGCTTTTGCCACCTTCAACAAGGGCAGCGCTTTGCAGCAGAT
>JBJOER010000012.1:0-4470 GCA_046049215.1 Bacteroidota bacterium | reverse complement strand
GGGATATGAAAAAGCCTTATTCAGGTTTCGATCGGTGATCCAAATTGTTGCACCATCAACAACCGCTCCTGTTACGTGATCAAGTGGTCCGCCGGTCGGCGTACGCAGTGATCGGGATCGGCCCAATGAGTTGCCGTTGAGGTCGTATTTGAATAATGTTTTGGCTTGAGGGCCGTCGTTAAGTACATAGAAATAGGTTCCGTCGAAAGCAAGGGCTTCCGAGGCTCCATTGATCAGGGTAAGTTTCTGGTTCGCGAGTAGTCGTGCACTGGAGTTGCTGAAAGCGGTGTTCAGGTTGTATCTGTATACCGATTTGGATTGCTTATCGAGGACATACATGCTGTTTCCGATCACTTGCAACCCAGTCAATGGGTTCAAGGCCGTATTGGTATTGGATCGTAATGGCCGGCAGCGTTCAGCTACAGCTCCAGCCTGGTCGCTTCTGAATACGCGCTTATTTCGTCCGTCAAGGACATAAACGTAGGTGCCGTCGTAGGTTACATCGTTGGCGTTGGTGATGCCGAAAAGCACCGTGGTGGACATTGGATTGCTCTGGATGAAATTGAAGTTGTTGTCGTAATAAAATGCCCTGTTGGTTTCAATATCGACGATCAGGTACTTCGGTGTTCCCGATAGCACGACGATAGTGACTGTAGTGTCTTTCGTGCAAAACCCGTCGTTATTACCATTAGGTGCCGATGCCAAAACGGTATAAGTTCCGGCAGAGTACTGAGTGTTCGGATCATAGGGTGCTCCGTTGACGGTAATGGAAGCCCCCGGGGAAGCTACAGCGATAATGGTACCGAAACAGGTGGCGCAGCCTATATCCGTTGTGACAACCGATAAGGTAACCGGAGCAGGTTCGAGGACAGTAGCAGTCAGGATTTCGCTTGCACCGCAGGCGTCAGTAACCGTCACCGTGTAGGTTCCAGGACCGAGGTTAGAAAGATCCTGAGTGGTGGCGCCATTGCTCCAGGCATACGACAAAAGCGGGATTCCACCGGTAACAAACAGATTGATGGATCCATTCTGGTCACCGAAACAACTTACGTTACGAACTTCGGAGGTGAGATTCAGGTCACTGGAGGAACAACTGCCAGAGCTTGGTTGGAAGCCGGGCAATGGACTGGTATCGGTCCCGTCGTATGTCCAGGGTTCAGTGGTGATGGTGGCCGCAGTGGTGTTGATGATTTGAGATATCCCCGGGCCACATGAACTTCCCCAGTAATTGCACGTGGCATCCACGTCATCCGGACCATTGTTGACCAGTTCCGCATTCATGGTGCTATTGTTGATCTCAATAGGACCCAGTGCGCTTGAGCGAATCCAAACTGAACTGTGGTAATAGCCTGCTGCAGCAACCCAACCGTTCCTGTCCACGTTCATTTTACAATTGGCAATTTTCAACTTACTGGTCGGATCGACTGTTCCCACTCCGAAACGAACACAATACGAATCGGCAAAAGGTGCCTGGGCGATCACGTCGATATCGCAATTCTCTACAAGGAGGCTATCGTCTCCATAATGGTTGATACCGCTCTTCACATTTGTAAATACGGAATTGCGAACAGTGACGTCTCTCCAGCGTGAGTTGATGGAGACGTATAAGCCGTCGATGAAACGGCAATTCTGAACGAGGATATCGGAATTGCCTTCAGGACCTGTTTCATGGTTGATGCCGTTTTTGGAAGGCAAGAGCATGAATTGGTTGCTGCCGTCGAACACGCAATTGGTGAACGTAAATCCGTTCACGTTACGGATTTGCACCAGGTAGGCATTGGGGCCGGCCGCCTTGAACCGCATATTCAGAATGCTTTGGGCGTCGTTGTTATTCATCAGAAGAGATCCTACCAGAATACTGATGGGATTGTTGCCGGCGTCGGTCGCTCCAATGAACCGTAGCAGTTTTCCAGTGTTTAACCCAGTTGAAGTCGATGCATCTTCGTTGTAGGTTCCTGCATCCACCGTGATGATATCACCGTTCGATGCCTGATTGATGGCAAACTGAATGGTCAGGAAAGGAGCGGCAGCAGTTCCGGGATTGGCATTGCTGCCAATAGCAGACGTGAACTGGTCGTTCAGCGTACTGGCATCGTTTACGAAATAGGTGGTCTGTGCATTTGCATCATTCTTCAGGGCTGGCAATGCAAATGCTGTTAAAAGGCAAAAAAAGAACAGCATGCTCCTCTGGAATTTCATTTGCGCCGCTTTCATCTATATATAATTGATTGTCAAGTTAATATGTAATTCAATGTACTGGTTTGTTTGGGGATGACCATTTTCAGCTGTCAGCACCCCCATCAACCCCACAATTTAGGAAGAACCCGGCACATCCGCAAGTCATTTTTTACATAGAGCCGTTTATAGTTGATTAATCCAGTATTCAGCAGGCGCTTCACCTGATAGAGGATTGGGAAAGATCAATGAAATTCAAGCTTTGTACACTTAAAAACTTTGGTACACTAAGAAATCAATTCAGAGCTTTTGACCCTACCCTGAATTAAAAAGGCGAATTCCGTTTGTGAACCACCCCGTGCTTTTGCTTGAGTGATTTACAGCGCTTCAAGGCGGATGCCGTTCCTGTTTTTTCAAGAAGCAGGAACTCACTCGCGTATCGGTCTGAAAGCATGGAAAAGTATACCAGCAGTGATTTCTGCACTTCTTCGTTCAAGTTGCGAAGCCTGAAATAAAGTTCCAGTTCGCCCAATGGTGCGAGTGTTTTGGTCGCCCGGTATTGTTCAGGAAGAAACGGATTGTCGGATCGTCCGAGGTAAACGGTGACCGGAGCATCTCCATTTTTACCGGTTTTCTCCCATTTGTAATTGTTGATGAAAGGGGGAAGCTGAGACTCCTGGGCATGCAATACCATGATGCTATCCGTAGACGTGTTCCGGAAATGCACCGCATAGATGCGCTCTCCACCGTTTTCTGCAGGATACAATAGCCTAACCGTTATCTCCTGAGCTTTGGCTTGAATGCTGGCTATTCCAACAGTCAAAAACAGGAAAACAAAGCACTTCAAGTACCCTATTGCTTGAACTGCTGACCTGGAAATTATTATCCGCTGAATCACATTCTTGCGCTTCCTGCGCGGTTGATCTAGTGGTAAAGATAGGACGCTTAACTTAAAACGAAACCCCGCCGTTGGGCGGGGTTGTCTTATTATAGGTAAGGCGACTAATCAGCCTTTCGAAACCATCTTTTTTTCTTCAATTCGGGCACTCTTTCCAACCATGTCACGTAAGTAGAAAATCCTGGCACGACGCACTTTTCCACGCTTGTTGACATCGATACGGGTGATTTTTGGACTATTGATCGGGAAAATACGCTCAACCCCTACTCCACCTGAAATCTTGCGGATGGTAAAGGTCTCGGTCAATCC
Organism: Bacteroidota bacterium; assembly: GCA_046049215.1. Classification (GTDB taxonomy): domain Bacteria; phylum Bacteroidota; class Bacteroidia; order AKYH767-A; family OLB10; genus JAJTFW01. Next base: position 1,088 of record JBJOER010000012.1, on the reverse strand, counting down.
CGCCCCGCGGCGTTGAAGGACAACACCCTGGAATTGCTGTTCACGCTCCTTGTTGCCCTCGATGATTTTATAAAACACAGTAATAGTGTCACCGGCTTTGAAGTCGGGCCAGTTTTTCTTTTCGATTAGTTGCTCTTGTGCTACTTTGAGTAAGTCCATGGTGGTCAAGCGGTTTACCCCGTATTACGGGGCTGCAAACTTAGTGAAAGTTTGTGCTTTGGTGAAATAAAATCCGGTTTTTAGAGAAAATACGGATTAAATAACTAAAAATCAAATACATACAATTATGAGCGTTATTTCAATTTAGAAAGCCTACCGATAAAGCGCACCGTACCTGCGCCTATGGCCTTGTTATCGAATCTTGCAGACACCAATGCTCTCGCTTTCACGCGCATTTGGCTCTGCAAATCATAGTTTCGAAGCAGATCGATCAATGCATCGGCGAAATCTCGAGCTGTATCTGCTATTCGAATCTCGCCACCGTTCCCCACAGGTATCCCTTCGCAACCGATGCCTGTGCTGACAACAGCCTTTCCTAGGGCCATACTCTCAAGCAGTTTAATGCGCATTCCGCTCCCGTTTAAAAGGGGAATCACGACAATACCAGCTTCGAACAGAAATTCATGGGCATCCGACACAAAACCCTGAACACTGATCTCAGCCCTGTCGTATTGCATTAATGAATCCGGCATATTCTTTCCGGCAAGCTTCAGGCGGGCTTCAGGAATCACCGCATAGACTTTGGGCCAAATTTCATTCAAAAACCAGCGTATACCTTCAACATTCGGCTGCCAATCCATGGCACCGATATGCGCCACGATCAACGGGTCAGGATCCGGGTTCCATTTGTAGTTTTCCAAGAGAATTCCTGTGGGGGAGACAAATACAGGTACTTTCGAAATGAGCGAATCAATGGTTCGTGCATCGTCATCCGTAATCGCGATAATGCCGTCGACTTCTGAAAGTATCCTCCTTTCCTCCCGTTTCAACTGTTCGGCGAGGCGCTTTAGGTACCATTGCTTCAACGGATTCTTTACGGTTGATGCCAAACCTTGCCAGATAGCATGTTCCACGTTGTGTGCGCGTAA
>JBJOER010000011.1:0-12058 GCA_046049215.1 Bacteroidota bacterium | reverse complement strand
CCGATAGCTATCGGACGAAGGGCTACACGCTCAGCCACCGAATACTTTCATGATTTGATCAGTGGTAAAGCTGAAAGATCAAATCACAAAATCGTGAATTCGGTTCGGCGGTTGATGGCTCTGCCTACTTCGGTGTCGTTGGTGGCTACCGGTTTGGTATCACCATAACCTTTGGCTGAAAGTCGGGAGGCGGGAATCCCTTTTGACACCAGGTAATCCATCACGGCACGGGCACGGTTTTCGGAAAGCTGTTGATTGGCTTTCTTGTCACCGGTGCTGTCGGTATGTCCCCCCACTTCTATGCGGACCTGAGACTGACTGCGCAGAAATTGCACCAGGCGGTCCAGCTCACTGGATGACTCCGGTTTCAGCGTAAACCGGTTCACATCAAAGAAAATGTTCTTCAGCACCACTTTCTCCCCTGCAACCGGCTTCTGCAGGCGAATATCGATCTCGAAAGCCTGTTGTTTGTCGTTCGCCTGGCTGCATTCGAAGTGATCCGAGTAAAACAGGTAGCCTTCCTTCTGCACATTCATCATGTAGTTCTTCCCGGCAGGCAGACAGGCCAGGAATTCGCCTTTTTTCCGGTCGGTGGTATTGGACACCACCACCCGACCCGACTCCACGTCGACGATCTCAAATTGTGCGGCCAGGGGATCACCGGTCGCGGCATCACGCACTCGTGCCTTGACATAGCTCACTGTCAGGGGACGGGCCTCCGCGTACAGATCGAACACATAGAGATCGAGGTTACCAAAGCCTCCGGTACGATCGCTGGCGAACCAGGCCTTGCGTCCATCAGAGCTGACCACCAGTGAATTTTCATCCGCCTGTGTGTTCAGTGGATAACCAAGATTGACCGGCTCTCCCCAAGCTCCGTCAGATGTTCTTCTGGACAAAAACATATCCTTCCCTCCCATTCCGAGGTGACCGTCCGAGGCGAAATACAGGGTTTGATTGTCGGGATGGATGAACACCGATTCCTCCTGCCCGGGCGTGTTCACCGACTCCGGCAGCTTCACCGGCTCACTCCAGGTCATGTCCTGCTGAAAGGTGGTCATATAGATGTCCATCATGCGTTTTCGATCGCGGTTGTAGCTGCCGCGAATGAAATACAGTGTTTTGCCATCAGAGGAGAAGGAAGGCTGTGATTCCCAGGCGGGCGTATTTATTGGCGAACCAAGATTGATCGGCTTTCCCCAATTGCCGTCGGGCATACGTTGAGCTAGGTAGATGTCGCAGCTTCCCCGACCATCCGGCCGGTCGCAGGCGGTGTAGAACAAGACCCTTCCATCTGCAGAAATACTCGGGCCTCCTTCGTTAAGACCGGTGTTGAGAGGGGTACCGGCATTGCGTGCGGCGGCCCAGGTTGTGTCCTTTTTGCGCGCAATGTAGAAGTCCTCCTGGTGTCCGCCTTGAGCCCGATCATCGCGGATATCACGCGTAAAGATGATCTCTGACTGATCAACAGTAAGAGAAGGGAAATACTCGTTTTCGGTACTGTTCACGCCAGGTCCGGCATTGTAAGGCTGAAAAGGCACGGGATGTTTGAGCGCCTCGATGGCGAACAGACACTGCGCCACCTTTTTCTCCGCTTCAGCGCGTTTCGCCGGATTCAATTGGCCGGCATACTGTAGGTAATTCCCGAAATCCGCTTTGGCGCGTTCATAATTGCCCACATTGAGTTCCAGATCACCCATCATCAAATGGGCACCGGGCATGTATGACGGATCCACCGAAACCGCCTTGCGGTACTGGAATCGAGCGCTTTTCAGATCGCGCGATTCGATGGAGATCTGTCCCAGAATAAGCCAGGCCTCTACAAAAGCAGAATCGCGTGCAATGGCGGCTTCCAGTGCTCGAACGGCCCTCACATCGTCACGGCTATCGTAGTATTTCTTGCCTTCCTCAAAATGCCGGATGGCCGCCTTGTCGGTCGACCTGTATTTGACAGCGGATGACTGTGCACCGGCTCCTAATGAGACAAACACCAGTGCAATGCAGGCAAGAAAGAGAAAGAGGGGTCTTTTCAAGACGTGTGATGGTATAGTACAACCCTCAGGGGATGTTCAGGAACTTGTGGGTTTGCAGGGATATCCTCCATTCAGGGTGTCCTTTCACGTAGTCGATAATCGCACCGATGCGTTCGTCGAACCGGCTGTGTTCGGGCTGAAGGTAGAATTGGCAACCTGCCTTGCAATGCGTTTTGTGCGATTCCGCCCAATCGAAATCAGTGGGATGGTACACCACCACTTTGAGTTCATCGGCCAGAGTAAGCATTTCGGGCAAGGGTGATTTGAATTTTTTCGGAGACACACACACCCAGTCGAATTCGCCTTTCAGGGGGTAGGCACCCGAGGTTTCGATGGCGATGGTGAACCCTGATTCATGGAAAGAACGTGTCAAAGGACCCAAATCGTACATGGCCGGTTCACCTCCTGTAATGACCACGAAACGGGTAGTGCTTGCGGAGGCCTCTGAAACCAATTCCGTCACAGTTCTCAGCGGGTGAGCAGATGCATCCCAGGATTCCTTCACATCACACCAGGTGCAACCTACGTCACAGCCACCCAGGCGGATAAACCAGGCGGAACGCCCCGAATGAAAGCCTTCTCCCTGTATGGTGAGGAAGGTCTCCATCACAGGAAGCCCGAGGCCGTTGTCAGGCGTGGCTGACATGAGCCGGATAAATGCGGTGCTGAGCGGCCAGCAAAGTGTTCTGCAAAAGCCCGATGATGGTCATCGGTCCTACCCCGCCCGGTACCGGAGTGATGGCGCTGCAGCGGGGTGCCACATTGTCGAAATCGACATCTCCCGCCAGTCGGAATCCGGCCTTGCGGGAAGGATCGTCGACACGGGTCATGCCCACATCGATCACCACGGCTCCTTCTTTCACCATGTCGGCTTTGATAAACCAGGGTTTGCCGATGGCAGCGATGAGGATATCGGCCTGCAGTGTGATGTCGCGCAGGTTTTGGGTTCGGCTATGCGTCAGCGTAACCGTGCAGTTGCCGGGGTAGCTGTTGCGGGAGAGGAGGATGGAAATGGGGGTTCCCACGATATTGCTTCGGCCCACCACCACACAATGCTTCCCTTCGGTCCGGATGCCGTAGCGCTCGATCAGCTGCAGAATACCTTTGGGTGTTGCGGGGATATAGGCCGGGAGCTCCTCTGTCATGCGACCCAGATTCACCGGGTGAAAACCGTCCACATCCTTGACAGGATCGATCCGTTCGGTCACCCGATGCACGTCGATATGGGCGGGAAGGGGAAGTTGTACGATAAAACCATCCACACCTTCGTCCGCATTCAATTCTTCCACGCAGCGGATCAGGTCTTCCTCGGTGGCATCCGCATCGAATTTCCTGAGCGTGCTCCGGAATCCGACGTCGGCGCAGGTACGGATCTTGTTCGCCACGTAGGTTTGGGATGCACCGTCATCACCCACAAGAACAGCCACCAGATGGGGGGCGCGCTGCCCGTTAGCGATCATATTTTCTACCTCGCTGCGGATCTCGTTCTTGATGTCCTCGGAGGTCTTTTTGCCGTCGATCAGGTTCACGGTTGGTTGCTGGGTTACAAGGTTATCGACGGGCAGGCATATTACGCATAACGCGTTGCGCGTTTCCCGTGGTAAACATTTTCATCATCTTACGCATGTCTTCGAACTGCTTCAACAGTTTGTTGACTTCAACTACGGTAGTTCCGCTCCCGGAAGCGATACGCTTGCGACGCGAACCGTTGAGCAGGTCGGGGCGTTCGCGCTCCTCCATGGTCATCGACTGGATGATGGCCTCGATGTGTTTGAACGAATCGTTGTCGATATCGATGTCCTTCATGGCTTTGCCAACGCCGGGAATCATGCCCATCAGGTCCTTGATGTTGCCCATCTTCTTGATCTGCTGAAGCTGCCCCAGGAAGTCGTTCAGGTTGAACTGATTCTTGGCGATCTTCTTCTGCAACTCGGCAGCCTCCTTGGCATCGAACTGCTCCTGTGCCCTCTCCACCAGCGATACGATATCGCCCATGCCCAGGATCCTGTCGGCCATCCTGGCGGGATAGAACACGTCCAGGGCTTCCATCTTTTCGCCGGTACCGACGAACTTGATGGGCTTGTTCACGACCGACTTAATGGACAAGGCAGCACCTCCGCGGGTATCGCCATCGAGCTTGGTCAGCACCACGCCGTCGAAATTGATGCGGTCGTTGAAGGCCTTTGCCGTATTGACTGCATCCTGTCCGGTCATGGCATCGACCACGAACAAGGTCTCCTGAGGCTGGAGGAAATCCTTCAACCGGGCGATCTCGTCCATCATCTCCTCGTCCACCGCCAGGCGGCCGGCCGTATCGATGATGACGGTGTTGATGTTCTGTTTCTTGGCTTCGGCCAGGGCGTTGCCTGCGATGACAACCGGATTCTTCTGTTCGCGCTCGGAGTAGACCGGTACTCCGATCTGCTCTCCCAGCACATGCAGCTGATCGATGGCGGCGGGACGATAAACGTCGCAGGCGACGAGCATCACCTGACGGCCTTTCTTGGTCTTCAAGTAGTTCGCCAGCTTCCCGCTGAGTGTGGTTTTACCGGAACCCTGCAGACCCGACATCAGGATCACCGAGGGACTGGCCTTGAGGTTGATGTCGGCGGCCTCCCCTCCCATCAGTGCGATGAGCTCCTCCTGCACGATCTTTACCAACAACTGGCCGGGAGAAACGCTGATCAGTACATCGCGCCCCAGCGCCTTTTCTTTGACCGTGTCGGTGAAGGTCTTGGCAACTTTGTAGTTGACGTCGGCATCGAGCAGGGCCTTCCGGACCTCTTTGAGTGTTTCTGCGACGTTGATTTCGGTGATCTTGCCCTGGCCCTTCAGGAGCTTAAACGCCCTGTCGAGTTTATCCGATAAATTCTCAAACATAGGAGGCAAAAATAGGGAAAAACAGGCGGTTTGAGGGGGTTTTAAGAGGTGGATTTTGATGCTGAACCGGGAATGAAAATACCGGATGGAAATTAAATCCGTTGCTTAAACGCAATGGACGCAAAGGAGTGCAACGAGCGCAGCGCCCCCTCCCCCTACTAAGAGTTTTGAGTTCCGGGGAGAGGTCAGAACCGTCGATCATTCAAATTCCGTTGCTTAACCGCGGAGGTCCGATAGCTTTCGGACGCAAAGAAGGCGTGAAGTCCCAATAGCTTTTTCTGGTGGCTGAGCTCGTCGAAGCCCGCCGTTGCAATTTGAACTCCGTCTGTAATCCCAGCCCCTTCGACCAGGCTCAGGGAGCCGTATTGTCAACAGACAACGGACAACGGACAACGGACAACGGACAACCGACTACGGTCTCACCGCACCAGGGTCACATGTCCGACTTTTTCGTGGCGTTTGCCCCAGACATCGATGAGTTTCACCTGGAAGACGTATACATCTTCCTTGGCGGGTTGGGATTGACCCACGACGCTGCCGTCCCAGGCGGCGCTTTCCTTGCCTTCATTGTAGAAGATGGCCTCGCCCCAGCGGTTGAAGATGGTGAGCTCCACGTTGGCAATGTATTCTCCTTTCACGTTGAAATCCTCGTTGTTGCCGTCGCCGTTCGGGGTGAAGGCATTCGGAATCCACCAGGAGAATATCGGATTCACACGCACGGGGTGACGGACCGAATCGGTACAACCGTAGGCATTGGTCACCCAGAGCGTCACCATGTAATCGCCTGTATCGCGGTAGGTATGCTTGGGCTCGAACAAGGAGGAACCTTGTCCGTCGCCAAAGGTCCAGTTGTAGTTGAGGCCACCAACGGAGAGGTTGATGAAGTTGAATTGAGGATCCAGGATATCGCGAACCCAGGGATCGGCTTCGAATTCAGCCAAGGGACTGGGATATACCGTGATGGCACTTTGCTGGGTGTAGGTCGCGGTGCATCCGCTATCGCTGGTTACAGTAAGACTCACGGCATAAGAACCCGACACAGTATAGGCATGCGTGGGATTCTGTTGGTCTGATGTGGTACCGTCGCCGAAATCCCACGACCAGGAAACCACGGCTCCTCCGGGAATCGATGAGGCATCCATGAATGCAACAGAAACCGGACCGCAACCTGCCGCATTCACATCGAGGAAGGAAGCAACCGGCATGGGGTTGACGAACACATTGCGTGTGATCGTATCGGTACAACCGTCACCGTTGGTCACAATCAGGGTGACTGTATATGTTCCGGGATTGGTGTAGACGTGAGCGGGGTCTTCATCGGAAGATACCGGCGATCCGTCACCGAAATCCCACTGATAACCCGTGATCGTCCCACCGGTCATCACTGAGCTGTTGTTGAACTGAATCGGTGTGTTCAGGCAGGCAGATGATGCACTGAATCCCGCATCCGGCAAGGGACTGATGATCACATTCACCGTTGAGCGAGCCGTGCAGCCTGAACTGTTGGTAGTGGACAACTCGACGGAATACGTTCCCGCAGCAGCGAAAAGGTGCGAAGGATTCGAAACTGAAGAAGCTGAACCGTCGCCGAAATTCCAGTTCCAGGATACAATAGCGTTGTTCGGTCCCGAAGACGTATCGGTGAACGGGATCCAGTTGCCCAGGCAGCCGTTACCGGCTACGGGCATCGGAGTCGGTGGTGTGAAGATCTCAAGAGGTCCGGACACCGATGCCGTACAACCCTGGTCGCTGATGACCGAAAGGCTGACCACATAAGTGCCGGGGGTAGTGTAGAAATGGGTCGGATTTTGAGCAGTGGAAGTCGTTGAGTCGCCCAGGCTCCAGGTCCATCCGGTGATGGTACCCGGTGTCACCGACGACTGATCGTTCAGTACCACCGGCTCATTCAGACACACAGCACCGGCATTGAATTGTGCCAGCGGTTGCGGAAACACATTCATATTGCGTGTTACAGAAGCTGAACATCCTTGCGGTGTGGTGACGGTCATGGTCACATTTTGCATGCCCGGACTTTGGAACAGATGCTGCGGCATGGCATCCGTAGAGGTACTGCCGTCGCCAAAGTTCCAATTGTAGGCGAACACTCCCCCACCCTGAATGGCGGATTGGTCGACGAAGAGTGCGGGAGAATTCAAGCAAACATCGGCCACGCTGAAATTGGCCACCGGAACCGGGAACACCTGTACTGCCCTGCTGTAGGTCGCCGTGCAGCCGTTGGATGAAGTGACGCTGAGTTGTACATTGTAGGTACCAACCGATGCGTAGGTATGCACCGGATTTTGTTGAGTAGAATACTGCCCATCTCCCAGATTCCAGTTCCAGGAAACTATACTTCCACCGAAGGCGGTTGATGAATCCGTAAGTGCGATCGGTGTTCCTGCACAGGCACTCGTGGTTCCGAATTGGGCCTGTGGAGCACCCCACACCTGCACCGTTGAACTCAACGTATCGGTGCAGCCGCGATTACTGGTGGCCACCAGCGTTACCGTATAGGTTCCGCCCGAAGCGTAGGTATGGTTTGGATGTTGAGCAGCGGAGAAACCGCCATCGCCGAAATCCCAGAACCATCCCGTAGTCGATCCACCGTTCACCTGCGTGGAGTCCTTGAACATGCTGGCTTGGCCGAAACAAACGGGAGGTACAGCAAAGTCGGCTACAGGCCTGGGATGTACCAGGACTTGCTTGCTGTAAGAATTTTCGCAACCATCCGGTGTACCTACTGTGAGTGAAACTGTATAGATTCCGGGAGAAGCATACCGGTGTATGGGCTCGATGTCGGTACTCACGTTGCCATCTCCAAAGTCCCAGTTGATATCACTCAGCGTTGTTGACGAGGTTGAAAAATTGGTGAAAACCGTGCTGTCGCCTTCACATACATCCGTTGCAGTGAACAAGGCCACAGGCAATTCATCCACCAGCACCGACTGCTGTACGGTATCTGCACAGCCGGCTGCGGTGGTCATCACCAGATTGACGGTGTACAATCCTGCCTGAGTATAGCTGTGCTGAGGAGCAATGGAAGAGCTGTTGTTTCCATCGCCGAAATCCCAAAACACGTTCACATTGCTTCCGCCCGATGCGATGCTGTTGTTGGTGAAGACCGTTGTATTGCCTTCGCACACCCTGCTTGCCGTGAAGGCGGCCACCGGATTCGGATAGATGGAGACCGTGCTGTTGGCCGTATCGGCACATCCGCTTCCGTTCACCACCACCAGCTGCAAAGGATACACACCGGTTTGGGCGAAGTTCAGTTGCGGATTCAGGCTTGAAGAGAGCATTGTCGTACCGCTCGACCATTGCCAGCTCATGATAGTTTGACCGGCCCCGGGTTGGGTGAGGTTTTGAACGGAGGCAAATGATCCTTCACAGGCATTGTTCACCAGGAAGGAAGCCTGGGGAAGCGGGTTGAGCGTCACCTGGTTGACGAATGATGCACTGCAGCCGGACGGGTCCGTCACAGTGACCGAATAAGCACCACCGGAGTTCACCGAAATGGTCTGAGTTGTCGCCCCTGTCGACCAGAGGTACGTCATTCCGGGATTTCCTGCATCGAGAACAGCCTGTTGCCCGTCGCATGCCGTGATATTCTGATTCTGTTGATTCAGTGCCGATCCTCCTTCGATCACATTGAACGTTCCGGATCCGATACAACCTGTGGCAGAGGTCACCAACACTGTGTAGGTGCCCGGATCGGAAACAGTGATCGCCTGACTTGTTTCTCCATTGGGCTGCCACTCGTAGGAGGCGGCGCTAAGGCCGGCGTCAAGCGTAACGCTGAAACCGCTGCAATAGAACACGTTCCCTCCAGCGATCTGTGGTGTGGGATTCAACAGCACACGGATGGAATCCATGGCGGAACAACCGTTGGTAGAAGTCGACGTGACGGTATAAGTGGTTGCCGAAGTCGGTGATACGGGCACCGAAGCCGTGGTGGCCCCATTGTGCGACCAATAGTAGGTACTGCCTCCCGAAGCGGTGAGCAGGATCGTGGTTCCTTCGCAGATGGATGTGTCGGGTCCGAGGTCGAAAACCGGTGGAGTCTCTATACTAACGACCACTGTGTCCGTAGCCGTACAGCCATTGGCTGCGGTGCCGATTACTGAATAAGTGGTGGTCGTAGCCGGACTCACGCTGAGGTTAGCCGTAGTGGCACCGCCCGGTGACCAGGAATAGGTCCAGGCCCCGGAGGCGCTCAAGGCGGCGCTTGCTCCGGTGCAGATGATCTGATCGGCTCCGGCAAGTACCACCGGCGGGGCGTTCACCTGAACACGGACGCTATCGGTGGCCGTACATCCGTTCTGGTCGGTTACCATCACGGAATAAGTCGAAGTGGATCTGGGACTCACGGTAATGCCGGCCGTTGTCGCACCGATCGGATTCCATACGTATGACACACCACCCGTTGCTGTCAATAGCACCGATTGTCCGAAACAGATGCTTTGCGGCAAGCCTGCGTCCGCCGTAGGAGGACCATAGACGGTGACCGTACCGGTTGCGGTGTCGGAACAGCCCAGCGAGGTAGTACCGATCAGGGTGATGGTGTAGTTGCCCGGGTTCGGGTAGACGACCGTCGGGGCGTATTGCGTCGATGTTTGTCCGTTACCGAGATTCCACTGCCAGGCGCTGATATTACCGCTGGATGAAGTGCTCGTGTTGCTCAGGCTGATACTTCCTCCGCTGCATAAGGATGCGGCGGCAGGACTGAACGACAGATCGGGCCTGGGATAGACCTGGACCAGTGTCGAGAACTCACCGCGGCAACCGCCCGGAGTCATCACTTCCAGTGTGACCAGGTAGGTTCCTGCTGCAGCGTAAGCATGCTGGGGATTCTGTTGTGTGGAGGTACTACCGTCACCGAAATTCCAGTTCCAGGTGACGATATTGCCGAAGCCGACCGTGGACTGGTCGGAGAACACCATCGGTGATCCTTCGCAGGCGGGTTGCGCTGCAAAAAGGGCCGTGGGCATAGGGTAGATATTCAGTGTATCGGTCAGCGAGGAAGAACACCCCGAATTGCTGACGATGGTCAAGCCGATCACATACGAGCCCGGATTGTTGTAGACATGCGTCGGATTTTGCGCGAAGGAAATGTTCCCGTCTCCGAGGTCCCAGCTCCACGACTGGAGGGTTCCTCCATTCACGGTAGACATATCAAAGAACCAGACCGTATCGTTCAGGCATTCATCCTGAGGGGTAAAGATGGCTTGTGGAAGCGGATTCACCTGCACTGTATGCGCAATGACGCCGGTACATCCGTTGGCATCGGTCACGGTTACGGAATACGTTCCTGCCGTACCGACTACGATCGAAGGGGTGACGGCACCAGTACTCCACTGGTAACTGACACCGTTTTGGCCGGCCTGTAGCGTGGCGGTTTGTCCCTGACAGATTGAAACTGCCGCGTTGTTGCTTACAGTGGTACCCGCAACGGTCACCTGGGTGGTCGCTGTGGCCGTGCAGCCCGAGGAATTACTTACGGTAACCGTATACGAACCTTGCGTGCCTACGGAGATGGTGGGTGTGGTCGCCCCGGTACTCCACTGGTATGTGGTGCCGCTGAAGCCCGTACTCAGTGTGGCATTCACTCCGCTGCAGATAAACACTGCAGGAGAAAGGTTCAACACCGGATTCGGCTGAACAGTCACACTCGTGAAGGCCGTTCCCTGGCAGCCGTTGGCGTCAATGGCATTGACGGCATATGTCATGGAGCCGTTGGGTGTCACCATCAGGGTATCGTTGGTGACACCGCTGGGATTCCAGCTGTAGGAAACGCCACCGCCGGCGACCAACGTCACCGACTGGCCCTGACAGACGGATTGCGCCGGACTGATGGAAGGAACAGGCAGTGGGTTGACGATAACGGTAACCGAGTCCAAGCCGGTACATCCGTTTCCATCCGTCACTACGACCGAGTAGGTGGTGTTTGAAACGGGTGATACGGAGACCGTACTTCCTGTCAAACCACCGGGATTCCAGGCATAGGAAACGCCACCGCTTGCATTCAGCGTAGCAGTACCACCCAGGCAAATGGACTGATCGGGACCTGCATAAGCCAAAGGCTGGGTATTCACTTGTACAGGAACCGTTGTCATGGATGAACAGCCCGCTGCACTGATCACCAAAAGCGACACCGCATAGGTACCGCTTCCGGAGAAGATGTGACTTGGATTTTGAAGCGTGGACGTGGTGCTGTCCCCAAAATTCCACTGAAAGGTTTGGCCCCCTGAACTTTGGTTGGTAAACACCACCGGTGCACCCTGACATCCCCCGCCTGAAACACTGAACTGTGCGATCGGTAAGGGATTCACTGTAAAAGGCTGCATGATCGTACCTGCGCATCCGAAAGCATCGGTAACGACAAGCGTTGCGTTGTAGTTGCCCGGCATTGCGAATACAACAGAAGGATTCTGTTGGTTGGAAACGGCTCCGTTGCTGAATGTCCAGTTCCAGCTTGATCCCGGAGGGGTGCTGGTATTGGTGAAGGCTATCGCCTGTCCTGCACAACCATTGGTTGCGGTGAATGAGGCTTGCGGCGCTGCCGCTATGGTGACCGGTTGAACAACGGTATCCAGACAGCCGTACACGTTCCCCACCACCAACATCACATTGTAGATTCCGGGGGAAGGGAATGTATGCACCGGATTTTGAGTCGTGGAAGTCTGACCTACTCCAAAGTTCCACCACCAGGAGATGATACCACCCTGCGATGTGCTTTGATCGGTGAATTGAATCGGAGTATTCACACAACCGGCTGAAGCGCTGAAAGCAGCTGTCGGTTCGAACGCGCCGCTGACCACCACGGTATCCGAAGCGGTACAGCTGCCATCCGAAACAGTCACCACATAGGTACCTGTCGACACCGTTTGGGTGGGGCCGGTAAAGCCATTGCTCCACTGATAGGTCAATGGTCCTGTGGCTCCTGAAACCTGAGCGGTGATGGTAGCCAGGTCACTGCAGGCGATCTGCTGGTCGGGACCGGCGTTGACCGTCAGACCATTCACCGTTACGCAGTAGGAGTACGTATTCAACCCGTTATAGGGACAAGCATTGTCCTTTACGGTGAGTGTAAAACAATAAGGATTGCTACTGATATCAGATGTAGTGGGTGTCCAGCAGAACGTTCC
>JBJOER010000010.1:0-15914 GCA_046049215.1 Bacteroidota bacterium | reverse complement strand
GGCGGGTTACGTGGATGGAGCAGTGACATTGCCCGACACCAATGCCGGATTCACCGTTCGCAAGGGAGCTTTCTCCGGAAAAGCATTCGCCGACGTCAACCTGACCAGTGAATACAAGGTGATTAGCCTGGTGCCCAATTCCTACAAGGTTGATCCTCGCCCAGTCCCTGTTGCCATCGAGGCCTTCAGCCCATCTATCAAAGAATCCGACTTCCGCACCATGGTGAAGGAAATCGTGAGGGCAGCCGACAAGGTATCCTTACCGGAAGCCGAAATAGTCGTTTCCGGCGGCCGCGGACTGAAAGGACCTGAAAACTGGGGAATGGTTGAAGAACTGGCCGGCCTTCTGGGTGCTGCCACCGCTTGCTCCAAACCTGTCAGTGATGCACACTGGCGTCCGCATAGCGAACACGTAGGACAAACCGGAATTGCGGTCAGCCCGAACCTGTATATCGCCATTGGCATCTCCGGAGCCATTCAGCACCTGGCCGGAGTCAGCTCCTCCAAAACCATCGTGGTCATCAACAAAGACCCCGAAGCCCCCTTCTTCAAGGCAGCCGATTACGGCATTGTCGGCGACGCTTTCGAAATCATTCCCCGCCTGATTGAAGCGGTCAAACAGTTCAAGTCGGCTCATGCCTGATATTTTCTAATTTCACCCATCGGGGTTCATGAAAAAAATAAAACTCGAAATCATCGGCCTTTCTTTCAGTCAGACGCAAACCGGCGCCTACGCCTTGATTTTGGGTGAAGAAGAGGGCACCAGACGCCTTCCCATCATCATCGGTGGCTTCGAGGCTCAGGCCATCGCCGTGGAACTGGAGAACATGCAACCCTCTCGACCCTTGACCCACGACCTGTTCCGGAACTTCGCAATCGAATTCAACATCAGTATCGACGAGGTTGTCGTGTACAACCTGAAGGAGGGGATTTTTTACTCCAAGCTCATCTGTACGAATGAAGCAGGAGAAGTGAAGGAAATCGATGCCCGGACTTCTGACGCCATTGCCATGGCCGTCCGGTTCAACTGCCCCATTTACACTTATGAGTTCATCCTTTCCTCCGCCGGAATGGTCCTGGAGGAAAATGACGAGGCCGAACCCGCTGAAGAAGGAGCAGGCGACAAACCGCGGAAAAAATCCGAGAAAAAACTGCCGCCAGTAGCCAAGGAGAGTGGCCTTTCCGCCTTGGGGCTCGAAGAGCTCAAGCAAGCATTGATGAAAGCCATAGACGAGGAGGATTACGAGCAGGCCTCTAAAATTCGTGACGAGCTAAACAAGCGAAAGCAGTCTTCGGATCAGTAACATTCTACTGTTAGCATTCTGCCGCAACTTTCGGGCAGTCCCCTGGGAACCTTTCTTATTATTGTTTCGTACAAGCGCTCACGAAACACCATCACTATGAGAAAGTCACTTCGATTTCTGATCCTATTCACCCTTTACATGATCAATGGGCCGGCTTTTGGTCAGTGGAAATGGGTTCACCCCGGCCCTCAGGGAAACACGATCCACAAGCTGGTCTTCGCAGGAACCTCCAACGGATGGGCTGCCGGAGAAAACGGCACCTTGATCAGAACCACCAACGGTGGAACCTCCTGGTCTCCTCTGTTTTCCGGGTCTTTTGAAAACCTGCTGGAGCTTGATTTTGCGGATTCCCTCAACGGCATACTCTGTTCGGGCCCGGATATCCTGGTCACAGATGATGGAGGAAGATCCTGGGATCTCACCTACCGCTTTCCGGGGTTTACTATCGATGCGTTGAAAGTCCTCAATGCCGATACCGCATTCGTCGGCATCAGCAACGGCATCGGTAAGTTGTACTGGACAACGGATGGAGGACAAACGTGGAGCGAACTTCTCGGCAACCTGCCGGAGGCCATTCTCGACATCGACATGCGGCCTGCCGGAAACGGAATTCTTGCCGGAACAGGAGGCATGTCCATGAGGACCATCAATTACGGTCAAACCTGGACAGCCGTCACATTGAGCACCACCGACGACCTGTTCGATGTCAGCATGCCCACCAACCAAAACATCTTTATTGCATCCTCCTCGGAAATTCACATCTCCGGAAACGGGGGCACCACTTTTTCGGCCACAGCGAATCCGGGTGGCGCATTGGGCGCAGACCTCCTTTCCATCGATTTCGGCAACGCAAGCAACGGAGTGGCAGGATGCAGGAGTGGATACGTCTTCCATACCACCAACGGTGGCATCTCCTGGACCCAGAATTTCACGGACAGCTGGGTTGACGTTCATGCTGTTGATGCTGCATCTTCGACCACGTTTTTTGCCGCCGGTTCTGGTGGTGCGCTTTACAAATCATCAAACACCGGAACAAGCTGGACCAACCTCGGAACACGCATTGCCGACCTTCCCCTGTATGCGGTCGACGCATTTAATTCAACGGTTGTTTACACGTGTGGTGCCGGTGGTACCATTCTCAAATCGACCAATGGTGGAGCCGGCTGGGTAACCCAGAACAGCAATGCGGGCGGTGAAGACCTCCGTGGAATACGCTTCACCTCATCCACAACAGGACTGGCGGTTGGCACCAACGGCACCATCGTCAAAACCACCGACGGCGGAACCACCTGGAATTTCATCTTTTCAAACATCGGAGAAAGCCTTTACGGCATCGACAGAAACAGCGCCGGAAACTGGTACGTTTGCGGGGACGACGCCAAACTCGCCACATCGCCAAACGGCAATGCATGGACTGACCTGCCGACAGGTTTCTCCGGATCGGGTTACAACTTCCGGCTCATCCAGTGTTTTGGGACAGATACTCTTGTCATCTCTACTGACCAGCCCTACCTACTCACCTCATTCGATGCCGGAGCCACCTTTAATCTTGTGGGGAACGGTAGCAGTTTCGAATCCACATCCATGCATTTCAGGAATTCGAACGTCGGCTATATCGGTACGAGTATCGGCGAGGTTTACCAAACCACCGATGGCGGCCAAACCTGGAATCTTATTTATCAAACCCTTTCCAGCGGACCGGTTGACTGTATCGCGTTCAGCGACAACAACAACGGATGGTTCACTACACTGAATGAAACCTATCGCACGGCTGACGGAGGACAGACCTGGGGCCGTGAAATCAACTTCAACAAGGATCCGGTGTATGCCATCGATTTCACATCCGGCACCCAGGCCATTGGTGTGGGAGAAGGTGTTGCCAGCATCTTCCAGCGCAGCCGCGATCTTTCGTTCACTGTACCAACCACCACTTTCTGCACAGACAACAACTATACATTGAACATCGTAGCCAACGGAACATGGAACAGCGGAAACACCTTCAGGCTGGAGCTGTCTGATGATTTCGGCGAGTTCGGATTCCCCTTCTTGTTGGGTTCAATCGCATCAACCACCTCCACCCCGCTTACGGTGAGTATTCCCAATGGTCTTACCGACGGAACCGATTACCGGTTGCGTGTACTCTCCACCGACCCTCCCTGTTGGAGTACGTTGAACAGCATTCCCCAGGAAATCCGCACATCGCCGGATGCGATCATCACCCCGGGAGGTCCTACTGCCTTTTGCATTGGATCGTCTGTGATGTTATACGCATTCAATGCTGGCAACTGGAGCTTCCAGTGGCTTCTGAATGGAACCCCCATCCAGGGCGCAACGGCTGACTCTCTTTTTGTCACTCAGGCAGGCGACTACACCGTGGAGGTGAACGATGGATCCTGTGCCACCATTTCTCCCATCACGGACGTCATCACCTTCAATTGCACCGGACTGTCCGAAAACGCAAAAGCTTCTGATTTCATTCTTGCTCCCAATCCTGCAGATCGCTTGATCCGCTTACAGAACCTGTCCAGTCAATCCATCAGCCATTATGAGATTCGCGACTTAAGCGGAAAGCTCATCGAAACCACTCAGGTTCAATCGATACAGACATCTGTTGATATTGAAATCAGTCAGTTGGCAAAAGGGGTTTACATTCTGATGGTTCACGGAGAAAACCCCTCAGCGCTCCGGTTCGTGAAACGTTGATGCTACCAAACCAAAGTCTTTGCAAAGCCGTCTCTACCAGGACGGCTTTTGCTTTTTCAGGGTTCTTCGATTCACAGAACTATCTTTGTAGAACCTCATTATTCCTCCATGAAATCCTTCTTCAAAAATGTTTTATCGGCGGCCCTGGGGTTCATCCTGGGGACCATTCTTCTTTTCTTCCTCTTCATCGGCATCACCTCCCTCATCATCGCCAGCTTCGGCGATAATGAGGTCGCTGTCAAAGAAAAAACCATCCTGCATCTTCGACTGGACGAAGAAATCCGTGAAAGAAGCTCGGACAATCCTTTCTCGGACATTGACCTGGGAAGCATGGGACCTTCCAGCCATACCGGCCTCGACGATGTCCTGGACTGCATACGCAAAGCTGCCAATGACGATAACATCAAAGGCATTTACCTCGATATTCCTTTCCTGCAGGCGGGATTGGCCAGTACGGAAGAAATCCGGAACGCACTCCTTGAATTCAAGAAATCAGGGAAGTTCATTTACGCATTCGCCGACAACTATTCCCAGGGCTCCTATTATCTGGCATCGGCCTCCGACAGCATATTTCTTAATCCGGAAGGCTCGATGATGATGAATGGACTTGCTACACAACTCATGTTTTTCAAGGGAACACTCGAAAAGCTGGAGGTTGAACCGCAAGTGATCCGACATGGCAAATACAAGAGCGCTGTGGAGCCTTTCATCCTGGAGAAAATGAGTGACGAGAACCGCAGGCAAATTGCCGGATTTATAGATCCGATGTGGAGTCACTTGCGCAACCGGATCGGCGCATCCAGGTCTATCCCCATGGATCGCCTGGAGGAACTGGCTGACAGCCTAACCATCCGCACAGCCAAAGACGCTGTGAAAACCGGACTTGTCGATTCCCTGGTGTATTATGATCAGTTCCTGGGACTGCTCAATAAAAAAGCGGGGTTGAAACAAGACGACGAACCCCGGTTCGTTTCCCTCTCCTCCTACACAAAAGCTCCTGATTCCGATAAAAAAGGGAAGGCATTTGCCAAGGACAAGATCGCGGTCATCTACGCAGTTGGAGAGATCTCCGACGGTGAAGGGGATGAGGAGAGCATCGGCTCGGACAACCTGGCTGAAACCATCCGTGAAGCGCGTTTGGATGAAAAAGTGAAGGCGATAGTTCTTCGGGTGAATTCACCCGGTGGAGATGCGCTGGCATCAGAGGAAATCTGGCGCGAAACGGTTCTGGCCCGTCAGGCCAAGCCATTCATCGTTTCCATGGGCGACCTGGCCGCATCAGGCGGATACTATATCAGTTGCGCCGCCGATAAAATCGTAGCGCAACCGACTACGCTGACCGGTTCGATCGGCGTATTCGGACTCATGTTCAACATCGAGAACATGATGAAGAACAAACTGGGAATCACCACAGACACTTACAAGACCGGGCCATTCGGCGACTTCGGATCCATGACCCGCCCCATGAATGAAAGTGAGAAGATGATTCTTCAGGCCGAGGTTGACCGTATTTACAACGTCTTTTCGAGTCGGGTCGCTCAAGGCAGGCGAATGGACCAGGCGTATGTGGACAGCATCGGTCAGGGACGCGTATGGACCGGTAAGTCGGCTTTGTCTATCGGCCTGGTGGACACGCTGGGTGGCCTGGATGTTGCTATAGCCATTGCCGCCAAAAAGGCGAAAATCACCGAATACAGAATCAGCAGTCTTCCCAAGAAAAAAGAATTTTTCGAAGAACTGATGGAAGACCTCAGTACTGAAGCGAAACTCAGGATGATCGGTCAAGAATTACCGGCACCTGCAAGCGCATTGCAATCCATCAACCGCTCTTTACGCAGCAATGGTGTGAAGGCCTTCAGCCCATATGGTGTTCGATTCGACTAAAAAAGCTACTTCACTTTTTGTCCCGCCCACTGGAGCGCGAAATACTCCGCCAGGTTTTCAGACGTAAGGATGCCTGCCAATTTTCCGTTATCCATCACTGGCAGCAAGGGCAGATTGGATGACCGCATGACCGACCAGGCATGTGACAATGTGTCGAGCGTAGTCAACTGAGGAATTTCGATGCGCATGAAATTCCGGATCGGTTGATCCGAAGTCGCATCGGTAAATGCTCTGATGATTTCGTCGCGGGTGATGACTCCGGAAACAAGTCCGTCCTCCATCACCAGGAAATCAGTGGCATAATCCTGCAACAAGGCATCGGCGGCTTCCCTTACCGTAACTGTGGGTGAAAGCACCTTGAATCGTGCAGAGATCAACCGATCGACACGAACATCCTGAAAGGCATCATCCTGCGCCACTGCACGCCATTCACCCTGAGCACCCAGGAAGACAAAGACACCGATCAAAATCAACATGGGGTTGGCGAAAAACCCGATGATCACGAATCCCACGGCAAAAAACTGACCGGTGAGTGCTGCAATACGGGTGGCTTTCACCCTTCCCATTCGCATGGCCAGCAAAGAGCGAAGGACACGGCCTCCGTCCATAGGGAAAGCAGGAATAAGATTGAACACCACCAACATCACATTTACACCGGCAACTTGAAGTAAAAACGAATTGGGACTCAAATCAATTCCCATGAGGTCGTCCGGCCATCCGTTAGAGTAGAGAATGAAGGGAAACAACAACAGGAAGATGACCACGTTGACCATTGGTCCTGCGATGGCCACAAAAAACTCTTGCAACGGCTTCTCCGGCATCTTTTCCAGATTGGCCACCCCACCGATCGGCAGCAGTGTGATGTCACGGGTACGAACACCATATTTTGCAGCAGTCAAAGCATGGCCAAGTTCATGCAATAAGACACACATAAATATCAAGCACACAAAAGCGACTTCAAGCAAGATATCAGACAAGGTACCATCGTCCATCGCCTTCGAACCTGCGATCCAGGACAGTAAAATGAAAAAACTCCAATGAATCGCGATCCGAATCCCTTTGATATACCCTAATGTCAGTGAACCTTTCATGATACAAATGAACAATCATCCCATTGAATAATGGAAAACTGTATTTCCCGAAGGTAGGCAAGCCCACCAAGTCGATTGCTTCCGAATGGATAATTTTATCGGCAACAGATTGAACAAAAAATGGAAAATTCGGACATCTCCGAGGTGCTGGAGGAAACGGCCAAACTGATGGAGCTTCATGGTGAAAATCCATTCAAGATCCGCTCCTATCAGCGTGCCGCCCTACAGATCGACCGGTTGAAGGAGCAGTTATCGTCGATGAGCAATACACAAGTCGAAGCTGTTGAAGGCATTGGACAAAGCATGGCACAGAAGATAACCGGTCTCCTGCAGAATGGCAGCCTGGATGACCTGGAGGAATTGCGAAAAAAGACGCCCGATGGCGTCCAGCGCATGCTGAAAATCAAGGGACTTGGTCCTAAGAAAGTCGGTGCATTGTGGAAAGAACTGCAAATCGAGTCGACAGGCGAATTGCTGTATGCCTGCAACGAGAACAGACTCATTGAACTCAAAGGCTTCGGAGCCAAAACGCAGGATCAGATCCGCAAAACGCTGGAATTCGCCTCCAGGCAGGAGGGCCTCTTCCATTTCGCTACCGCCGAGAAAGCCGTCAACCTGATGCTGGAAACGTTTTTCCCGAAAGGCATACCGGATCCATTCGCTTTCACAGGTGCATTCCGCCGAAAATGCGAGGTCGTCCCCTCTGTAGACATCTTGATCACGGATGACATCCGACCTCGATGGCTCGAAGCGTTGCAAAACCCCTCCGCCTATTACCCCCACACTTCTGAAGAAGAAAACAACACCATCCGAATTTCCAGTCCAGAAGGCATTCCCATTCATATTCAGAATTGCGGTTCCTCCGACTTTACCTTGGAAAGTTGGTTAAGGACAGGCGCGAAGCTGCACACCGACGCCTGCCTGGCACATTCAGGAAAAACACTTGACGCATTGTCAGGAGTACGGACTGAGCACGAAATCTACTCCCGACTGAATCTCCCCTATATCGAACCGGAATGGCGCGAGGGTATCGCAGAAGTACAACGGGCCGCAGATGGAACATTACCCGACCGGCTGGTGAACGATTCCGATCTGAAAGGGATCTTGCACTGTCACACCACCTACAGCGACGGGAAGCACACCCTCGAAGAAATGGCCATGGCCTGCCGTGATGCAGGGTACACCTATTTCGGCGTCTGCGACCACAGCAAAAGTGCATTTTACGCTGGAGGACTCAGTATTGAAAGGGTACAAGCCCAACAGGCGGAAATTCGCAAGCTGAATGAAAAACTCGCTCCGTTCAGGATCCTTTCCGGCATCGAGTCGGACATCCTTTCCGACGGCAGCCTCGATTACCCCGATGAGATCCTGGCCACCTTCGACTTTGTCGTCGCTTCGGTTCATTCAGGCCTTCGCATGGACCGTGAAAAAGCCACCGAACGGATCTTGAAAGCCGTTCAAAATCCTTTTACGACCATTCTGGGTCATCCAACCGGCAGATTGCTACTGTCCAGAGAAGGCTATCCTCTCGACTACGAACGGATTTTCGAAGCTTGCGCAAAGCACAAGGTGGTCGTCGAACTCAACGCCCATCCCTACCGGCTCGACCTGGACTGGCGCTTCATCTCCTCGGCCGTTGAAAAAGGACTCATGATATCCATCAACCCCGACGCCCATTCCACCGCAGGTCTACACGATATGCGCTACGGAGTTCTTGTAGCCAGAAAAGGATTTCTTCAGCCGGAAAATACTTTCAACGCCATGACTACCGTTCAGCTTTTGGCCTGGATCCAGGAAAAAAAGAAAACCACGCTACCCTGACCCCTTTTTACTACCTTAGGCGAAACGAATATCCACCGGAATGGCCATTATCAGTTCCGTTTTATCCTGGATCATGAAACAGCGCTTTCATCAGATCGAGCTGTTCATGAAATACCCGCACGAGGTTCAGGAAGACCTGCTACGAAACCTCCTCACTTCGGGCAGGCATACCGCCTTCGGCAGGATGCACGATTTCTCGTCCATTGCCCATATCAACACCTTCCGCGAGCGGGTTCCCGTTCAAGACTACGAAAGTCTTAAACCCTACATCCTCCGTCTAAAGGCCGGAGAGCAACAGCTGCTTTGGCCAAGCGAGGTGCGATGGTTCGCGAAATCAAGCGGGACAACCAGTGACAAATCCAAATTCATCCCCGTCACTACCGAGGCATTGGAAGAATGTCATTACAAGGGCGGCAAGGATCTGCTTTGCCTCTATTTCCAAAACAAGCCCGATACTCAGCTGTTTAACGGAAAGTTGCTCTCCCTCGGAGGAAGCCACAACATCAACGCCCTCAGTAATGATTCATTCTACGGGGACTTGAGCGCCATCCTTATCCAGAACCTACCCTTCTGGATTCAGTTGTTCAGAACGCCCGACATGTCCATCGCCCTCATGGACGAATGGGAAGAGAAGATTGAACGCATGGCGCGGGTCACCATGCACGAGAACGTCACCAACATTGCCGGAGTTCCCTCCTGGACCCTGGTGCTTCTTAAGCGTATTTTGGAAATCAGCGGGAAGAAAGACCTCACCGAGGTGTGGCCCAACCTGGAACTCTTTGTTCACGGTGCAGTAAACTTCACTCCTTACAAGGAACAGTTCAGGCGATTGATCCCGAAGCCCGACATGTATTATCTGGAGACCTACAATGCATCGGAGGGATTCTTCGGCATCCAGGACCAATGCCATTCGGATGAGATGTTGCTGATGCTCGACTACGGCATTTACTACGAATTCATACCGGCCGGGGAATGGGACAAAGAAAATCCTTCAACGCTTACCCTTGATCAAGTGAAACTGCATGAGCAGTACGCATTGGTCATCACCACCAACGCGGGTCTTTGGCGGTATAAAATCGGTGACACGGTCACCTTCACCTCCTTATCACCATACCGCATCCGCATCACCGGACGCACCGCACATTTCATCAACGCATTCGGAGAAGAACTGATCATTGACAACGCCGAAAAAGCATTGAAAGAGGCTTGTGAAGCCACAGGAGCTACGGTTCGGGATTATACTGCAGCTCCTGTCTACTTCAACGAAGAACACAGTGGTGCGCACGAATGGCTTATTGAGTTTGAAAAAGAACCCGAAGAATTGAGCTTGTTCTCGGTGAGCCTGGACGAAGCGCTCAAGCGTCAAAACTCAGACTACGAAGCAAAACGTTACCACGACAAAGTCTTGGGCCCACCCCTGATCAGGTCACTACCGCACGGAACATTTTACCAATGGTTGAAATCGAAAGAGAAGCTTGGCGGCCAGCATAAGGTGCCGCGCCTGGCCAATCACCGCAACTTCGTTGTCGACATTCTGGCTTATGCTTAGTATCCTTTGGAATTCGGTGATGCGCCTGTTGTCGCTCATGCTGCTATTCAGCGTAACCTCTTTGCATGCACAGAACTACAAACCGTACATCGCAATTGAAGGGGTTCAGGATTTCGCAGTCGATCCTATGGGAAATTGCTACACCATCCGAGGCGGAGAAATTGTGAAATACAATGCCGCCGGCAAGGAAATGGTAAGGTATAGCCGGAAAGACCTGGGATCACCCACTGCCATCGACGCCGGCAATCCACTTCGCATCCAGGTGTTTTACGCAGAATTCGCGCTCATACGCATTCTGGACAACAACCTGATCGACCAGTCCGAGATCAACCTTCGTGAAATGGGCATCCTGCAGCCCAGGGTTGCAGCCGCTACTCCCGACCAGGGCATTTGGATATTTGATGAGATCCCCTGCACGCTGACCAAGGTGGACACCCGTCTGAAAACCACCGGACTCTCCATCGACCTGAATTTGCTGCTGTCCAGACGCCCACAACCGGTGGCTTTGCTGGCTAACCGAAACTGGATGGTCATGCAGGAGGAAGACCGGTTCATCCTTTTTGATCAGTTCGGAACGGTCACCGGAACCTTGCCTGTCCGAAAGCGCTCCCGCCTTGTTGAACTTCGCGAAGAGGAACTGGTTTATGAGGAGGAGGGCAACGCCACCACCTATTCCCTGCGCCTGCGCACCTCGAAATCCTTCGCATTGGAATGTGCATCGGACTTTACGAAAATGCATGTCATCGAGGACAGGTGTTTCTTCCTCAAAAACGGTGTACTTTTCATCCCCCGCTGAACTTTTCAACAGGGTTTGCCGGGAACAGAAAGCCGAACTAATTTTGCCCTTCATTTCCCTCTGATTTTCTATCTTTCAACCAAAATCAACAATCCATTGGCTTCACCTACCTCGGGCAAGAACATGCACATCGCCGTTGCCGGAAACATCGGCTCCGGCAAAACGACACTGACCAGTCTGC
Organism: Bacteroidota bacterium; assembly: GCA_046049215.1. GTDB lineage: Bacteria > Bacteroidota > Bacteroidia > AKYH767-A > OLB10 > JAJTFW01. The sequence goes on along the minus strand of JBJOER010000010.1, from coordinate 4,585 downwards.
TGGCGAAAAACCTTAAGTGGGAACCGCACTACGAAGATGTGGATGACAATCCCTACCTCAACGACTTCTACGAGGACATGCAGCGCTGGTCTTTCAACCTGCAGATCTACTTCCTGAACAGCCGGTTCAACCAGATCCTTAAGATCCGCAAGGCCAACAAAACAGTTATTCAAGACAGGACCATTTACGAAGATGCATACATCTTCGCGCCCAACCTGCACGCGATGGGATTGATGACCACCCGCGACTTCAACAATTACCTTGAATTGTTCAACCTGATGAGCAATTTCGTACAACCGCCTGATCTGCTCATCTACCTTAGGGGAACGGTTCCTGCGTTGGTCAATCAAATCCAAAAGCGGGGCCGGGAGTACGAAAACTCAATCCGCCTGGACTACCTGAAGCGTCTCAACGAACGCTACGAAGCGTGGATATCTCAGTACGAATCTGGAAAGTTACTGGTCATAGACATCGACGACATCAACTTCGCTGAAAACGCCGAGCACCTCGGCATGGTAGTCAATAAAATCAACGGAGAGTTGCACGGACTTTTCTGAGCCTCCCTGCCCAGCGTATCACTTTGACTTATTCAGTCCGCTCACAACCTGGCGGGTGATATCGAGCGAATCGTTGGCCAGAAGGATACCGCCTCCGCGGCTATATCCGAGAATAAAATCATATCCCTTTCCTGAGTTGAAAGACCGCAGGTAACGCATCATGTCCGAATAAATACTGTCGGTCAGTGCGGCTTCTTCCTCCTTCAGGCTTTCCAGCAAGCCTTCCCGCTCGTCAAACAAAGCCTGCTGCTTGCGCATCAGCGACTCCTCGCGAAGCTCCCTCTCGCCGGCGCTCATTCCGGCGGCCCCTTCCTGATACTCCTTCACTTCACGATCGAGCGATCGCCCCTTGGCTGTCAACAGTTTGTCGAGGCTATCCCGTTTCTTCTCCATCCGGTCCTGCATCTCCTTGAAAAGATTGTACTGATCCATGAGGCTATCCGAGTTCACATACACGATCCTCGAAGCTGCCGCCTGTGCACTTACGGGCGGAATGGATGGTTCCTCTTCACTGTAAACTTTGAAATAGAGGAATCCAACGGCAAGGATCAGGGCGACGTTCAGAAACAGGGAAATGCTTTTCAAGGTGATTGGCTTTTTGCAAAGATAGAAAAGGCCTGACACCGGCTTTTCGTCGCTATCGGCTCACTACCTTTGCGCCTCTTAAAAGTACCATGAGCTCCCAGCAGGAAATCAAGCGACGACGCACCTTCGCCATCATCAGCCACCCCGATGCAGGAAAAACCACACTGACGGAGAAGTTCCTCCTGTTTGGTGGAGCCATCCAAACTGCAGGAGCTGTCAAGTCCAACAAGATCAAAAAAAGTGCGACATCGGATTTCATGGAAATTGAACGGCAACGGGGAATCTCTGTGGCTACTTCAGTCATGAATTTCGAGTACAACGATACCCTGATCACACTGCTCGACACCCCGGGCCACAAGGATTTTGCGGAGGACACTTACCGAACGCTGACAGCAGTGGACAGTGTCATCCTGGTTGTCGACTGCCAGAAGGGAGTTGAGGAGCAGACCTACAAGCTGATGGAAGTTTGCCGTATGCGAAACACACCGGTGATCATCTTCGTGAACAAGCTTGATCGTGAAGGAAAGTACCCCTTTGACCTGCTCGACGAACTGGAAGAGAAACTTCGCATCAAAGTGCGCCCCTTGAGTTGGCCCATCAGTATAGGACAGACCTTCAAAGGCGTTTATAACCTGTACGATAAAAGCCTTTATGCCTTCTCTCCGGGCAGTTCTAAAAAGCCGGAAGGCCTGCACATCAACGATCTGAACGATCCTGCATTGGACACCATTGCCGGGCCCTATGCAGCACAATTTCGGGAGGACATCGACCTTATCGAAGGCGTTTACGAACCTTTTAACAATCAAGACTATCTTCAAGGAAAGCTGGCGCCGGTATTCTTTGGATCGGCGATCAACAATTTCGGAGTGAAGGAGTTACTGGACACATTTATTGATATCTCCCCAACCCCCGGAAGCCGCCCGACCAACCTGCGTGAAATCAACCCCCAGGACAAACAATTCAGCGGTTTCATTTTCAAGATACACGCCAACCTCGACCCACGCCACCGCGACCGCATCGCCTTCCTTCGGGTATGCAGCGGCAAATTCGAACGCGGGAAATTCTACCACCACGTTCGGCTGGATAAGAATTTAAGATTCAACAATCCCGCAACCTTCCTGGGCCAAAGCAAGAGTATCGTGGACGAAGCATATCCCGGTGATGTGATCGGCCTCTACGATTCCGGCAACTTCAAGATCGGCGATACCCTTACCGAAGGAGAGGAGATGCAATTCCAGGGAATCCCCAGTTTCTCGCCCGAGATATTCAAGGAGCTGGTCAACACAGACCCGATGAAGACGAAGCAGCTCGAAAAAGGAATCACCCAGCTGACCGACGAGGGGGTAGCACAGCTTTTCATCCAACACGGAGGAAACCGGAAGATCGTAGGCACTGTCGGTGAACTCCAGTTCGAGGTGATTCAATACCGACTCGAACACGAGTATGGTGCATCTTGCCGGTTCAACGCCTTGAATGTCTACAAGGCCTGCTGGATCACCTCCGATAAAAAAGACAAGCTGGATGAATTGGTCCGATTCCGGCAGCACCAGATTGCCACCGACAAAGACGGAAACCTGGTTTACCTGGCCGATTCACAATGGATGCTGGATCAGATGATCAAAAACCATCCGGACGTTGAATTTCATTTCACCTCGGAATTCAAAAGACAGCAAAAGGAAGGTCATCAGGCCTGACGTCTGCTCCTTTCAAGAGCCTTTCACCACCGCCTTGTATTGAAGCTCGCCACTTTCGATCTGGCGGACGATTCCCTCTATCAGGATGTCCTCCTGATTGGCATTGTACTCACTTTTTAGATTGGAACCGAAAAGCCGGGCGAGACTCTGCCAGAAAAAAGCCTGAATGGACCCGCGAAGCTCCTTGACCAAAGCATAAGATGTTTCTCCTGTCTCTCTGTCGATGAGCTTGATGAGTATGCGTCCCTGGGTAATTGTCAATTTTTTCAGATCCTTTTCAAACCGGGCCTTGAGTTCCGCTTCCGTTCTTTTTAAAAACTTTTTCCGCTCACGTTCAGACGCGATCTTCCCGACACTGTCGTTGATGAATTTCAATTGATCCGCAGCCAGACGGGCATAAGGATAAGCCTTCAACACATCGCGACGAAGTTTATTGTATGCCTTGATGCGATCTGCGGCTTCGGGAGAAATGGTTGCAAAAATTTCAGCAGGCGCAAGATGGATCAGCGGAACCGTATCGCCATCTATCACGTTCGCTAGCACTCGGATTCGACCGTCGGGCATAACGATTTGTGAGTGAACCGATAAGGAGCAACCCATAAAAATGATCAACCAAAAACACTGCTTTGTCATCCGATTACAGGTCGTCGGAAAAACCGTGCCGAAGTTTAGCGCGAGCGGTTGATTTTCCAATGGGACACGGTTTGACCTGAGTCATGAACGTGTATTTCGCCGCCTTTATTTCCCTGCTGCTGCAGGTGGTGAGCCAGAATGGAGGCTGCCGCATTTTCCGTATCGGACAGCTCAGCGACCAGCTTTTCAGGTGTGAAATAATGCTTTACAAAGTGCGTGTCAAAATGACCACTCGTAAAGGCCGGATGCAGCATGACGAACCTGCAGAACGGCAAGGTCGTTTCGCATCCGATCACCAGGTACTCGTCGATAGCACGCACCATCCTGTCGATAGCATCTTGCCTCGTCTCCCCCCAGGTGATCAGCTTGGAGATCATCGGATCGTAATAGATCGGGATCTGCATACCCTCTTCGTAGCCGTCATCAACGCGTATGCCGGGGCCCTGCGGTCGCACATAGCGGATAAGCTTCCCAATGTCCGGTAAAAATCCGTTGGCGGGATCTTCGGCATACACCCTGATCTCGACCGCATGACCGTGGATCTTCAGGTCGTCCTGACTGAAAGAGATCGGTTCTCCTTGTGCAATCCGGATCTGCTCCTTTACCAGATCGACACCGGTGATCATCTCTGTCACCGGGTGTTCGACCTGCAGGCGGGTGTTCATCTCCAGGAAATAGAAAGCCCCGTCGGGGGCGACGATGCACTCGACCGTGCCGGCGTTCACATAGCCGGCCTCCTTGGCCAGGGTGACCGCCGCCTGGCAGATGCTCTGGCGCAGCGCGGGCGCCAGCGCCGGGGCCGGGGATTCCTCCACCAGCTTCTGGAAACGGCGCTGGATGGAGCATTCACGCTCGCCCAGGTGGATGACGTTGCCATGGCTGTCTGCAAACACCTGGACCTCGATATGGCGCGGCCGCTCGACGAATCGCTCGGCCAGCAGCCGTCCATCACCGAAATAGCGCAGGCTCTCGGCCCGGGCGGTGGCGATGGCCGCCTCCAGTCCCCCGGGATCGCGGACGATCTGCATGCCCTTGCCGCCGCCGCCCGCCGCCCCCTTGACCAGCAAGGGGAAGCCGATCGCCCGCGCCCGGTCGGCGAAGTCCTGCGTGCCCTGG
>JBJOER010000009.1:0-6198 GCA_046049215.1 Bacteroidota bacterium | reverse complement strand
CGTTCGGCGATGTCCATATCTACTCCAACCATTTGGAACAAGTGGAGCTTCAGCTCAGCCGTGAACCACGTACGCTGCCCCGACTTGAGCTCAATCCAGAAGTGAAAGACCTATTCGCCTTCACGTTCGACGACATCCAAGTCACAGGTTACGACCCCTACCCCGCCATCAAGGCACCTGTTGCCGTCTGATCTCAAATCCTTTCATTCACCCCATGAACAATTCAACAGCCACTAAACCATTCGAATGGGACAGTCCCACCTCACTCGAAGAGTTGTTGAATGCGGTTCTTGAGATCAAGGATTTCCCGGACCACCTCGCCCGTGCGCTGAAAGGTGTAAAAGATCCACTCCGCTCCATTACATACCGCGATGGTGGATGGACCCTGACCCAACTGGTACATCACCTGGCGGATGCGCACCTGAACGCTTTCGTTCGTACCAAACACCTTGTGACTGCCGACGCGAAAGAAATACAGCCGTTCAACCAGGACGCATGGTCGAACACGCCCGACGCGCATCTCCCTTTCGAATCGAGTGTCGTGATGCTATTGGGTATCCACCAACGCTGGTCATTGCTCCTGCTGGAATGCCTGAAGAAACCAGCTGATTACCTGGCCAGGACACTCTGGCATCCGGAGTACAAACGAGACATCAGCCTGAGTGACTTCATCCGATTGTACGCCTGGCACGGACGTCATCACCTCGCCCAAATCGAAAAAATAACAGGGTCCGGAGGAGCGGATTGATCTTCGTCTTCACTTAAACCCCAAGCCCTATCGGACGTCCAAATACGATACCGGAGCATCCGGCATAATCCTTCATCCCCCCGTTCCGTTCATGACCAAATCATCTCTCCCTCTCCTATTTCTGTACGCGCTTTTCTGCCTAAACGCTACAACTACGTCAGCGCAGCAATTGCCATACGAATATTCCATCACGCCAGACGGAAGAATGCTGATGCTGGGAAAGAAGGCGAACACCGGTTTCTACGATCAAAGCCTTGTACGAAGGATCGACATCCAGTTCGCTTCTACAAGTTTCTGGACACAGCTAACCAACAACTACACCACCAAGACCTATCTGCCCGGAACCGTTACGATCGACGGACAGGTATTTGACAGCGCGGGTGTACGATTTCGCGGAAACACATCCTACCAAACAGGCACATCGCAGAAAAAATCATTCAAGATTGAACTCGACAACTGGAGAGCCGGAGCCGATTTCGACGGCTACAGCACGCTAAAGCTGAATAACGCTGCCCAGGACCCCTCCATGATGCGAGAGGTCTTTTACACGAACGCCATCCGCAGACACGTACCGACAGCAAAATCGAGCTTTGTGAAGCTGTACCTCAACGGGGCGAACTGGGGTCTTTATTCCAACATCCAGCAAATGAACAAGGACTTTCTGGAAGAATGGTACTTCAACAACGATGGTATCTGGTGGAGAGCGGACAGACCACCCGGTTCTACAGGTCCCGGTGGAGGTTGGGGAGATGGAACCGCCGGATTGAATTTTCTCTCGACGGATACAAACGCTTACAAGCCTTATTACACGCTCAAGGAATCCAACGGCATCCTGAACCCCTGGAGCTACCTGGAGCGGCTATGCGAAAAACTGAACACCACACCGTCCGCAGTGTTGGTTGACACTCTCGGGAAATACATGGATCTGGACCGTACACTCTGGTTCCTGGCCTCCGAACTCGCCTGGACCGATGACGACAGCTATGTGTTCAAGGGCAAAATGGATTATTATGTGTACTACGACGAGGTAACCGGACTGATGGTTCCGCATGAGTACGACGGCAACAGTTCGCTGGAGATGAATCCGGCCACAACCTGGGGCGTTTTCTACAATGCCACCAACGTCAATTATCCTTTACTGAATAAGCTGCTTAACGTTCCTTCATTGAGGCAACGATACCTCGCCCACATGCGTACCATCGTTGCAGAGGAATTCGATACGGCATTCACCAATGCCACCTTCAACGCTTACCGTGCATTGGTCGATACGGTTGTTCAGAACGATCCGAAGAAAATGTACTCCTACACGCAATACAACGGTGAGATCCAGATCCTTCGCAACTTTGTGACAACGCGAAAGAACTTCCTGAATTCTAATACGGAGATGCAGCAGGTGGCTCCGGACATCGCTGAAGCACCCTACTTCAGTTCGGGTGTGATGTATCAACAACCTGTTGACATGCAACCCGTCACCGTACGGTCCCGCGTGACCTCTACCAACGGAATCGACAATGTACAATTGTACTATTCGGACAACGTGGTCGGACGTTTTACCAAGACACCCATGTTCGACGACGGACTACACGACGACAGTCTTGCCGCAGACGGGATCTATGGAGCAGGCATTCCCGGCTTCGCAGCAGGCACATTCGTCCGTTACTATGTAGAAGCCGCTGCCGGGAACGCATCCAAAAGTGTCCGCTACCTGCCGGCAGGTGCTGAGCACGATGTCTTCATTTACACGGTTGTTCCGCTGGCTTCTCCGGATACGAGTGTGGTCATCAACGAAATCATGGCCAACAACATCAGTTCGCAAACCGACAACTTCGGCGAGATCGAGGATTGGATTGAATTGTACAATAAATCAACTGCTCCGGCTGATCTCAGCGGCTATTTCCTGACCGACAACCTTCTCAACCTCAACAAATGGGAATTCCCCTCCGGCACGTTGCTTCAACCCAACGATTACCTGATCGTATGGGCGGACGAGGATAGTAGTCAGGGACCCTATCATGCCAATTTCAAATTGTCTTCTCTGGGGGAGGTCCTTTTCCTGCTGGACCCAGCACTGAACATCGTGGACTCGCTCACCTGGGGACCTCAGGCAGCAGACATCGGACTCGCCAGGGTTCCGAACGGCACAGGACCTTTCATCAATCAAACGGCCACATTCTCGGCCAACAACAACATCAATACCGCTCTTTCAGAGCCCGCCATCAATCCGACTACGCTCTCCATTTTCCCGAACCCGGCTAACGGGATGGTACAGGTGCAAATGACGGACGACCTGCAGCGGGATCTTGAGGTTTACAATGCTGTAGGGCAACTCATCGATCGGCTGGGATATCAGCCCTACTATACGCTCAATTGTGAGAGCTGGGCCACCGGCATCTATCATCTCCGATGCGGCGAGGTGGTCAAGAAGCTTGTTGTCCGCCATTAATTCAATCCAAGTCAACAGAACGGCCATGCGGAATCCCGCATGGCCGTTCTGTTTTTCCGGCTGAAAAAAGCAATATCACTTCCGGGATTTCAACTTATAGGTATAGGCCGCTCCGAAATTAGTTCGTACTGTATTGACCAGATCCTGGTACATCAGAAACAGGTCGAACTCGTGCCTTTTTGAGATCCGGTAACCGGCATTCAGCACCAACCTGAACTGGTCGAAATCCACGCCCTGGATTCCGATGGTCTCAAACTGTTCCGCACTGATCGTCCAATCGATCTTGCCCAACTTTCTTTTCAGCCCGATTTTTTGCCTCAGCACATTCTCGTCGAACGTAAAAAAACCCTCGGAACTCGAAGGTTCGTCCTCACGGCCATAGCGCAATCGGAAAATCACATCTGTCTTCCCCATTTCAATCCGGTAATTGAAATCCGCCATCAAGCGATGAGCATCGTAATAATTACCCCGACCTAGGTTACGAATGCTATACCGATAATGGAATTCCGTAGAGAATGCATCCGACCATTTTCGCTTGAAAGAAAGGTTGGCGAAATCGTTGACGAACATGGCCGCGTCCATGTCGATACGTGACTCAACCTTCAGTGCTGCCGTCCATCGCTCGCTTAATTTCTTTTCACAACCAATGGTCCACCACGACTGGTATTCCCTTCTCACCTGACCCTCTGCAGGAAAAACAAGTACACAGAAAAAGAACAGCGGAACAGCCCTCCGGATCACCTTCATCATCAATAGTAATAAATTTTCACCTCCGCGCTATCACGCACAAAATCAATAGACACCACTGAAGCCTTGTGGATATCCAGTCCCGTACGCTCGCGAAGATCCTTCAACAAGTTTTCGTGTTGATCGGCACGAATATTCTCTATTTTCTCATAGAGGACGACCTGAGTCTTTTCGTTCCTGATCACCACGTTACCGTCCAACACCCAGGCGGAAAGCATCAGGATGGAGTTGATGAGCACAGACTCGAAATAAGTCCCCTTCACTGTGGCATTGATCAACCCCATTGCGATGAAAAGCAAGAGGTAGGTCATGTCCTTCTCCGAAATATTCTCCGTTCGGTAACGAAGTAGCGAGAATACTGCAAAAAGTCCGAATGCCGCACCGAAAGACATATCAACCTTGCTCAGCAGATAAGAGATGATGTAGATCACCAGGTTGAACATGAAAAAGGTGAAAAAGTGATCCCGCTTTCTGTAGATCGGAAGATAGATCTTCCACACGATCACGGAAACTGCAGCGAGATCGATCAGCAGCCGAAGGAAGAATTTATCTCCAAGTTTGTCAAACAGTTCCATTTGATATGAGTTATTGATGGTGTATGGATTCCAACCGCAAGAACCGTTCGCGACGGGACTTGAAGAGGTTGTACTTTATATTTTTTTTCAAGAGTGTGACAGCCAGACAGTACTTTGAAGTGGAGCCGGGCTGGATTCGCATCCGCTTCATCAGCGACAAAAACACAGAAGAAGCCCTGCTCCCTTGTTTGACCTCGGCGATGACACTGCCTCCCAATGGGAAATGACCCTCCCTGTCTTCCACTTGCAAGTCGAGATCGAGCGTGACCCGTTCCGGCGGATCGATGGAAACCAGGGTGATCCGATTGAAGCCGATTCGCAAACTGTAAACCCAATCCCTCACTTGGCCACCGGCAGAGTTGAAAAAATCAAGCTGGGAAGCTTCCGCCAACTCGCTAAAAGCATCGGTCTTCTTCCTTTCTTTGACTGTACGACCGGTATTGGTTTTCTTCTTCACTTCCATGAAAACCGAACCCGTACTACCGTATTTCCTCAAGCGCAACTTGAAGCGATTCCCGCGTTCATTGTGATGGTTCAGATACAGGCTGTGACGAGCGTCATCGAAATAGATAGAATCATAATGGTGATTGCGAACCCCGTTGATCTCGAGGATCCGGTAGTCAGAGGTCAATGCTGCCAGTACAGAATCCAGCATTGAACGCGGAAAAAGGAATTTTGTATCGATCCTGTTGATGAGTGCGACGGCATCCATCTGTGCCAGATCGACCGAATGGAAGGAATGTATGCGGTCGCCTAGCTCCACCAATTAAAAATTGAATATGCGAATAAGTCCCAGGTCCGTGTCTGACCTGTTCTCAGTGACTTCAATATCCTTGATAACTACCACTTGATTACCGCGATTGGATGCGGTTGTATCCTCGGAATAGAGGAAGATCCTATACTTACCCTTCCGGAGTTCACTGAACTTGAAGCTGCCGTCAAAACTGGTCCGAACCCTATCATCCACCGTGTTGTCATCGTCGCCATAGCAGATGAACACATCTTCGTCCGTCAGTGCCGTTTCAACGAAATTACCGGGGTAGATGATGAACCGGCGCTCAATCACCTGACCCTTGATCACAGAATTCCCGCCTTCTCCGGGTTCTTTGCTGCAAGAGATAAACAAACTGACTGCTACAAGCAGACCGAACAATCGATTCATGATTTTCGAGTTTTCATTGGCGATTTTACGAAAAAATAACACTAAGGAAATGTTTTGATGAGGAAAATGAACAAAGGTTTACGAATCGGGCTGTTCATACCGATATTTGCCACGGCACCGATTGCAAATGTGCTCTTCAAAACCCATTCAAATGATCTTATCCTTGATTGTTGCGGTAGATAAGCAAAGTGGAATCGGCAAGGACAATCGACTGCTTTGGCATTTACCGGCCGACCTGAAATACTTCAAGCGGATCACGTCTGGTCATACCGTCATCATGGGCCGCAAGACATTTCAATCGATAGGTAAGCCACTACCCGGGCGACGGAATGTGATTCTGAGCAGGGATCCTTCGTTTCATGCTGAGGGCTGCGACATCTATGACGACTTCTTCACAGCGTTGAAAACGTGCAGGGATGAATCCGAGGTTTTCGTGATCGGCGGAGCAGAAATTTACCGGCAAGCCCTGCAGGTAGCCGACCGTATCTACATCACCAGAGTCAATACCGTGGCCGAAGCCGAC
>JBJOER010000008.1:0-10895 GCA_046049215.1 Bacteroidota bacterium | reverse complement strand
AAGGATGATCGTAATAATTGGATGCAATCATCGACAGGGCGAGGGCACTATCCTTGACCCTTACGTAGGTGATGCCTGAATGCAGTGTAGCAGGCATTTCCTCGACAACCACGGCTACGGCGCCTTGCGAGATCACTGTCTCGACATAGCTGTGTCCATCGTTAACAGTTCCCCGTACCGCCACGAATAATGATCCCTCATCGGCTTGCCGGGAATCAAAACATACTTTTCCTATGGAAATAGTAGTATTTCCGACTACCTCCGTCAGGCCGCTCTTGTAGAGAAGATCGCTAAGTACTTTCATTAACCGAGTTCGATGGTGATAAGACTGCCTTTTAGGACAGGCGTTCCGGGTTTTAAAGATTGACGACGGACCGCACCACGTCCGATGGGCTTTACCTGAAGTCCGGATTGTTCAAGCAGGTAGATGGCATCACGCAAACCCATACCGGCCACATCCGGCACACTTCCAGGTTTGGCGTTTCGAGCTTCACGGCCCAACCACTCCCCTTCGACGGCAGGAACTCCCATGCCGAGCATACGTGTCGAAAGGGCGGCTGTGCTTGTCCGGCCGGGCTTCAAGACAGGACCTGCCAGCAAGACGGTATCCGGTAATTCCGGAAGCGGCTTGTGCATTTCGGTATCCAATGCGTAAACCTTGTCAGCGATGTTTTTGAAAACAGGACAGGCCACCGAAGCCGCGTAATATGCATTGTTACTTGGGGCATAAATGACCACTATGCAAGAATACCGAGGCTTATCCGCTGGGAAATACCCACAAAAAGAGGCCTGGTACTTTTTGCCTGCCGAGGTATAACCACTGTCGCCCTGGTGCATCACCGCAGTTCCGGTTTTTCCGGCGATTCCATATTGATTGTGCTTGATGTGCTTTGCAGTCCCGCTCTCAACAACCTCCACCAGCAACTCTTTGGCCTTCGCAATCGTCCTGTCTGAACATATCTTCTCCGCGATGACCTCGGTACCATATGATCGGATGAGCTGCCCTTTGTTTCGAACCTCCTTCACAAAAAGCGGCCGCACCATCTTGCCTCCGTTTGCCACCGCATTGTAGAATGTCAAGATCTGTAATGGAGTCAGGCGGGTCTCATAGCCGATTGAAAGCATGGGAAGAGAAACAGCCGACCACAACTTGTCATCTGTACGACGGGGTGCGATATTCGGCTCACCGGGAATCTGTAATCTCAACGGTGAATAGATATGCATGGCGTTCAGGCGTTCCAAAAATCGCTTTGGATCCTTGCTGTAGGCCCGTTGTGCAATTCGTATCGTACCGACGTTAGAAGAATGAGCGAATGACTTTTTAGCTGTGATGCGTCCATATCCACCATCGTGGGAGTCACGAATCTGCTTTCCTCCTGCAAGCGTGACGACACCTCCGTGGGTGTCGACGCTGTCCTCCACGTCAAACAACCCGTCTTCGATGGCGGCCATCATGGTCGCCAATTTGAATGTAGAGCCTGGTTCTGTCGCCTGAAGGATGGCCAGATTGAGGTCCTCATCGTACTTTCCCTCCTCCTTGCCTTTACGCAAATTGGCTATCGCCTTTACATGACCCGTGGCCACCTCCATCAGCACTGCGCAACCCATCCGGGCATTGTGTGCGACCAAGGCCTCCATTAATGCATTTTCGGCTACATCCTGAAGGTTGATGTCGATGGTCGTGATCACATCGCTGCCATCACGGGGTTCGATTTCATTCTCGGAATTCACGGGCTTCCACACGCCGCCGGCTATGCGCTGCATGAGACGCTTCCCTTTTGTTCCGCGTAAATCGGAGTCAAATGCTCTTTCAATGCCGACGGATTTCACATCTGCATTGTCTACTTTGTAGCCGATAGTCCGGGCAGCCAGCAATTTGAAGGGCAGCTCCCTCCTGCTCATCTGTTCCAGAATAAGTCCGCCTTTGTTCTTGCCCAATCGGAAGATCGGAAAGGTTTTCAAGGCCTTCTGCTCCTGATAAGAGATGTTACGTTTCAGCAGGAAATATCGCTCACGATTCCTCCTCTTCTGCCACAACAGCTGCTTGTAATAGGCTGCGGATTGGTCCTTAAACAGGCGTGAGAGTCCTTTTGAAAGGGAATCGACTTTTTCCTTGAACAAATCACTTTGCATGGCCGGAGCACCCATGTCAAGATGTACGATGTACCTGGGGATTGAGGTGGCAAGGAGACTGCCATCGGCCGCATAGATATTTCCTCGAACAGGGTTGATGTTATTGTATTTCAGCGTGAGACTGTCCGCTTTGCTTTTCCAATACTCCCCTTCGATCATTTGGAGTTGCGTCACCCGACCCAGGATGACAAGCGCGAAAAGGATGAAACCTGCGAACACCAGGTAGCTCCTTGTCAAAATATCGTGCTTCTTTTCGGCCATTGGGAATACCCTTATTCCTTGTTGGTTTTTTTAACAATTATCCTGGCGGGTGCCACAGTCGACTCCTTCACACCCGTATGCCTTATTGATTTGGCCACCTCGGTAAGCTTGGAACTGCGCATCAATTCCGATTTAGTAGTGATGAATTCAGAATGCAGCTCCTTGATATCACGGTTGGTCTGGTCAATCTCGCGTACAGTCTTCTCTGCGTAATAACTATTCCCGATATAAACCAAGGCGAGAAAAAACAGGAAAAACAAGTAGGGCATCACCTCGACCACCCTGTACCGGTCGAAATACGAAAACACATTCACCGCATCGAGAATACGCCTGGCGATCCCACGACCGGAGTTCCCTGAATCGGATGTAACCTCTCTTTCAGGATTTTCTGCGACGGATATCTCTCTGACCTTGTTCATGTACGCTCGGCTATGCGCATCTTCGCGCTTCTGGAACGGGGGTTTTCAATCTGTTCGTCGGCACTCGCCGTAATCGGCTTTCTGTTCAAGGGTTTGAAAGAAATGCCGGTCTGATTACCGAAAAAATCCCTGTTAACCTCTCCTTCGAAATTCCCGCTGCGGATAAAATCCTTTACCAGACGATCTTCAAGGCTATGGTAGCTAATCACAACCAGCCTGCCTCCGGTACGGATGATACTGGCTGCCTGCAGCAACAACTCGCGCAACGCGGCGAGTTCATCATTGACCTCGATTCGCAATGCCTGAAACAACTTGGCCTGAAATGTCTTTTCGGCTGCCGGAGGAACCATACGACCGACGGACTCGATGAGTTGGCCGGTAGTATCTATCGCACGTTCAGTACGCGCCTGCACAATGGCACTGGCCACACGCCGGTGATTCGGCAATTCTCCATAGGTCTTCAGTATGCGGGAAAGCACCTCTTCCGGATAATAGTTCACAACGTCTCGTGCAGTGAGCGACTGATTTCGATCCATCCTCATATCCAACTCCGCATCAAACCGAAACGAGAAGCCACGATCAGCCTCGTCAAACTGATGGGATGAAACGCCAAGATCTGCGAGCACTCCGTCAACCGAATCCACACCTCGTGCGTGTAATGCATCCTGCAGCAACCGGAAATTGAAAGGAATAAATACAAACCGATCATCCACCGGCACGTTAGGAAGTGCATCCGCATCCTGGTCGAAGGCAAACAAGCGACCTGTGGTCAGCCGCTCGAGGATGGCACCTGAATGTCCTCCACCACCGAAAGTCACGTCAACATAGGTGCCATCTGGACGGATACAGAGACCATCGATTGATTCATTCAGAAGCACAGGCTTATGATACACTGCCATCCCCTCCTCCCATGTTGAGTTTACCCATGACTTCCTCGGCCAATGCTGAGAAATCTTTCGGCTCCTCGTTGATCAATTGATTGTACCGCTCAACCGACCAGATTTCGATCTTGTTCGACCATCCGTATAACACTGCCTCCTTTTCAATTCCGGCGTATTCCATCAGTCGCTTCGGAATCAGAAGACGACCGGCAGCATCGAGCTCCAGTTCAGTTGCTCCGCGGAAAAAGTATCGGGCAAATTCCCTGTTTTTCGCCACGAACATATTCAGGCTGTTGATTGCGGAACTGATTCGCTTCCACTCGTCCATCGGAAAGAGGGCGAGGCAGTTTTCGAAACCGCGGTTCACCATGAACTTTTCTCCGGCCTCCGGAGAAACCTGACGACGAAGCCCGGAAGGGAGACTGAGCCTTCCTTTCGCATCGAGCTTGCATTCGAATTCTCCGTGGAACTGGGACATGGTTGCTGCCGCCGGCTATGATCGCCTGAGCGGAGGCTAAAGTAGTCGAAATTTTACCACTTTATCCCACTTTCTCCCACTTTGTTAAAAACTTTTACGGGCCTTGCGAAATCGTAAAATGAAATGACAATAAACCATCAGATCTGACTTTCAGATCAGAAACATTTCCAAAGGACGTGAACATTATGTCAATAAATAATTAAATCATAGGCATTTATGAACATAATTCGGTTGAAAATTCCGTATCCCGCCGGTAAACAATAATCCAGGAGGGGATCCGGATTCAGCCATGCAATTGATCAGAATTCTGTTCAGGAAAGGAAAGATGATGGGTGCTAACACCTAATTACGATAACTATTTGATAATGAATAGTTTATTTAAAAAAGGGAATGCACTTTATCCCACTTCACTGAAATAGCCAATCGGGGAGAATACACGGATTTGATTCAATATGAAAAGCTATTTTGGCAAAGTGCAATCCACAATGGAAAATCAATCCGGGACTGAAAAGAAATTCATAGATATCGAGGAGGTCATTCGATCCAAGAATCCTGCATTATTGAATTGGATTCCCAGGATTGCTTTAAGTTACATCAAACGCATCCTTCATCAGGAGCACGTAAACGACTTTATTCGTCGCCATGGAGATAAAACCTCTTTTGCGTTCGTGGATGAGATCATCAAAGAATTCGGTGCTGCGGTCAGTTTTGAAGGCCTCGAACATCTACCCCAAAGCGGCGGATGTATTGTAGCGGCCAATCATCCCATCGGCGGACTGGATGCAATGGCACTGATCCAGGTAGTCGCAAACCGGAGAACCGACCAACAATTCATAGTGAATGACGTACTGCTGAACATCACCAACCTACAGGACCTTTTCATCGGGGTGAACAAACATGGAAAAAATCCTACGGAAGCCCTTGAACGGTTAGACATGGCCTATGCCGGTAGTGGAGCGGTTCTGATTTTTCCGGCAGGTCTCGTCTCACGAAAGCAAAAATCAGGAATCAGGGACCTGACCTGGAAGAAGAGCTTCATTACGAAAGCACGTAAATTCAGACGTGACATCATTCCCGTACACATCAGCGGAAGGAATTCGGATTTTTTCTATAACCTTGCGCGTTGGAGAAGCAGACTGGGAATACAGGCCAATATCGAAATGTTCTACCTGATGGACGAGATGTATCACCAGATGGGAAAAAACATCCATCTGCATTTCGGTGAACCCATACCCTACTCCGTATTCACCGCTGATAAAAAAGACCACGAGTGGGCCGAAGCCTTGAAGGACCACGTTTACCGGCTGGCCGAAGGTCCGGCCCGATTCCAACCCAGTTCCCGATGAGACCAGTCATACCGCAGATACCTCTTGAAATCCTGGAAAAGGAGTTGAATCAAGACCGGTTCATACGCGATACCAACAACGGCGGGAACGAACTATATGTTGTAAACTGGCACAATTCACCGAACGTTGTCCGCGAAATCGGAAGGCTGCGCGAGATCACTTTCAGGGAAGCGGGCGGCGGAACCGGCCTTGACTGCGACCTTGACGAATTCGATACGGCAGAAACATGTTACGAGCAACTCATTGCCTGGAATCCGGTTGAAAAGGAAATCATGGGCGGGTACAGATATATTCGTTGTGCCGATGCAGATAGAGACAGTGATGGCAGTTACGCCCTCGCTACGGCTGAACTTTTCACCTTTTCCGAAAAGTTCATCCAGGAATTCCTCCCCTACACCATCGAGCTGGGAAGATCGTTCGTACAACCCAAGTACCAGCCAAGACCGGAGAACAGGAAGGGGTTGTTCACCCTGGACAACCTTTGGGATGGGTTGGGAGCCATTCATGTGGATCAACCAGACATCCGCTATTTTTTCGGCAAAGTGACCATGTACAGGCACTTCAACGCCGAAGCCCGGGATCTGATCCTGCATTTCATGCAACATTACTTTCCCGACCGGGAGAAGCTGGTTAACCCGGTACATCCGCTTCCAATCCTGCATGACATGCTCACCTTCGAACAAGAGCTCGACAACCTTCCTTACAAGGAGGGGCATCGATTGCTGAACCAACGCGTGAGAAACCTTGGGGAGAACATCCCTCCTCTTGTGAATGCCTATATGAACCTGAGCGCCACAATGCGCACGTTCGGCACGTCTTTGAATCCGCACTTCGGCGACGTGGAAGAAACGGGAATCCTTGTCACCCTGGAGGACATTTACCCTTCAAAAACAGAGCGACACGTCAATTCGTACTCAAAAAAAGCAGGTTGAGAAAGTGCGGCAATTCTCAATCGCCGTGAACACTGTTCTTTAGTGCTCCAGCCACATAGGTGAGCAGTTCGCCTTTTCCGGTTCCTTTCTCAGCCGAAGTGATGAAAAAAGGAGGTGTCTCCTCCCAGAATTGAAGCATCGCTTCCCTGAACTTCCCTATATTATCTTCCAAAACAACTTTCCCGATCTTGTCGCATTTGGTAAAAACCACTGACAACGGAATTCCCCGCTCCCCGAGGCGATTGATGAATGTCAGGTCGCTCTCCTGGGGAGGAATACGGGAATCGACGAGAACGAAAACATTCATCAGGTTCTCCCTTGTCAGGATGTATTTTTCAAGTGTCTTTTGCCATTCGGTTCGCATAGACCGGGCCACCTTGGCGTATCCGTAGCCTGGAAGATCCACGAGATACCAGTTCTTGTCGATCAGGTAGTGGTTGATGGTTTGCGTCTTACCGGGATTCGAGGATGTATGGGCCAACTCCTTCTGGCCGACCAGCATGTTGATCAGCGAGGATTTCCCGACATTCGATCGGCCGATAAAAGCGAACTCCGGCAGATCGGGCGATGGCAGTTGCTCAACCTTGGCTGAGCTTTTGACAAAGGTGGCTGACCGGATACCAGTAGCCTTCTTCATTTGAGCACCTTTTTTTCCTTGCCGAAATGGCGGGCAAAGTTGCGGATCTCGGATGCCATCGCCTTGTCGCCGGTAGAACGTTCATAGGTATCAGCCATGCCTGCCATCGTTTCGTACATAAAAAACGCCATCTCCTCAACTGTCATCTCGTGCGTCCAAAGGTCGATCCTCATTGTACTCTTTTCTAGAGGATCCCAAACGGAAAACATCAGCGCCCTGGCGGGTTTCTCCGCTTCGAGTCCGGCATCCTCTGCATGCCATTGCAGTCCTACCGGTTCCTTCTGGCTGTTCAGGTCGACAGAAATTCGAATTTCAGAACGGCGTGCAGGCTTGGTATCGATACTCATGGCGATAGATGATGATGGGCGTCCAAAAGTAACCAAACCCCTGCAACCACACGGCCTAACCAGCCATTTTAGCAGCTGAAATGACTACTTTCGCAGAAGCATGCGCCTTTCCATTTCCCTCAGGAAAACCATTCCCTTGCTCCTCCTTTCGCTAGTCTGGGCCCAGGAGCTTTCGGCACAATTCACCCGGGGTGTGCAGATGAATTTCGGAAAAAACAGGGTGCAATACAATGATTTCCTCTGGACATTTTACCGCTTCAAGAATTTTGACACCTACTATTACCTTGGAGGACAGGAACTCGCTGTCTATGCCGGCAGGACAGCCGATTCAGAAATCGAAGAACTGGAAAAGCTATTCGACTACCGGATCAACGGCCGATTTCAGCTGATCATCTACAACCGTCTTTCGGACCTGAAGCAAACGAACATCGGGCTGGAAGGAGAAGAACAGAATACCAACACCGGAGGCCTCACGCGCATTGTCGGGAATAAAATCCTGTTGTACTTCGACGGCGACTACCGTCACTTCCGGGAGCAGATCAGGGCCGGCATGACTCAGGTCATGATCCATCAACTCATGTATGGCGGCAACATCCGGGACAGGGTTCAGAGCGCCGTGCTCCTGAATCTTCCGGACTGGTACCTGCAAGGACTTGTTCTTTATGTCTCTCAAGGATGGACCGTAGCACAAGACGATCGTATGCGTGATGTCATCCAGCGGAAGCGATTCAGGAACATCAATAACCTGGTCGGAGCCGATGCAGCCTTCGCAGGCGCCTCGATGTGGCATTACATCGTTGAGCGATACGGAGCGGGATCGATATCGAATCTGCTTTACATGACGCGCATCAACAGGAACATTGAGAGCGGATTCAGTTATGTACTGGGACTCTCATTGAAACAAATGGGGAATGAATGGGAATCGTATTACCTCACCAACGCAAAGGAAGACTTGAAGGACAGGCAGGAGCCGGAAACCGAACCTGTGGTCAAGATCCAAAAATCGGGAAGGCTTGTCAGTCAAGTCAGCTGTAGTCCTGATGGAAACAAGCTAGCCTGGGTAAGCAACGATCTGGGTAAATACCGGATCTGGGTTTACGATATTGCCAAAAAGAAAAAGAAAAGAATACTCAAGGGGGGGTACAAATCCGTGAAACAGGACGTTGACCTCAGCTATCCGGCACTTGCCTGGCATCCGAGCGGAAAATTCCTTGCTTCGATCCGTGAACGAAAGGGAAAGCTATGGCTGGACTATTTCATGACCGACAAGCGATTCCGGAAAGAGACAAACAAGTTTTTTTACTTCGACAAAGTACTCGATTTCTCTTACTCATCCTCAGGCTCTGAGATGGTGCTTTCCGCAGTCCAGAAAGGTCAATCCGACCTATTCACCTTCAGCCCGCGCACAAAGACCTACACCCAACTGACCAACGACCGCTGGGATGACGCCTCTCCCCGATTCGTTCTCGATGACCGCTATATCGTTTTCAGCTCTACAAGGACAGACGACAGCTTGAAGTCCACTCCGCTGCGCATGCCCGGTACACTTCCAAGGCCGAAAACCAGTGATATTTTTCTACTTGATTTCGCAAGCAAGTCATCAAAGCTTATCCCGATCACCCGAACACCGGGGATCAACGAAACACAACCTGTGCAGCTAGGACGCTCCCATTTCGCCTTCCTAAGTGATGAGAATGGCATTGCAAACAGGTACGTTGCCGCCTTGGACAGCACAATCGCTTACATCGACACGGTCATACATTACAGGTACCTGCTTGCCCAGCATCCACAAACCGATTACGGCCATGGTTTACTCGAACATGACATCAACAGCCGTAATAGCCGGTATGCAGAACTCATACGGAGCGATAGACAATATAAAATCAGGTTGAGTAAATCACCCGAGCCTGGAGATACCCTCAGTGGAAAATTGAGGAACACCGTGTACAGAACACGAGTTACGGGATCAGGCCCCCAATCTCCTGCTCCGGCCGAACGTAAGGTGACCACCATCACAATCGATGAAAGTCAGAAAAACACACAGGTACAGGACACCGGCACTCAAAGTCTGACCGACAGCACAGGAAAAATCGATATCAACCATTACGTTTTTCAGTCGGAGTTCACCAGAAAAAAGAAGGAAGAACCCAAAGCTGTTATTCTTACTGAAAAACCAACCGCTACGCAGGCTGAAAAAGGTACTGGCGAAACGCAGTCGACATCACCTGCAGGTACTGACAGCTCGCTCTACCAATTACCAAAACAACGCAATTACGAGATCGCGTTCAGCCCAAGTTATGTCCTGACACAATTGGACAACAACCTCCTTAACGAAACTTATCAAGCTTACACCGGCGGAGCGGTATATTTCACCCCGGGTCTGAACGCCTTATTCAAAATCGGTATCAACGACCTTTTCGACGATTACCGGTTCGTAGGAGGATTCCGGCTGAGTGGAAATCTCAACTCCAACGAATACTACGCCAGCTTCGAAAACCTGCGACAACGACTCGACAAGCAGGTTTCTTTTTACCGTCAGGCGCGCGAACAGTTCTCGACGTTTTCTTACCTCAAGATCCATACACACGAAGTGAAGTATAGCGTGAGGTGGCCTTTTAGTGACCTGGCCTCGCTCAGAGGGATGGCCGGTTACAGGAACGATCGGATCGTGGCGCTCAGCACCGACCAGTTCAATCTGGCTTTACCAAACCAGTACGAACACCGTATGACCTCGAGGATGGAGTTCGTTTACGACAACACAATCAGCACGGGACTCAACCTATACAATGGTATCCGGTACAAGCTATTCACGGAATTATTCAAGGACATCTCTCAACAGGGTGGCTGGTTGAACGTTTGGGGAGCCGACTTCCGACACTACCTCAAGGTACACCGTCAGATCATTTGGGCGAACAGATTCGCGGCAAGCACATCGACAGGTCCGGAAAAACTCATCTACTACCTGGGGTCCACCGACAACTCATTCACCCCTACCGACAATTTCAACACCAACATACAGGTCGATCCTACGCAACGCTATTCTTTTCAAGCGCTGGCCACCAATATGCGCGGATTCATTCAGAACATCCGTAACGGAAACAGCTTCGCCCTCGTCAACAGCGAACTACGCATCCCGGTATTCCAATACCTCATCAACCGACCCATCCGCTCGGATTTCATCAGGAACTTCCAGGTGATCGGTTTCGGCGACATAGGAACAGCATGGACCGGCCCTTCACCGTACAGTAAAACAAACGCATTGTTCCGTAAGGAATATCCGGGTAATCCCATATCCATCACTGTTATCAAGGACATCGAACCTATCGTGGGCGGTTACGGATTCGGACTCCGCAGCCGTGTACTAGGTTATTTCCTTCGTGCCGACTGGGCATGGGGTGTGGATGACGGTGAAGTCCAGGACAGGATCTTCTACTTCTCTCTCGGATTGGATTTCTGAACAT
>JBJOER010000007.1:0-5882 GCA_046049215.1 Bacteroidota bacterium | reverse complement strand
CTACAGAACCGGTAGCGGTGATGACCGGAGCGGTCACGTCCACTTTCCAGGTGATGGTGCGTGTAACGGCAGTGGCGTTGTTGGAGCAAAGGTCAACAGCATTCCAGGTACGGGTCTGTGAGCGGCTGCATCCGTTGGTTACCACAGAACCGGTAGAAACCGTCGGAGTCACGTTGTCGCAGTTGTCAGAAGCCGTAGCTGTTCCGAGTGCTGCATCGATCTGCTGTGCAGTCGGGTTGCAACCGAGGTCGCTGTTGTTGGCAACAGAACCGGTAGCGGTGATGACCGGAGCGGTCACGTCCACTTTCCAGGTGATAGTGCGTGTAACCGTTGTGGCGGTGTTGCCACACAGATCCACAGCAGTCCAGGAGCGGGTCTGCGAGCGATCGCAACCATTGGTTACTACTGCACCGTCGGTGGCAGAAGTGGTTACGTTATCGCAGTTGTCGGTGGCTGTAGCTGTTCCAAGTGCTGCGTTGATCTGGGCAGCGGAAGGATTACAACCGATATCACCGTTGTTGGCTACTGAACCGGTAGCGGTGATGACAGGAGCTTGTGTGTCGGTTTTGTAAGTGATCGTTTGCACATAATCAGCAGTGTTGCCACAACCATCTGTCGCACGGAAAGTACGGGTGAGGGTCTTCAGGCAAGTACCGGTGATGACATCAGGAAGAACAGTGACGGTTGGGATACCGCAGTTGTCGGTTGCCGTTGCATCACCGGGGTTTCCTTGAGGAATGGTCGGGTTACAACCAAGAGCCAGGTCAGCCGGTCCGGTGATTTGTGGATCGATGTCATCGTTGATGACGATCAGCTGTGTGCAGGTGCTGGAATTCAAGCAGGTGTCAGTCACAGTGTAAGTACGGAACACCGTGTCGCCACAGGAGCCTACTGTAGTCGGGAAGTCAACAAATGAAACACTGATGTCGCCACTCAGGTCAACAATCGTTCCGCCCAGGGCGAGGAATCCGTTGAAAGTGGTTGCACCGGCAGGAATCAGGTTGTTGCAATTGATGTTCATGTCGGGCGGGCAGGTGATCGCCGGGGGGATGGAATCGATATCGGTGGT
Organism: Bacteroidota bacterium; assembly: GCA_046049215.1. Lineage (GTDB taxonomy): Bacteria > Bacteroidota > Bacteroidia > AKYH767-A > OLB10 > JAJTFW01. The sequence continues at coordinate 4,813 of JBJOER010000007.1, read as the reverse complement.
TACACAAACCGTATCCGTATCGGAACAGGTTGGCAGGTAGGGGTCATTCAGCACGAGATAGTAGCAACCGGGTTGGTTGACAACCACGTCAGGAGTCGTACCGATAAGGGTGTTGGAGGGGATGCTGTACCAGGCATAAGTGGCGTTGGAGTTGGAAGAGCTTCCATTCAGCGTAGCCGTAGGGTAAGAGCAGCTGAGGTTCTTGTCGTGTCCGGCATCGGCGTTCAATTCGCTGAATGCACCGAACAGGTAAGGACCTGCAAAATCCTTCAACTCAGAGGTGAAGCTGGTGGAAGAACGGGATTTGACGGCCAGTGTTCCGAAGATGTTTACACAAGGACCGAGGTAAGGCGCAACGTCAAGGCCAAATTCTGAGAAGTTGATGAATACTTCAACCAGCTGCAAGGGCTGGATGTTGGTTTGGAAAGCTGCATTCTGAGCATTCAGGCTGCCCCAGGTCGGACCTTGAACGGCAGTGTTCAAGTTGGTAATGGAAGTGAAAATGCCACCGTTGGTGCAGGTTGTAGTAGCACGCGGACGGATCTGAGCATAACCGAAAGGAGCGGCATCGGTACCGGAATGGAATACACCGGTGAATTCGAATTTACCTTGTCCTGAAGCGTTGTAGTCAGTCAGCGTTTTTCCTGTGTTTGTTCCGTCAACGTTGTTCGGATCGATCCAAACGTAAATCGTACCGCATGGATTCGTTCCTCCGTTGCTATAATCGATGGATACGATCAAGTCACCGGCCTGGAAGGTAGCAGGGGTGAATGGGCCACTCAAAGGTAGGATAGATGCCGTGTGACCGCTGTCTGCGCCACCATCGATCATTTGTCCGCCGATGATTCGGGGATAGGTACGGAAGATTTCAAAGTCAAGGTGGGAATCACCATTCACGTTACGGGTAGTACCGAAGGCATAACCGAGCAGGTCGGGATTGCCGGTCGTCGGGTTTACTACGCGACGAATGTGTCCGCCGACATCGATGATGTCATTCTTCTGCGGCATGCTGGAAATTCCAAAACTCCACGTCTTGGTGTTGGCAGCGTTTTTATCACTGCCGCTTGTGAACATGGAAGAATCCAGCTGGCCACCTGCACAATGGTTGTCACGACCTGCAACAGCATCCAGAAGCTGGACGGTAGCGCTTGCGGGAAAACCGAAGGGAACAGACATCCGTTGTACAAACGAGAGGTTGTTGTGGCCACTGGCATTCAATGCGGAGATGAAAGCCTGGGTAGAGGCATCAAAAGCAATCACGCCCTTGTTGACTGAAGGGTTGCTGGTGTCGGCTACGAACCAATCGTTAAAGTCGGCGGTAGCACGTACAGTTGCATCGACTTTGAAGCCTCCGAAAGTTCCGGGGATTGTACAGGTCGAGATAGGACAGCTCTGTGCTTGCGATTCGGAACGGATTCCGATCAGTAAGGCCAGGGCGAGGAACGTCGCATTGAAGGCGGTGCTTCCTAATCGGAAAACTCGCGCCTTCAAACTCATGGTTTGATGGTAGGGGTTTGTTTGCATATGGGTATTATTTAGATAAAGTAATATTCGTTTTAGGCAGTTTTAATCTGGTTAGAGCATACCTCACTTTAATGGATGCAATTTTAAAATTAAGACTTTCTTGTCAAGAATAATTTGGCAAAAGTATTCATTATATTGGTGAATATCCATTGATGCGTATAGTTTTAATAAATTCTTATTGATTGATTGTCAATTGTTTATCCTGAAAATGATGAGAATCAGTCTCGTTTTTGGCGCTCAAGGAATTTTGGTAAATATGAATTGTCGGTTTTCTGAAATTTAATGCTCTTTAATTCAAACAGGAAGAATCTCTATGGAAAGATTAAATGGATGAACCCAAATGTAAGAGTGTTCACTCTTTAACCTTTGCTCAGTTTTTATGAGTTATGTTTTTTATTATATTGATAAAAATCCTTGTTCGATTTCCTGGTTTTGAGAAGTTAATGAGAGCCCTGTTGGTGGCTCGTGAAATCTACTGTGGTTGATCTCCTGTTCCTAGAATTTGAGTAACAAGTGGAAATCCTGTCGTCAGTTCGGATGCGTTTTACAGTTCATATTCTACTCGCTTTAGGGTCAAAATGAATTGAGGGGTCAGGGTGTTGATTCCCACGGCTTGATAAAGAAATCAACCGGTCCCGGCCCGTGATTTATCTATTTTGAGCCTGCAAGTAGACGCCTGATAGTAGGCCAATTCAGGGATTCAGTGGGTGATTATCATTTGATCGTTTGAATTCGACTTGGTTATTAACAAAATAGAGAGTGGGGCTCAACGAATCCGTTATGATTTTGGGTTGTATCTGAAGCTTACCTGAGGTCAGTGACCATTACGGTGGATACTTCCGGTATTGATATTCAATCCTCCAATGGTGGAGGGAGTTCTGCGTATTATAGTCGGACGGGTTTGCTCATTAGAATAGTAGAGGCTTTCGGTCAAAATCCAGAAAACTAAAGAAAATGAACGCTAACGAGAACCTCCCTTTCGTTAGGAGAGATCCACGAAGCCATCGATCTGGATGGATAAAAGTTTTTTTCATGAGGGGTTTATTTGAGGGTTGTTATTTCGACAAAACCTAAAGTAGTAATAAAAAACAATAATGGCGATTTTTTCAAAGGTCGAAAACGCATTGATTTATAATCAGAAATTTGGTCAAGCCATAGTAAAACTGGGCGCGTTGCTGCTGTTTATTGGTTAAATGCGTTTTTGTCTTGTACTGTTGTTTAATTATAGAAAACAACATGTGCACGGTTGCGTTGTGCGAAATGCGGAATAAAGCAGTTCTTATTTCGATGGATCTTTTGATAATGCGCAAAAAAAGGGGTAATCGTTCGACTACCCCTTTTTTAGTTGCCGTGGCTTAACGGATAACGGTGATCTTGCCGGTGTAAACGCCTTTGTTGGTGTTGATGTGATAGAAGTACACGCCGGGAGCATACTGGCTGACATCCACCTGAACTCGGTAGGGAACATCGCTGTCGGCAGTGGCATTGAACAAGGCGTCCATGCGTGCTCCGTTCAGGTTGAATACTTCGATCACGACATCGGAATCGTACCCGTTGAGGATGAATTCAATGTTTGTGAGATCACTGACGGGGTTCGGATAGGCCATCACGGCCACGTTATCGTTACCCTCTATGGCACGGTTTCCGATCACTGCAGGCAACAAGGGGTCAGTCGCATAGAATCCGCCAAAGAAGCGGCACTCATCGAAGGCTTCGTTGAATGCGGCAACCGCACGGTTGATGGACGACAGATGAGGTGCACCAGTAGGCAAATCACCACCGAGTGCGCGATTGGCCAGGATGAACAGATCGTTGACCGTGTTGCTTGCTCCCAGGTAGTTGATGACCGTTTGGGGAATGGTACGGACGACTGCATCGGTAAGAACCGGAGCTGCGTTCGGGCTTACGCAACCGGAGCTGTCAGAGCCATAGGTCAGAAGGTAGGGTGCTGTGATCTGCAATCCGCCAAGACTTGTTCCCGGTACGCGCAGGTTCAGTCCGAGGGTGACAGTCTGTGACAACAATACGTTGTTCAGGCTACCGTTGCGCTTCAGCATCGTTCCCGGGACATTACTGCAGTTGTGGTTGCCCGGCTCGATGAGTTTACTTGGGCCACCACCCGGCATCTTTTTATAGAAACAGCCCGTAGTTACATCGTTTTGGGTGAATGTGATGCTCCGGGTTGTGGGAACCCAACCGACGGTGAGGTCGTTTCCTCCACCGAGCATCTGGTTGAGCAGCGGAGTGGTGGTAACGCCGGCACACGACATCCCGCCGCGGTTGCCGTAGTAGCCCTGGGTATAGGTGCAGAAGCGTCCGTCGATGCAGGATACCGTGATCTGGCACTGGGTGGTGCAGGCTGCAGTTGTTCCGGCAGCGATGGCAGTGAGGGTGAAGGTAGCACTTCCGCTTCCGGCCGAGTAAGTGACCGTGGGGGAATTGGCTCCCGCAGTGATCACCCAAGGCGTAGCACCTACAACGTTGGTCGTTACAGACCAAGAATAGGAGGTGGCATTATTAACCGTAGCTGTCAGCGTGTTTCCGGCAGAACCGCAAGAAGGATTATTGGCCGGAGCAGTGATGTTGCAGGTGGGGTTGACGGTGACGATGACCGTGGTGGTGCATGAAGCGGCGTTTTCGCATTGGTCTTCAGCAGAAACAATAACCTGTGTCGTTCCGATAGGGAATGGGTCTGTAAGTGCCAGGCCATCGCTACGGGTTGTTAAATAGGTGATTGTCGCATCACAATCGTCGGTGGCGGAGGGGTTGAAGGTTACCGTGTTGGTGCCATTGTCGCAGAACTGGATGGTGCTGGACGTAGTGCCGCAACTTACTACAGGTGCAGTAGTATCCATGCGGTAATTAACCGTACGGGTAACCGTTTGAGCATCCTGACCACAGAGGTCGCTTACATTCCAGGTACGCACTACCGTGTAGCTGCAACCCACGTTGGTGGTTACGTCACTGAACGTAGCCGTGAGGTTGTCGCAATCGTCGATGACAGTCGCGCTGCCCAAGGCGCTCTCTATATCCTGAGCGGCTGGATTACAAGCCATGTCGATGGGGCCGGCAGGTCCGATGAGGTCGATCACCGGAACGGCATTGTCTTCTCTCCAGGTGACCACACGTGATACGGTGGTAGCGCTGTTGCCACAGGCATCGGCCACGTTCCAGGTGCGGGTGCGAACACGCGCGCAGGCTGGTCCGGTGGTGACATCATTGACGATGGGTGTCAGGGGGCCACAGTTGTCTGAAACGTTCGCTGTGCCAAGGGAATCTTCAATCTGTT
>JBJOER010000006.1:0-37665 GCA_046049215.1 Bacteroidota bacterium | reverse complement strand
ATGCGCCTACACCGATTCACATTCAATCCCTTTCAGGAGAACACCTATGTCCTTTCAGACGATTCCGGTGCCTGCGTAATCATCGATCCCGGTTGCCACACCTCGGCTGAACAGCACCAGCTAAAACACTACATCGCCGAAAACAAACTTGAGCCTGTACGTCTGCTCAACACCCATTGCCACATCGACCACGTCCTGGGGAACGCATTTGTTGCGCGAACCTATGCATTGAACCCCGAGATCCATCATTTGGAGTCGGCGATCCTTTCTTCCGCTCCACAGGTGGGAGTAGCTTTCGGTATACAGGTCGAGCCTTCACCCGAAGCCATTGCGTTCCTTACACCCGGTCACCCGCTCTCCTTCGGTGAAACCACGCTCGAAATTCTTTTCGCTCCGGGACATAGCCCGGGAAGCGTCTGTTTCTACCATGCCGGAAGCGAATTGCTCATCGGTGGAGATGTCATCTTCAGACACAGTATCGGTAGAACCGACCTCCCCGGAGGAGATTTCGACACACTGATCGCGAGCATCCGCGATGGACTTTTCAAACTGCCGGATGCAACAGTTGTCCACCCCGGCCATGGCGACCATACGACCATCGGCCATGAAAAGAAACACAACCCGTTTGTCGGTCTGAACGAACCGCATGCTTAGAACCTCATTTGTCGCCCACGTTTTCTCGGCACTCCTCGCACTGTTTGTGACGACTGCAAATGGCCAGGGATTTCTATTATCTCCCGAGAATCTGGACAAAGACGGCATGGAGTTCGCAAAGGTGCTGGGGAATGGAGATGATGGCTACTATGTTCTTCTCAGCAACCTTCCCATCGACAACGAACGAACAAGGACAGGATTGCGCCTGCGTAAAAATGAAATTTGCTTCTTTGGAACCGATCTGCGCCTCAAATGGAAGAAACCCCAGAATCCGATTCCTGCAAGTGGGGATGTTGATGCCTGTTTCGTATTTCAAGGCAAAGTAGCCTGCATCACCCGTGTAAGCAGCAAGGGAACCGGAGAAATGCAATTTTTCATGCAGGTGTTCAATGCAAACGGTGAGCAAACGGTGCGAGAACAACTCACCTATTCCCAGCCCTACAAGAAAGGCAGTTCATTCGGCGGTGTCAAATCACTCATATCACCAGAGAATGACCTCTTCGTTATTGCCTTTGCAGAGCGTGATGAATCGGGAATACAGATCCACGCCTGTGCATCAGATAGTACCTTCCGCCCGATCTGGCAAAGGAATTGGTCGCTATCGGGAAGCAGCGAATTCTCGTCCATCGGTGATTGGGGATTGCTTGACGAGGCCCGGTTTTATTGCCTGGCCAGCAGACCGGTTAGTATTCCGGGACGAAAACGTGAAGAATCCTCCGCATTCAGTTTACACGTCTTTGACCTTTCCAAAAATGCGATTTCCTCATTCTCATTCAACACGGAAAATCAATCCATGCAGGAGGCTGCGGTTGTCCATGACCGCAAAAACAGCCGGCTTCTGCTTGCAGGATTCATCAGCGATAACACCTCCTATTCCGGAGTAAGTCTGCTTTGCGGACAGCTTTCACTTGACACACTGAAAGAGCTTCAAACTATTCGGGGGCTTATCAGTCTTGACGAGCAAAAGAAACTCATTGGGCGACGGAATTCCGGAGGGAGCATCGGTTTAGATGAATACCCGATTCGAAGGTTATGGGCTAGAAGTGACGGTGGTTTGTTACTGATCGCAGAAGCCATATCGATCAGTGAAACCGCGTTCTATGATTATTTCACCCAGACCTACAACCGGCGTATCGAATACCACTTCGACAACATTGTCATCCTTTCCATCAACCCGGATGGCACGACCGACTGGAGCCAAGTGATCGAAAAAGAGCAGCGGTCGCTCGATGACGAGGGCTTGTTCTCCTCCTTTAACACCTTATTGCTACCGGACGAGCTGGTACTGGTTTACGGCAGAAATCCGGGACGATACAGCGAACTTTTTCTCAAATCAATCCGACCGGAGGGCACCATGCAGGACATCCGTTCTGCCGGATCAGGTGAGCAATTCGCCCTCATGCCCCGGTTCGGGAAACAGGTAGACGAAAACCTATTTTTAGGGCCGGCTCAGCACAAAAAAAAGCTCTTTCTGGTCAAAATCAGTCTTTAACTCCCCTAGATGCCGGTAAATCAGAGAGAATCGGGTCAGATGCTAATTGCTGACAACCAGAACAATATGTCAATTTGATCTCCTATGGGAATCGGGTTTTTACCCGTTCTGATTACATTTGTACAAATTCAGTATGGCTAAAGTCACCTTCAACAACAGAACGAGTCCTTTTTTCGATGCATTGAAAGCCCGCACAGAGGCTTACTTCAAGGAACACAACATCAAGCCGACAGGCAATATCCGACTTTACCTGAAGTCAGGAATTCTGCTGGCATCCATCATCATCCTTTATACCTTCCTGGTTTTCGTACAGATACCGATTTGGTTATCAATCGTATTGTGTGTTCTGATGGGTTTGAACTTCGCAAGCATCGGGTTCAACATCATGCACGACGGAGCCCACGGTTCCTATTCCCAGAACAAGACGGTCAACACCCTCATGTCCTGGTCGCTCAACCTGATGGGAGGCTCCAGCTTCATGTGGAAGGTGAAGCACAATCATGTCCATCACTCCTTCACCAACATCGACGGGATCGATGATGACATCGATATCCAACCGTTCATGCGTGTCAATACCCACCAAAAGCACTATTGGTTCCACCGCTTTCAGCATGTGTACTGGGTATTGCTTTATGGAGCAACTTACTTCATGTGGATCTTCTGGATGGATTTCCAGAAGTATTTCACTCATCGGATCGGTCCGACACCAATTCGCAAAATGAAATTCAGCGAGCATATCGGATTCTGGGCGACCAAACTTCTCTATCTGTCCCTGTTTCTGATTCTCCCGATATTTTTCAAGGGTGTGATCGCCACTGTCATCGGTTATGCCACTATCCTCTTCGTCACCGGACTAGTCATTGCGGTCGTATTCCAACTTGCCCACGTAGTAGAGGACACGGAATTCCCAACACCGGACAGTAGCAGCAACAAAATCGAGCAGGAATGGGCGCTACATCAGGTTCAGACCACTGCTAATTTCGCCACCCATAACAAAATCGTCAGTTGGTTCATGGGGGGGTTGAATTTCCAGGTGGAACATCATCTTTTCCCCAGGATCAGCCATATCCATTACCCTGCCATCAGTAAATTGGTACGAGAAACATGCGCTGAATTCAACATTCGCTACATCGAGTATCCCACTGTGATGGATGCCATTGCCGCCCATGTTCGTCACCTCCGGAATTTGGGGCGTAGCGCACAACTTTCCTGATCAAGGGGCTTGAAGCACGAATCAATGCTGCCTTTCCATCAGTTGATTCGCCAACTGTCGTAAAACCGTCGTCTGTCCGACTGACAAATGCAATTGATTAAGCTTGTCTTCGGCAATGCTATACAACTCGTCCATCTTGTGCTCCGCCTCTTGCCGGATTCCCAGGTTGGTGTAAATCAATTTCACAGCGGCGACTTTTTCCTGAGCCGTATGCTTCTCCGACCAGGTATTGCCACGGATCCAGAAATGCAAACTCTCCAGGTCTTCATCTTTCGCTTTTTCGAAAGCCCTGAGCAGTAAAAACGTCTTCTTGTTGGCCAGGATGTCTCCGCCAACCTGCTTCCCGAATTTCTCTTCATCACCGAACACGTCAAGAATATCGTCCTGCAACTGGAAAGCGGTGCCGAGATTCACACCGAAGTCATAGAGATTTTGGACGTCCCTTTCGTCGGCCCCAGCAAGTGTTGCACCGATGGAGAGGCTTGCACCCAGAAGAACAGCCGTCTTGAGCCGGATCATATCCAGGTATTGAGGAACAGTGACCGTATCCATCTGTTCGAAATCCATGTCGTATTGCTGCCCCTCGCACACTTCCATGGCGGTTGAAAGGAAGGTTTGCAAAGCTGACTCCTTATAAGCAGACCGACATTGAGAAATCAGCTGACAGGATTTGACGAACATGGCATCTCCCGAAAGGATGGCGATCTCCGGACTCCATTTGTGATGAACAGTTGATTTCCCGCGGCGAAGAGGAGCCTTGTCCATCAGGTCATCGTGCAAAAGCGTGAAATTGTGAAACACTTCAACTGCCATTGCCGCCGGCATCGCATCCGCCGAATTGCCTCCGAACATTTCATGGCCCAATACAACGAGTACAGGTCTCATCCGTTTTCCTCCCAAACCCAGCGTATAGCGAATAGGCTCGTAGAGATTAGCGGGCTGATTCGGGAATTCCAGACGATGAATCGCCTCTTCGACTAAGTGAAGGATCTGCTCGACGGAACTAGTCATCAAACTGCAATTGATTGCCGATTGGCAATGAGATTACGTATACCTTGCTCAAGCGGCGTCATTTCACGTTGAAGCAGACTTTTCATCACGTTGATATCGGGGCAACGACGGGTCATATCCCCCTCCTTCAATGCCGGAAGAAAAACAATTTTCGAGGGCGAACCGGAGATCTCGATGATCTTATGAGCGAGGTCGAGGATGGATATTTCGAAATCACTTCCGATGTTCGCCACATCATTTACCGCCTGGTTGTTGTAAAAAGCATTCAGTGTGGCATCGATGTTGTCGTCGATATAACAGAAAGTCCTGGTCTGACTGCCATCTCCGTAGATCGTGATATCCTTTCCATGGAGTGCAGCCTGAAGAAATTTCGACATCACAAAGTCGGTGCTCTGCTTGGGCCCGTAGGTATTGAAGAACCTGAAAATCGTGTATTCCAGACCAAATTCCTGATAATATGCTCTCAAGTAAGCCTCTCCGACATTCTTGACGATGGCATATGGCAATCTGGAATTGAGCGGAGTAGTGTATTCGTTCTGAGGGAATTCAACAGGCTCACCGTATACTTCGGAACTCGAAGAGAAAAACACCCTCTTCACACCTGTATTCTTTGACAAATCAAGCACGTTCTTGATTCCGTTCAAGTCGTTGAGCACCATGATCGGATTGGCAAGGGTCCGCTTCACTCCTACCGTCGCGGCATAGTGGAAGACATAATCGAAAGAAAAAGAACAGAAAATGGTGGAAATATCATTGAAATTATTGACGTCGGATTTGATGAACCGGACGTTGTCATGCATAGATACCGGAATCTTCGAGAAATCGCCTGTCTGAAGATTATCAACGATGACAACTTCATTTTCAGGGTTTTCCGCCAATTGCCCCGCAAGATTGCTGGCAATGAAACCGGCACCGCCTGTTACAAGAATTTTTTTCTGCATCCTCATCTTTTCTCGATACCGTAGCAGAAGCATCAAACTAGCCGCACCACGGGGTGAATTCTAACAAAATTAGTCCAAATCCCTCAGAACCACAAGTAAGTGAACCCTATTGGGGATTGCTGCATTTCTCCGTCTACAGTGGCAAGAAAAACAAGATTGAAAACACCGGTAGAATCACTCGGCTTCGGCTGCAACGGATAACAAATATTTGCCATATCCGCTCTTTATAAGTGGATCCGCCAAACGCCGAAGCTCAGAGGAAGTGATGAAACCCATTCGGTAGGCGACCTCTTCGATGCAGCCGATTTTCAAACCCTGCCGCTCCTCGATCACCTGAACAAATTGAGCAGCCTGCATCAAAGAGGCAAAGGTGCCGGTATCCAGCCAGGCGGTTCCTTTATCGAGGATACCTACTTTCAGTCGGCCGGAGGAAAGATAAGCCTTGTTCACATCCGTGATCTCGTATTCACCGCGAGGGCTGGGAAGCAGGCTTTCGGCAATCCGGACGACATCGTTGTCATAAAAATACAATCCGGGAACGGCATAGTTCGATTTGGGCCGCTCCGGCTTTTCCTCGATGCTGATGGCATTGTTTTTTTTGTCGAATTCGACCACACCATAGCGCTCGGGGTCGGATACGTGGTAGGCAAAAACCACTCCCCCATCGGGATCGCTATTGTCCTGCATCAGTTGCTGCAGACCTGTACCGTAAAAAATATTGTCACCAAGTATCAAAGCGACCTTATCGCTACCGATGAACGATTTCCCGATCACAAACGCCTGTGCGAGACCGTTAGGCACTTCCTGCACTGCATAGCTGAATGAGCAACCGATTGATTTCCCGTCGCCGAGCAGACGTTGAAACACCTCCTGGTCATGTGGCGTGGTGATGATCAGGATTTCCCGTATCCCTGCCATCATCAGCACGCTCAGGGGATAATAAATCATCGGCTTATCGTACACCGGCATAAGTTGTTTGCTCACCGCAATAGTCAGCGGGTGTAAACGGGTGCCGGATCCACCGGCAAGAATAATCCCTCTCATTGTCGTTTCGATTGAAATTCCGGGCATGGAACACCATGCAGAAATATCGGGTAGGTAAAATTAATCAAAAGCGACTAGCCTCAATCTGCAAACGGCAATGAAAATCGATGGTTGGTTTGATTTACTTTTACGACAATGAATCGGAAACCGGCCGACATACTGAATATGCTTTCTAAAGCCACGCCCGGGCGGATCTGGAATGCAATTTCGGTGTTTTCCAGCTACCAGCTCTCCCGAATGAGCGGACGGATGATTCATTGGGGCCAACCCATTGCGGTTTCCATCGAACCAACCACGTCCTGCAACCTGCGTTGTCCGGAATGCCCGAGTGGACTAAGGTCATTCACCCGACCGATCGGTATGCTTCAAGACCATTCCTACCGCAAATGGATTGACGAATTATCGGAAAAACTGTGGTACCTGATCTTTTATTTCCAAGGTGAACCGTATCTGCACCCCTCGTTCACTGAACTGGTCCGTTACGCTTCTTCAAAAGGAATTTATACCGCCACCTCCACCAACGCCCATTACCTTTCAGATGAACAGGCTCGGAAAACAGTGGAATCCGGTCTCGATCGTCTGATCATTTCCATAGACGGGACCACTCAGGAGGTTTACGAGCAATACCGTATCGGTGGCAAACTGGAAAAAGTTCTGGAAGGAGCGAAAAACATCGTCCGCTGGAAACGCGAGCTGAACTCCCCAACACCGCATGTCATTTTCCAGTTCCTGGTGGTGAAGCCGAATGAGCACCAGATGGAAGAAGTGAAACGATTGATGAAAGAAACCGGAGTGGACGAGGTCGCTTTCAAAACAGCTCAGATTTATGATTATGAAAACGGGAGTGATTTAATACCGGATCACGACCGATACAGCAGGTACCGAAAGGGGGCTGACGGCAAATGGCAGATCAAAAACAAATTACTGAACCATTGCTGGAAGTTGTGGCACAGTTGTGTCATCACCTGGGATGGAACGGTCGTACCCTGTTGTTTCGACAAAGACGCCGAGCACCCCATGGGCAGTTTAAAGGAACACGACTTTGAAGAGGTCTGGAGAAGTCCGGCCTATAACGGATTCAGGCGAACCGTATTACGATCGCGCAGTGAAGTAGAGATGTGCAGGAACTGCACGGAAGGCACCCGGGTTTGGGGTTGATTCATCAGACATCCTTATCTACACGATATCCGGCAGACTCAACACCGGTGAAGTGTGTTGAAGAGACACACCTTTAGGCATGTTGCCTGGTGGCGGCAGCCTCGCGCATGATCTCCTCCACATCCTCAATCTCCAGGGGAATGGATGCCATCAGATCTACCGGATCTTTCGACGTCACGAGAATATCGTTCTCGAGACGAATACCGAGACCTTCCTCCGGAATATAGATGCCCGGTTCGCAGGTGAACACCATACCGGCCTGCATGGGCTGATAACGGTCGCCGATATCGTGCACATCGAGACCCAAGAAATGCGAGGTGCCGTGCATGAAGTACTTTTTGTAAAGCGGAGCCTCCGGATTTTGTTTCTTCACATCGTCCAACGACAACAAGCCCAATCCGATCAGTTGCTCCTCCATCACCTTGCCGACCTCCACATGATACGCCTCGATGGTGTTTCCGGGGCGGAGCATGGCTGTCGCAGCTTTCATCACCCGAAGGACCGCATTATACACATCGCGCTGCCGCTCGGTGAACTCACCGGACACCGGAACGCAGCGGGTCAGGTCGGCGGCATAATTGGCGTATTCGGCTCCGAAATCAAGCAGGATCACATCACCGGCTTTGCACTCACGGTTATTATCGTTGTAGTGTAGTATGCAGGCGCTTGGACCGCTGGCAATGATTGGTGTATATGCGTGACCGTTAGCCCGCTTGCGGATGAACTCGTGGGTGATCTCCGCTTCAATCTCGTATTCCATCACGCCGGGTCTCACGAACCGGAGCACCCGGCGAAACGCCTTCTCCGTAATATCGACCGCACGCTGCATCAGCTTGATCTCGAGATCGTGCTTCACCGCACGCAGGCGAGCCAGTATGGGACCTGAACGATCGAAACGATGACCGGGATATGCGGACTGCAGTTCACGGGCGAACCGGAGGTCACGGTAAGGCACGTCCGATACAAATCGATCATTTTCGTTGATATTCACGTAGATATTTTCACAGTGATTCAGCAGCATGGGGACTACACTGTTGTAATCATCCAGCCACAGGACGGTGCGGATACCCGAAGCGGCACGCGCCTCTTCTTTCGTGTATTTATGACCCTCCCACACAGCGATGTGCTCATTGGTCTTCCGCACGAACAGGATCTCACGGTATCTGGGCAAGGGCGCATCGGGAAAAAGCACAAGAACTGTCTTCTCCTGGTCGATACCCGTCAGGTAGAAGATGTCTGAGTTCTGCCGGAACAGAAAATTGGCATCTCCGTTACGGGGCATTTCGTCATTCGAATGAAAAAACGCAATGGAGGAGGGTTTCATCGAAGCGGTGAACTTCGCACGGTTGTCGATGAAAAGGCTGGAGTCGATGGGTTGGTATTTCATAGCGGTGATTCTTTGTTAATGGAGGAGTTCCCTCCCCTACGAAATTACTGAAACGGACATCAGGTGGATTCCCCATCCGGCATCTATCCGATAAAAATCTCAAGCAAAACAAACCCGGAAACCATCCCGGACAAAACAAATTGAAAAACAGCCTGTTGTTTAAATAAGCGAACCATTCCGGGTATGCCTGTTCCGATTAAATTTGCCGCTTGCAAGCCGATGGGACTAACTATCCGGTTCCTGTCCAATGACGATCTATCCCAAACTGTACCATGAACTCCTTCTTCGAGTACCTGAATTCCTCGGTCGGCCGTAAATGGCTGATGGCTCTGACCGGCCTGTTCCTCTGCCTCTTCCTTGTGGTCCACGTATCGGGCAACCTTCAGCTCTTCAAAGACGACGGCGGGATGGCCTTCAACCAGTATTCTGTGTTCATGACGACATTCACTCCGATCAAGGTCGTTTCCTACCTTTTATACGCCACCATCCTTTTACATGCCATCAACGGCTTCTATTTGGTTTTCCGCAACCGCAAAGCCCGGCCCGTGGCCTACGAAAGCCGCAAGGACACACGTTCCTCCAGCTGGGCTTCCCGCAATATGGGCATACTCGGTACGATCCTGCTCATTTTCATTGTGACCCATATGTCTAATTTCTGGTACCAGTACAAGTTCGGCGAGATCGGCTGGAAGACCTACATCGTTGAGGCGACCACCGGAAAATTGATCAACCAGGAGAGTATGACTGCCGCAGATGCAGCCGCCCAGAATCTGCAGGCCTGCACAATCGAATACATGGGCAACAGGATCATCATTTGCAAGGATCTTTACGCTGTAGTGGAAGAATCGTTCAAATCACCGGCGCTTTCCATTTTTTATATCCTCAGCATGGCTGCTTTGAGCTACCACCTGCTGCACGGCTTCCAAAGTGCATTCCAGACTTTCGGCATTCGCAGAAAGAAATACGAATCCCTCATACGCAACACCGGAATCGTGGTGTTCGGTGTGATCATACCGGCACTGTTCGCCGCCATGCCCATTTACTTCTACCTGGTAAAAACGTCATGAAGCTCGACTCCAAAATACCCGCAGGCCCCCTTGCCGAAAAGTGGGACCGTCATAAGTTCAACTGCAAGCTGGTCAACCCGGCCAACAAACGCAAATACGATATCATCGTTGTAGGAACGGGACTCGCAGGAGCCTCCGCGGCCGCCTCTCTCGCCGAACTCGGTTATAACGTCAAGACCTTCTGCTTTCAGGACTCCCCCCGCCGTGCACACAGTATTGCTGCTCAGGGAGGGATCAATGCCGCCAAGAACTACCGTAACGACGGAGACAGTGTCTACCGGCTTTTCTACGATACCGTCAAAGGCGGCGACTACCGTGCCCGTGAAGCCAACGTTTACCGCCTGGCCCAGGTCAGTGTGAACATCATCGACCAATGCGTTGCGCAGGGAGTACCGTTCGCCAGGGAATACGGTGGCTTGTTGGACAATCGCTCATTCGGCGGAGCCCAGGTTTCCCGTACGTTCTACGCCAAAGGACAAACCGGACAGCAGTTACTTCTCGGCGCTTATTCTGCGATGAACCGCATGATCGGTGAAGGCAAGATCCAGTCGAACACACGCCACGAAATGCTGGAGCTGGTGGTGGTTGACGGGCAGGCCCGTGGTATCATTGCACGCGACCTCGTCACCGGTGAAATCGAGCGCCACAGCGCACATGCCGTCGTACTGGCCACTGGCGGTTACGGAAATGTGTTCTACCTCACGACCTACGCGCGCGGCAGCAACACCACGGCCATCTGGCGTGCTCACAAGAAGGGAGCCTATTTCGGCAACCCCTGCTTCACACAGATCCACCCCACCTGCATTCCCGTTTCCGGCGACCACCAGTCGAAGCTGACCCTTATGTCGGAGTCGCTGCGTAACGACGGACGCATCTGGGTACCCAAGGCCAAGGGCGATACACGCAAACCGCAAGACATTCCCGAGGACGAGCGCGACTACTACCTGGAGCGCCGCTATCCTTCATTCGGAAACCTCGTCCCCCGCGATATCGCATCGCGTGCCGCCAAGGACATGTGCGACAGAGGCTACGGTGTGGGCAAAACAGGACTGGCCGTTTACCTCGACTTCAGCGATGCCATCAACCGGATGGGTGCCAAGACCGTCGAATCGAAATACGGCAACCTTTTCGACATGTACAAACAGATCACCGGTGACGACCCCTACACGACCCCGATGATGATCTACCCGGCAGTGCACTACACCATGGGAGGACTTTGGGTGGATTACAACCTGATGACCTCTGTTCCCGGATTGTATGCTTGCGGAGAGGCCAACTTCAGCGACCACGGAGCAAACCGTTTGGGCGCATCCGCACTCATGCAGGGACTTGCCGACGGTTATTTCGTACTGCCCTACACGATAGGTGATTATCTGGCAGGCGTGGAGCGCAAACCCATCCCGAATGACACCCCGGAATTCATCGAAGCCGAAAAATCCGTGAAGGAGCGTATTTCAAAACTCCTGGCCATCAAGGGATCGAAAACCGTTCACGACTACCACCGGGAACTGGGTCTCATCATGTGGAACCACTGCGGTATGGCAAGGAACGAAGCCGGTCTGAAAGAAGGCATCGACAAAATCAAACAACTGAAAGCTGATTTCTGGAGCAACCTGATGGTTCCCGGAAGCGATACCGAACTCAATCAGAACCTGGAGAAAGCCGGACGCGTAGCCGACCTGATCGAACTGGGAGAACTTATGATGGTCGACGCCCTGCAACGCAACGAAAGCTGCGGAGGCCACTTCCGCGAAGAGTACCAGACTCCCGAGAACGAAGCCTTGCGTGATGACGAAAATTACGCCTACGTCGCTGCCTGGGAATTCAAAGGCGAGGGCCAGGCCCACGAGTTGCACAAGGAAGCATTGGAATACGAAAACGTGAAACTCACCCAACGTTCTTACAAATAAGCATAACCACACCGGAAGGAATTCCCTTCCACATCGAAATAAAAGCCATGAGCGGAACAATGAACCTGACCCTGAAGGTATGGCGTCAGAAAAACGCGAAGGAAAGCGGACGCTTTGATACGTATGCCGCCAAAAACATCAGTCCTGACATGTCCTTCCTGGAGATGCTGGACGTGGTGAATGAAGACCTGATCAAATCGGGTAAGGAGCCGATTGCATTCGACCACGATTGCCGTGAAGGCATATGCGGAATGTGCAGCATGTACATCAACGGCCGTGCACACGGACCGGTGAAGGGTGTCACCACCTGCCAGTTGCACATGCGCAGTTTCACCAACGGAGATACCATCATCATCGAACCCTGGCGTTCGGCTGCATTTCCGGTGATCCGTGACCTGGTGGTTGACCGCAGGGCGTTTGACAAGATCCAGCAAGCCGGAGGATTTGTATCCGTGAATACCGGAGCAGCACCCGACGCAAACAGCATCCCTGTACCCAAGGCGAATGCCGATGAGGCCTTCAACGCCGCGGCCTGCATCGGATGCGGTGCATGTGTGGCGGCCTGCACCAACAGTTCGGCCATGCTCTTCCTTTCAGCCAAGGTGTCGCAGTACGCTCTGCTTCCACAGGGCCGTGCCGAAGCCAAGCGCCGCGTGGCTAACATGCTAAAGGCTCACGACGAGGCCGGTTTCGGATCCTGTACGAACACGGAAGCCTGCGAAGCGGAGTGTCCCAAGAGCATTTCCGTAAGCAACATCGCACGACTGAACCGCGAATTCGCTTCAGCGGCTTTCAGTGGGGAATGATTAAGACCAAACCTCTTTTCGGAACGGTCGCTTCGGCGGCCGTTCTTCGTTATGGCCGCCATAAAAACCTTTTTCGTTCAAATGAAGAAATCGCTACAGTTCATTCGTAACTTCGTATTCGAAGCAGACTGATCCTTCATGATCCGACCACTTTTACTGTTTGCAGCACTTTTTATTTCCGGCATCGGGAAAGTGAAGGCTCAGGGCAACTTCTGCTACCCCTGCAAGGATTCCACCAAACAGGAGAATATTTTCTTCACTTGCTACCAGGACTACAATCCGGTTTGCACCTGCGACGGACAAACCCTGAGGAACGACTGCTTTGCAATCAATAAATACGGCTATTTCATTTGTGGGTACTATAGTGGAATTTGTGGAAGTTTCGACATAGACCTGAATCCAAGCCTGATCAATCCGATTGAAAATATCATCAAGATCAAGGCTTACATGAACAGTTCGGGATTCATGAGCATCAACATTTTCAATTCCTATGGCCTGATTCAGTTTCAAGGCGTTTTTCCTATGGCCCAGAATTACTTTCCGGGTCCGTCACTTGGCCAGTACAATACCATTTCCATCGACGTCAGTGGATGGAATCAAGGGGTTTACCTTGTAGAAGCCGTTTATCAAGGTGAAAGGAAAATCATCAAGATCATGAAAACCGCTGAGCAGCTTTGATGATTTGACTCTCGACATGCCTTTGCAGGTCGGGAAAGTAACGCTCGAATCCCGAGTCGAAAAGCTTATAATTCTCCTCTAAAAATTCCTGTGCGTATTCCATCCCCGATTCGAAACGGGCCCGCCTGGCCATTCCCTTTAAAGCCAAACCGATTCCCCGAGTTGTTGAGTACCCTGTCAACCAGTCCTGCTTCTCCATATATCCCAGCATGAACACCGTCCTTTCCGGCAGCAACTGCTCATTCAGTCGAAGATGGGTATAGCACCCTCGTGCATAAACGGGGAGCTCTTCATGGTGATACCGTTCCCAATCACGGGCGAGAAAATGATCGAAATAGATGTCGGTGATGACCGGTGCATATTTCCGGAAACGGGGACGCAAAGCAGCTTTACACTCCTCCACCACGGGATGTGAATCCGTGAAAGAATCAATCATGCGATGCAGCAGGATCCCCTGACGTACTTTCTCCGGAAACCGATGGATGGCAGTGCCCTTGACATGATCGGCGATGAAATTCCCGATCAGCAGATCCCCATCCGTACCGGAAAGGTAAGCGTGGGCAAGGTAGTTCATCGGCTATCCATACCGCCTATACGAAACAACAACGATCAATGTACCGCCTCGGCGTTCTCGTAGGTGCTGATATCGGGGCACGCGCAAACCAGGTTGCGATCGCCATAAGCATTGTCGACCCGCTTCACCGATGGCCAGAACTTATTGCCGGACAACCAGGATGCAGGCCAGGCGGCCTGTTTACGGCTGTAGGGATAGTTCCACTCGTCGGCGGTGAGTTCTTCGGCGGTATGGGGGGAGTTGACAAGCACGTTATTGCTGCGGTCAGCACGACCTTCCTCGATGGCACGGATCTCTTCGCGAATGGAGATCATCGCCTCACAGAAGCGATCGAGTTCCGGTTTCGACTCGCTTTCGGTAGGCTCCACCATCAAGGTTCCTGCCACAGGGAAAGCCACCGTGGGGGCATGGAATCCGTAATCCATCAGACGCTTGGCGATATCGATCGCTTCGATACCTGCAGTCTGCTTGAACGCCCTGCAATCGAGAATCATCTCATGGGCAACGGTACCGCCTTTACCCTGATACAAGATGGGGTAATGCGACTCCAGACGAGCCTTCATGTAATTCGCGTTGAGAATGGCGATCTCGGTGGAACGGCGTACGCCGTCCTTGCCCAGCATGCGGATATAGGCGTAGCTGATGAGCAGGATCAGTGCACTTCCCCATGGAGCCGCACTTACGGCTGTGCCTTTACGCTCTGAATTGACATTTATTATGGGGTGATTCGAAAGGTACGGAGCGAGGTGTGCTGCCACTCCGATGGGACCCATACCGGGGCCGCCGCCGCCATGCGGGATGGCGAAAGTCTTGTGCAGGTTGAGGTGACACACGTCGGCACCGATCATTCCCGGGCTCGTCAGACCAACCTGTGCATTCATATTGGCACCGTCCATGTACACCTGACCGCCACATTCATGAATGATACGTGTGAGTTCACGGATGCCCTCTTCGAATACGCCATGCGTACTGGGGTAGGTCACCATCACAGCAGCCAGATTGTTCTTGTGTTGCTCAGCCTTTGCACGCAGATCGGCGAGGTCGACGTTGCCTTGGTCGTCGCATTTTACGACAACCACCTGCCAGCCGGCCATGACGGCGCTCGCAGGGTTCGTACCATGGGCACTTTGAGGGATAAGGCAGATGTTGCGGTGTCCTTCCCCTTTCGCTTCAAGATAGCCTCGGATGGCCATCAGTCCGGCGTATTCACCCTGCGCACCGGAATTTGGCTGCAGGGAGACCGCATCAAAACCGGTTACGGCGCAGAGGTACTCTTCCAGCTCACGGATGATCTGCGCATAGCCCTGCGTTTGCTCCACAGGTGCGAAAGGATGGAGTTTGTTCCACTCCGGCCAGCTCAAGGGCATCATCTCCGAAGTGGCATTGAGTTTCATCGTGCAGGAACCGAGGGCGATCATGGAGTAATTCAACGACAAATCGCGGCTTTCGAGGCGGTGGATGTATCGCAGCATATCGGTCTCGCTCCTGCATGAATTGAAAACAGGGTGAGTGAGAAAAGCGGAGGTACGGGCAAGTGGCAACTCGTCGGTGATGGGTGTTTTGAGTCCGGGATCGATTCCGTTCTGCTTGTAATCGGAGCCTGCGGCTTTGGCACAGACGGAAAGAATATCAGTCACGTCTTGGTGACGAGTTGTCTCATCGACATTGACCACCACTGTTCCATCGGTTTCATATCGGAAGTTCATGGAAGCTTGTTCAGCCATCTTCCGAAGCGAGGACTGCTTCTCCCCTGCAGAAAACGCCACGGCATCGAAATAATGATCGTGAAGTACATTGTAGCCCAACTTGCGCAGACCGGCGGCAAGGGTTGCCGCGCGCAAGTGCACGGTTCTGGCGATGGAGCGCAGACCATCGGGACCATGGTACACCGTGTACATGGAGGCCATCACCGCGAGGAGCACCTGTGCGGTACAAATATTTGAAGTCGCCTTATCGCGCTTGATATGCTGCTCGCGGGTCTGCAACGCCATACGAAGAGCAGGCTTGCCGGCAGAGTCGATGCTCAATCCGATGATACGACCGGGAATATCTCTCTTGTAGCTTTCTTTCGTGGCGAAATAAGCGGCATGGGGACCACCGTAACCCATCGGCACTCCGAAACGCTGGGTAGAACCAACAACGACGTCCGCTCCCCATTCTCCGGGAGGGGTCAACAGCACCAAAGACAAGATGTCGGCGGCAACCACCACACGGATCGATGCGCTTTGACACGACTGAACGAATGCCCGGTAGTCGGTCACCAGACCCTGCGAACCGGGATATTGAAGGAGAGCGCCGAAGAAAGATGAATCATGACTGAACGTGGTAGGATCACCTTCTACCAGATGGATGCCCAAAGGAGTTGCGCGGGTACGAAGGACATCCAAAGTTTGAGGAAACACGTCGGATGCCACAAAGAAATTCACGCAACCTCCTTTCTCCTGCTCCTTCGAACGGGTATGGAAAAGCATGCTCATGGCCTCTGCCGCGGCTGTGGATTCATCCAGCAGGGAAGCATTCGCCATCTCCATGCCCGTCAAATCACGAACCATGGTCTGGAAATTGAGCAAGGCTTCCAGTCGCCCTTGTGCGATTTCGGCCTGGTAGGGAGTGTAAGCCGTGTACCAGCCCGGATTCTCGAATATGTTGCGTAAAATGACACCGGGAGTATGGGTATCATAGTAACCCAGGCCGATATAAGTGCGAAAAACCTTGTTTTTGGAGGCTACAGAACGCAGCTCTGCAAGGTAATCCGGTTCAGAAACTGCATCCGGAATGTTCAGGGATGAAGTGATCCGGATATCCGATGGAATTGTTTTTTCGATTAGGGTACGGACAGACTGTTCTCCCATGGAGGACAGCATTTCGTTGGTCTCGTTCGGATCGGGTCCGATGTGGCGGTCGGTGAAAGACAGGATAGACATGGGTTGGATTTCACTGGCGAAATTACGAAACACAGGCATCTGAACAGCTGATCGACAATGAGTATTATAAATTGATAATCAATATATTGGGTATATAATAAATGAATGTTGAAAACAAGGAGGCCCGCTTGAATTTTAACAGTCGTTTTGGTTTGAACTTCGGCTATCTTTAATGCAACTTGTCGGCCATACGCCGATCGGGTTTAAAACGATGAAGAAAACGCTACAACGCTTCATTTTGGCTTGTTCCCTTGCCGCAGTGTTTCAAGCTCCGGCTCATGGACAAATCCAGCAGATACAGCTCTTGAACGGTAAAACCATTCCAATCGAGACCTACCAGATCGGTCCCGACTTTATCACTTACAAGAAGCCGGGCGACAACGGCAGACGAACACGTTCCATAGATAGATACGATGTGTTTTCTGTAACCAATTCAAGCGGGAGTGAAGACGTGGTGTATGCCCCGGTGGACTCTCTTGATTTCAGTATCGACGAAGCGAAGCGTTTCATTTTGGGTGAGCAGGCGGCGTATGCTTATTTCAAAGCACATGGAGCTAGCGTTTCCTCTGCAGTAATTGGAGCCGGGTCAGGACTTTTACAATTTTACGGTCTACCGGTACCAATGTTATATAGCGTTATAAGCGGCAGGTTTAGTCCTTTGCAAACCACCGGGCGTCCCAAAGAAATGACTGATAATCAATCGATGAAAAAGGAAAGCCGGATTCTTCGCAAAATGAGATTGCCAGATTCATACGATCCGGCGCTTTCGAAAAACCCCGAATTCAGAATGGGTTACGACAAAGCTGCCCGTAATATAAAAATACAACACAGTTTGAAATGGGGATACATCGGTTTGGGAACAAGCTTGGCTACCCTGCTGATTATCTTTGCACATTGAATTGAGGCTTCCGGTATAAAGGATTGCACCCGTCGACTATTTCTATAGGCATGCTCTCCCGGATACTCCCCGGTATATTAGGCTTAACCGCCTCTGCACTTTATTTTTCATCGACTTCAAATCAGGAATGCAGCCTTGCTGAAACCGCCGTTTTATCGATTTTAATCGGTTTTTTCACATTCGTCATTTATCAACTTGGTAGCAGAATTGCAATATTCAATCGTCAACAAAAAAACGGAAAGAAGATCGAGTCTGCTTTTTTGATTGCCCCTTTCGCGATAGCAGCCATCTATCCCTTTGATCACCCTGCCTTCCTACTAAAGTCCATTCCGCAATTGTCGGTGTCGGCAATTCTCACGGTTGCCTATTACCGCCCTATGAATTACGGACTCTCTTTCATCAATGGCTTAAGGGAAATTCCGATGATGAAAAATGTCGTATTGGCATTGGCATGGAGCCTGGCAACAACCCCTTTCACCGCTGAACGAACAGAAACCCTCTACCTGTTGATTTTCCGTACGCTTTTCATCCTTGCCCTAAGTATCGCCATCGATATCCGCGACCGTCAGTCCGATTCAAAACAAAATACAATGACACTCGCACTGATGATAGGAAGTCGCAACTGTGCAATGGCGTCTTCCTCCATTCTACTTCTGGCAGCAGTACTGGCGGGGACGACACTTTCCATGCCTGATGACTCTTGGTGGCTACCACTGATTATTCCGGCACATACGATTATCACGGCACTTGGCGTTCTGTCATTGCATGAAAGGAGCAAACCGATAACTTACTTTTGGACTGTCGATTTCCAATTGTTCCTGCATGCATTGTTGTTCCTTCTGATACGCCTTACCCTTTGAATTGAATGAAAACCCGTTTCATCGCTCAACTGCGGATTCTTCTGTTCATAGGGTTGCTCCTGCCGTCTACCGTCAATCACGCACACGGTCAAGGTTTATCCCCGAATGAGCCTGCATTCACTCCTTTTCTGACTCTGGACACATACAGGTCATTCATCGGCCGAAAAGGAGCCGACGTATGGGGATTCCGCGCAGGGGTGGAGTGGAAAGGGAAATGGCGTTTCGGCGCGGGTTACAACAAAGTAAGTTCAGATATCATCGAATGGAAAACCCTCGAGGGCGAAGACCGCGAACTGGCCGGGAAAGACTCGACAAAGGCTCAACTTTTCTTTCGATTCTACCCTCTCAGTGCTGAGTACGTAGCTTACCGGAGAGACCCTTGGCAGGTTGGTATCCCCGTATTGTTGGGATACGGAACCTCTTACTTTGAATATTTCGACAAGAACAACGAACCGCAGCCGCTCTTCCGCAAAGGTGTGGTGGCCTTGCAACCCGGATGCAACGTGCAGTACAAGGTATTGAAATGGTTGGGAGTTAGTGCAGGGATAGGATACCGGCTCATGCTCATCAACAACCCCAGTATCGATGCCCAACTCGACTCGCCTGTTTTATCATTGGGGTTCAGGTTGTTTCCGGGTGAAATCTACCGCTCCATAAAACGGGAAAAAGATTGAGATCCCTGCTTCAAGTCATCAACACTTATCTTTGACCTTCGATGTCAAAAATCAGTTTCGATCAATTGTACATGGACCTGGCCGGAAATCTGGCTCAAAAGTCCCACTGCGTGAAGACAAAAGTTGGCGCAGTCATCGCCAAAGACACCCGTATCGTTTCTCTGGGCTACAACGGGCCACCTGCGGGGACACACAACTGTGATGAAGAATGGCCGGAAACCGGTTGCCCGAGGGACAGGAAAGGCGGTTGCTCCCTGGCACTACATGCAGAAGCGAATGCCATTCTCTATGCGGCAAAGAACCAGTTGACTCTGGAGGACGCCACCTTATACGTCACCCTTGCCCCTTGTCTGCCGTGTGCCCGGATCATATATACGACCGGCATCCGAAAGGTGATCTTTCGAGACTCGTATGCCGCCTACAAAGGGATTGATGTGGAAGAGGGTGTGGACTTTCTACAACGTTTCGGCGTTGAAGTCTCCCGATTCGTTTCATCCGGTGAACAAAAAACACCATGAGGCCCGCACGCTCAATTGTCTTCCTGCCCATATTCCTCGGACTTTCACTTGCGCTGGGCATCTACCTTGGTCATAGCTTGAGACCTGGTTCTTCCGGTGATGAACGAAGCAAGTTGAAAACCGTTTTGGATTATATCGAGCAGGAGTACGTCGATCCCATATCGACCGACTCCCTCGTGGAAACGACCATCGAAGCCATGCTGCTTCAACTTGACCCTCACTCAGCCTACATCCCGGCAAAGGACCTCCAAGCCGTCAATGAGTCGTTAGAGGGCAATTTTGAAGGGATCGGCATTGAATTCCATATTCAGCAGGACACAATCATGGTGGTATCCGCTATTCCCGGTGGTCCAAGCGAAAAGGTGGGATTGATGGCCGGTGACCGCATTGTGAAGGTCGACCGTAAAAATGTAGCCGGGATCGGGATCAACAACGAACAGGTACAAAAATATCTTCGTGGTGAAGGAGGTAGCGAGGTCACCGTTAGTATCTATCGACGAAACAAGGAAACCCTAATCGATTTCAAAATCATCCGAGGAAAGATACCCTTGAACAGCCTGGAAACGGCTTATATGCTCGATGAACAAACGGGCTTCATCAAGTTGAGCCGATTCAGTGCAACCACCTATGAGGAGTGCCGTACTGCACTGGAACAACTGAAGTCAGAAGGCATGAAATCCCTAATCATGGATCTCCGCGGAAATCCCGGAGGCTTCCTCGATGCAGCAACCAAACTTACAGATGAATTCCTGGATGGAAACAAGCTGATTGTCTACACCAGCGGTAAATCGAGACCCCGATCCGATTACAAGGCACGAAAAGAAGGCCTGTTCGAGAAGGGCGAGCTTATCGTTCTTATCGACGAAGGTTCCGCGTCCGCCTCAGAGATCCTCGCAGGAGCGATCCAGGACTGGGACCGGGGAACCATCATCGGCAGGCGGTCATTCGGCAAAGGACTGGTGCAGGAACAATCCGAACTGCCTGATGGATCCGCTTTACGCCTGACCATAGCACGATACTATACACCCAGCGGCCGAAGCATTCAGAAGCCTTACGACAAAGGCGGGCAGGACTATGATGGCGAATTGTACAACCGTTTCAGACACGGTGAAATGATTTCCGCCGACAGCATCAAGCAGGCAGACAGCCTAAAGTTCAAGACTTCGTCCGGAAGAACCGTTTACGGAGGAGGAGGCATCATGCCGGACATCTTCGTGCCTCTTGACACTTCCTATAACAGCACATATCTCGACAAGATCTACGGCGAAGGCCTCATCAACCGCTTCGCTTACGATTACGTAGATGCGAATCGTGAGCAACTGCAGGCCTACTCCGGCCCGGAGGATTTCCGCAAAAAATTCCAGGTTGACGGGCCCCTCCTCAACCAATTTGTGGCATTTGCCGATAAAAACGGGGTTAGTAAGGACCCCGGCGGCCTTCAAAAATCGGAGGTGTTCCTACGCAACCAACTGCGGGCCTACATTGCACGTTTGCTTTGGCAAAGCAAAGGATTGTACCCCATCCTCCTTGAACAGGACAATGCTGTCCGCGAGGCCCTTCGAATCATCCACAAGGAGTCATGAAAGCGGATAGCAGGAAATCGCTCTGGATCTGTTCGCTGTTGATTTTCATTTCCCGACTACCCTTTCTCTTCGAGGGGTATGGAGCCGAAGAAGACGCCTGGGCCCTTCGCCTGGTGGCCGAACGGATTGCGACGACCGGCCTGTACGAAGTTTCCCGTCTACCCGGTCATCCGCTACAAGAACTGGTTTACAGCGCCATCTGGGATTCAGGCGCCTGGATCTATAATTTGCTGACCGCTTTGATCAGCACCGCGGGCATTCACGCATTCATGCTGCTGCTACGACGACACGGGGTGGCGCATGCCTTGCCTGCAGGAGTAGCCCTGGCCTTCACACCTATCGTATTCATTCACAGTACCGATTCGATGGACTACATGTGGGCGGTCTCGTTTGTACTTATCGCCGCGCTTCATGCGTCCGGCAAAAAAGTCATCATGGCGGGTTTAATGCTGGGAATAGCCTGTGGCTGCAGAATCACTTCCGGTGCGATGATCATTCCGTTGTCCATCCTAAGCTACGCACATGCCGACGAGGGCAAGAGATGGATGGCTGTCGTGAGATTCTCCTTGAGCACCCTACTCTTTTCAGCACTTTCATTCCTACCCGTACTGCTGAACTATGGAACCGGATTCTTCACCTTTTACGAACACTTCCCGATTCCGGGATGGTTGAAAAACACCTACAAGGGAACGATCGGTGTCTGGGGACTTCCCGGGTTCCTTGCAGTATGCATCGCATTGTTGGTTGCCATTGTTCGTCCACAACGGAACTCGGTTGCAGCAGGATCAACTAGTGACTGCCAAAACACCCTGGCGGTGGTCAGCATCATTACCTGTGCGCTTTATGCCATCGCATTCGTCAGGCTGCCACTGAAATCCGCCTTCATGATTCCAGTGGCACCTTTCCTGCTGGCCTGGCTGGCGATTCGTTTATCCAGAAAATCTTTGTTTGCGCTTACTGTCAGTTTGATCCTGTCGTGTTTCACTTTCGGCATCAACCTGGCGGAAGAGGATCGTGGTTCAACCGTAAGCAAGTTTGCGTGGACTTTCGAAGCCGGCGGACAGCAAATCGCAATGGATCCTTTATCTGGCCTAGTCATTGCCGACAGGAGCAAAAGAATACAACGAATACGATATGCAGAAAGGGTGATGAACTCAATCGACGATGTGAGACAACCTGCAGTATTGATCACCGGCTGGTGGCAGGCACATCTGTTGGTCCTGCAGCGCGAGAAGGAACGAGGACCTTCGGATGTGATCATTCGCCATTATTGCAGCGAGGAGGAATTGACTGACTGGAGAAAAAAAGGGTACACGATCTATTTTCTTGAAGGGCAGGACCGTTACAACGACTTGCGATTCCAAGGTGATTTTACAAAACGGCTCGCCACTCCCTGGCCTTACTTAAGAAAGGGCTGAGGCATCGGGCTCAAAGGCAATCACCCTTGACCTCCAGGTTGAAGGGACTTCAACGGGGAGATTACTGGAATAATCATAGCAGACCTGTATGGATTTGCCCGTAGCTCTGAGCACAGAACCTCCAGGTCGGTTCGATACGATGAAATACTCCATCGTAAAGCTGGTTCGACCGAATGCAGAGACTCGTACATAGACCCATAAATCGTCGTCGAGTAAAATGGGGCTTTTATAATCGATCTCCATACGGGCAAGAATGATACCCTGGCGATGCCAGTCCACCTCCTCTTTCACCACTTCATGGAAATAGGACACCCGAGCAAGCTCGAAATAGGTGAGATGATTAGCGTTGTTTACATGCCCCATGGAGTCGAGATCCTTGAAGCGCACCTGTATTTTCACCTTGTGACGGAAATGATGTAACATCTCGTGCATGATCCAAACTTAGGCATTTAAAAACAGCCCTGGGTTGAACCCGGGGCTTAAACCGCACACACAAAGGAAGATCGAAGGATGTGACTATTTTTACATTTCCGAATGACTCCTCCCAAGAAGCGCCTGCTCTTCCTGACATCACGCTTTCCTTTTCCACTTGAAAAAGGCGATAAGCTGCGGGCTTACCATCTCATCCGGGAATTAAGTCAGCGCTTCGAAGTCGTACTTTTCGCCATCTCTCCTGAGCAAATCACAGCAGCCCAGCGCAACGCCCTTTCTCCCTATTGCCATTCGATCCACTGTTCAGTCATCCCCAAGTTGCAATCCGCCATAAACCTCTTGGTGTTGCGCAAACTACCCTATCAGGTCGCCTATTTCCAGTCGGCAAAAAGCTTCAGAGACCTCGAAAAGGTTGTTCAGGAGACAACTCCGGAAATTGTTTTTTGTCACTTGATCCGCATGGCAGAGTATGCCCGCCGCATACCTGCAAAGGTCAGGGTCATTGATTACATGGACGCGTTTTCGAAGGGTATGGAACGAATGCATGCTACGGCGTCTCTGTGGCTGAAGCCTTTTGTGCGCCGCGAAGCGGCGGCGGTGGCGGACTATGAGCAAAAGGTATTCCACGACTTCCGTGCCCATTTCATCATTTCCGGACAGGACAGAGAATGCATGCCTTTAGTTGAGAAAGACAGGATCGACATCGTACCTAACGGTGTTGATTTATCGTATTTCCATCCGATACGATCGACACGGAAATACACGGTTATGTTCAACGGACACATGGCGTATCCTCCCAACATCGCAAGCGCAATTTTCACCGCAAAAATGATCATGCCTATCCTCCGGAGATCGATGCCCGAAGCCAATCTGCTGATCGCAGGTGCTGAGCCGGTAAGACAAATCCGAAATCTGGAGAGTTCATCCATTCACGTAAGCGGATGGATGGACGATATCCGCACAGCATTCGCAGAATCAAGTGTGATGGTCGCCCCTATGCTTATCAGCATCGGGTTGCAGAACAAGATCCTGCAGGCCATGGCCATGGGAGTGCCTTGTGTGATCTCTACGCTTGCCAACAATGCCATTGGAGCCACGCCAGGAAAAGAGGTACTTGTAGCGGATGAACCGGAAGAATATGCGGCACACATTGTCCGTTTGTGCACCGACGATGCCATGCGCGAATCGATCGTCCGTCATGCTTCCTTGTTTGTCAACAGGCAATTCTCCTGGGAGCATGGAGCTGCATTGGTCACCAGGAAAATTGAGAAGCTCCTGACCACTCAGGCCTGAATCCGTTCAATCTCCTTTTCAAAGGAACGAACAACTTCATCGATGATCTTCCTCAGCGTCGAAATATCCTCTCCAAGTTGGACTGGACTCCGCTTTTTCTCGCTAAAAGATTCGATGTTCCGAATAATTTCACGCACCGAGGTGATTCCGGTTCCATCGAGGGTCGGTTTGATCTTATGAGCCAGTGAACTGACCATATCCCAATCCCCATTTTCATAAAATTCCTCCATTGATGCCACAGAGGCGGGAATCGTTTCGATAAAAATAGAGAGCATCCGCCTAAGAAAAGCATCATTACCCGGATCATCACGCATCAACAGGGAGAGGTCGTAAAGGGATTTCCCCTTCATGCCGGGAGTTTTTCGCTGCGGGAACTTACGTTTAGGCAAAGTTCCTGAAGGCAGGTTATCTTTATTGATATTAGAAAGGATCTTCCGGAAAAGCTGCTCTTCGCGGAAAGGCTTCACGAGGCAGTCGTTCATCCCTTCCCTGATCAGGTTTTTATGCGCCAGCCTGGAGGTATTGGCTGTGACGGCAACAACGGGCACAGAGGCCCTAGCCCTGTTCCTGAACTTACGGATCAACCTGGTCGCTTCCAGACCATCCATGACGGGCATCTGGACATCCATTAGGATCAGATCATAATTATTTTCATCGGCCATTCGAACAGCGTCTTCACCGTTTAATGCGACCTCAACCTGTAATCCCCAGGCCTGTAGCATGGATTCGGTGATGTACAAGTTCACTTTGTTGTCTTCCACTACAAGCACCCTAAGTTCACCGAGACCGGCAGGGATCGGACCGGATTCAGTAGTCAGGTTATCACGTGAAGCCTTCCGGTAGGGTATCTCTACAGTGAAACTACTACCGACATCCGGAGTGCTATCGACACGGATGGATCCTCCAAGACGCTCAACAAGGCCTTTGGTGATCGTAAGTCCCAGCCCTACTCCCCCACCGCCGAATCCGGACGCGTTCACTTGGGTAAAGCTTTCGAAAATCCGCTCAAGCATTTCAGCTGGGATCCCTATACCAGTATCCCTTACCGAAAACGACAACACCACAGAGTCACCCTCTGTGGAGCTCACCCGATGAGTCAACAACACCTCCCCTCTGTTGGTGAATTTAACAGCATTGTTCAGGAGGTTCAATAGGATCTGGCTCAACCGGTTCGGATCACCCCAAACCCTGGGAATCGGGTCAGAATGCTCATGCAGGTGACGCATGACCAAGCCTTTTTCTTCCGCTTTGACCAACTGAAGCTGGAAGGCTGTATCCGCTATCATCGCAGGATCAAAAACGGTTTCCTCAAGCAGATATCCGCCCGATTCCAATTTGGCGAAATCCAGGATATCGTTGATGATGGTGAGCAGATTGCCCGAAGTGTGGCTGAGTACATCGAGATACTCCCGCTGGACGCTGCTAAGATTTGTTTTCTGAAGCAACCGAAGCATGCCCAGGATACCATTCAGAGGCGTACGCAACTCGTGACTGATGTTGGCAAGGAAATTCTCCTTTGCCTTGACAGAATCCTCCGCCTGCTTTCGGGCACGGAGCAGCTCTGTTTCAAACTGCTTCTTCTCAGATACATCCATGGCTGTACCGAAGACTTTATTCTGAACCAAACCATCATGAATTATCCAACGGTAGCGCACCTCCAGGTATTTGATACGCTGATCTGGCATGACAATCCGTATATCGATTGATCTCTCGTCGATCCCGGGACTTCGGCTCTTGAATTGATTCATCACTTCGGGAAGATCATCCGGATGATAGTAGGTAGATATAGTATCGAAATCGGGCGTGCCATGATCGGGATTCAGCTCCCAAATACGAAACATGCCCGGGGACCACTCCACCGTCATATCATCCATATTGAAAACGAAAGAACCGACACGTGCAATCTCCTGTGCCATCAGCAACTGATTCTCGCTGGAACGAAGCCGTTGCTCGGTAAGGTATTCGAAGGTAATATCGGTGGTTGTACCATAAACCGATACCGGATTACCATCAGCGTCCCGGTTGACCAGCCCCCTTGAAATAAACACCCGGTCATTTCCGGCCCAAGTACTGAATCCATACTTCACTTCGCCGGGTATTCCATTGTCGACGAGGTCATTGATCACTTTTTCCAAACGCGGACGATCCTGTTCATGAACCTGTGCATAGAATAATTCGGGTGTAGGCTGACCTTCATGAAATTCGCGTTCGCAGATTTTAAAAAGACCCGGCGACCAAATGATTTCCAATTGGGGAGAAAACCGAATCTCCCAACTTCCGGACCGTGCAATCTCCTGCGCTTCGATGAGTCGCCGCTCGCTGGCCCTTAATTCATTCTCCAGCAAGATGCGCTCTGTTACATCCTGGCAGGTTCCAATGACCTTCATTCCACCTGGATGATCGGCAGGCTCAATCTTGGAGGAAGCCTCAATGTATTTGATCTTTCCGGATGGTACGATGATCCTGTAAACGATGCTGAATGGCACCTCACCCACATGCATTTCACCCTGGCGTTTGACCACACGCTCAATGTCATCCGGATGCATCCGGGAATAGAACAAATCCAGTGTTGGATGTACAGAAGAGTCCAACTCCCAGATTAAATACATGCCTTTCGACCACTTGATGTTTCCGTTCGGAAATACGAGTTCGTAGCTACCGGTCTTGGAGAGTTCCTGGGCTTCATTGAGTTTGCGTTCACTGTCGATGAGCAGAAACTCCTTCTCCCGCCTTTCGGTGATATCGGTGGAGAAGAGCAACACCTGGGTATCGCCGAGCGAATTTTGAAAGGGTATACGTGTGGTTTCGAACCAACGGACGACACCCATGGCATCCGTAAACTGCTCTTCACGCCTGTCGCGATCACCGGAACAAATCAATTTCGACTCCAGTTCAACGAAGCGCTCCGCTTCACTGCCATTCTGATGAAACTCTGACTGTGATTTACCGATCAGTTCCTCATGACTTACCTTGTACAAAGCGAGCATTGCATTGTTAGCAAGGAGAAACCGGCCTTGATTGTCTTTTACAGCAACAGGTCCCGGCACAGCCTGCAATACGCTTGTGAGGAGGTCGCTGCTGGTACGCAATTCCTTGTCGGCGATCCATCGTTCCGTAATCTCAATCCCATGACCTACCAGAAATTCAGGGGCACCTGAAGCATCGTTGACCACGAAGATTCGACGGATAAAAGCTCTGGGGTTGCCGGCTTTATCCAATACATACTCTTCCCATTCCTGAAGCACTCCGGTCCTTAACGCTTCGGCAAAATGATGGCGGCGTTGAACCGCAAGTTCCCGGTTGATTCCCCGAAAAGCACAATACTCTACATCATTCTTTCCAATGATCCATTGCCTCATCTCCGGATCACGGATCGCATACTGGTTGACATAGACATACCTGTGCTGCAGGTCGAAGACCGCGATATCGCCTCTGAGCTGGTCCATGACCTGTTCGAAGAAAAGCAGACGCTCGTTTGAAGACATGGAATTGGAGGTTTGATTTAGATTTTACCTTCCTTGATGAGACGGTAAATCGTAGACTTGCCAATACCCAGCCGATGAGCAGCTTCAATCACATTCCCATCGAAGCGGTCGAGATAATGGCGTATGATCAGGCGGTTATATTCATCCAGGGTCAGATCTTGATCCAGCATGTCCGAGGGTGTACGGGCTGCAGTGAACGAAATATCTTCCGTGTCGATGTGATCTCCGTCAGTCATCACAGCGGCAAGTTCAATTACGGCTTTCAGTTCACGTACATTGCCCGGATAACGGTAGGCCATGATCTTGTCCTTTGCTTCCTGGGAAAATTGCCTCTTGCCGATTTTATTTGCGGCACAGAATGCATCCAGGAAATGCTTGGCCAGCAGTAGTTTGTCATTCCCCCTTTCACGCAGAGGGGGCAGGCTGACAGGCAAGCCCAGCAGACGATAAAAAAAGTCCTCCCGGAAACGTCCTTTCCTCACCTCTTCCATCAGATTCATGTGCGTTGCCGTGATGATGCGAACATCGACAGGAATAACCTTGTTACCTCCCACACGCGTGATTTCACGCTCCTGGATGACACGTAGCAATTTAGCCTGTAGCGTAATATCGAGATCGCCGATTTCATCCAGGAAAAGAGTACCACCATGCGCTTCTTCAAATCGTCCGATCCGCATAGCTATCGCACCCGTAAAAGCACCTTTCTCGTGCCCGAACAGTTCGCTCTCAAGAAGGTCGCGCGGAACGGAAGCCAGGTTCACGGCAACAAAAGGATTTCGGGCACGCTCGGAATTAAAATGGATCGCTTTGGCAACAAGTTCCTTTCCGGTACCGGTTTCACCGGAGATTGAAACGTTGATCTGGGTTGAAGCGGCTTTCACAACCAATCCATAGACCTTTTTCATGGATTCACAATTGCCGATGATCAGGTGCTTGAAATCGTATTGTTTCTCCACATAATTGCGTAGCACCTGCACTTCCTTTCTCAGCTCGACATTCTTTCGGATGTTGTTGATGGCATTCCATAGCCGGTCGCGGGTTTCGTCGTTCTTGACGAAATAGTCGTAAGCTCCTTCACGGAGCATATCAAGTGCCGTGGCAAGGTCTTCCTGAGCGGATATGACGATGATGGCGGCGTCGGGATATGTCGAACGGATCCGCTTTAACAGCAAATCTCCGGACAGATCGGGAAGTTTGTAATCCAATGTGACAACATCGGGCTGACGGTCGTGGATAGCCGAAAGAAAATCTTTTGAATTGTCGAACTTGACCACTTCGTTGTCCGGGTTGAGACTCAAGTGATGAAGCAGGCGTTCACCATACCACGGGTCGTCTTCCACGATATAGACCAGGAGCCTGCGTTCCGGACTGTGCTGATTGCCCTGCGACATGATTCCAAAGATACGCACGCCAGGAGGAATCGCCACCTGAACTTCCCGGTTCACGACAGACCATACAGACTCCGTTGCACACCGATTTGGATTAGCTTTGTTCCATGTCCGCCACGCACGACCCGTATGCCTCCCTGCGGCACCGTGATTTCAGGCTTTTTCTGAGCGGTAAGTTCCTGCTGACCGTCGCTCTGCAGATGCAGGCACTGGTCGCCAGCTGGATCATCTACCAGAAGACCAAAGATCCTTTCTCACTTGGACTGATCGGTCTGACTGAAGCCATCCCTGCGTTATCGCTTGCACTGCCGGGTGGGTACCTGGCCGACCGCTTCAATAGAAAAACACTGGCCACCATTTCCACCACGATGATGCTGGTGGCCTCGGCATTGTTTGTGCTGGTAGTAATGGATGAGACAAGAACAAGCAGCCTTTGGCCTGCGTTCTCCATATTATTTGTAATCGGCCTCGCACGCGGGATATATACGCCGGCCCAGGCAGCCTTGTGGGGCCAGTTGCTGCCACCTGAAAAATACGTGAACGGATCGGTGTGGAACAGCAGCCTCTGGCAAATCGGCGCGGTAGCCGGCCCGGCTGCAGGTGGATTGTGCTATGCCTGGCTTGGGGCCTCCAGCACATTGATCATCGTTTGCGTGCTGATCGCCGTCACCGTCATATGCTACCTGGTCATGCACAGACAGGCCGATCCCAAGCATGTTCATGGAGAAAGCATCAACACTGCCCTACGGGACGGACTGCGCTTTTTCTTCAGTAACAAAGTATTGCTTCCTGCTGTGACACTGGATCTGTTCGCAGTTCTTTTCGGTGGTGCTGTGGCTCTCTTACCGGCATTCGCCGACAAAATCCTGCATTGCGGGCCGGAGGGATTGGGGTGGCTGCGTGCAGCCCCTGCGATCGGTGCGGTCATCATGGCCACCTGGCTGGCATTTCGTCCCCCCGGAAAAGGCGCCGGCAAACTGATGCTTTGGTGCGTAGCCGGTTTCGGAGTTTGTATGATCGCCTTCGCCCTATCGGATGTTTTCTGGATCTCCCTTGGGCTCCTGGTGCTCAGTGGAATGCTCGACAATGTGAGCGTAGTGATCCGCAGTACGATACTACAGACGCACACCCCCGACGGAATGCGTGGAAGAGTGGCAGCGGTCAACAGCCTCTTCGTGGGATCGAGCAACGAGATCGGTGCCTTCGAATCGGGACTTGCCGCCCGGCTGCTCGGTCTAGTACCATCGGTGATTTTCGGAGGCAGTTTGACGTTACTATCCGTAGGCCTTACCGCAAAGCTGGCTCCGGGATTGCGCAAGTTGAATCTGTAAGATCGGGAAAACGCAAAGGGTACTCAATGAAAGATTCCCCAGCCGTCGCGCATATCACAGCGCCGGTCGAAGGTGGCAATCCAGACGACGAATAACGCCCTGAATTCCTCGATCTCGTCGCACAGCAGACGGATGTAGCGGGAATCGGAATAGCCAAGCATGCGGAGTCCGGACATCTGAGACAACAAATTCTTGGCTGCCAGCTTGATCAATACCGCATTTTCCATCTTCAGGGAGTAAACCGAACAGCCTTCGGCTGCGGCTACTTTTCCAATGATCACGCCGGCATCGCCCTGCATGATCTCCCGGTAATGGTGCGCGAGATCCTCGGTAGGAAGCGTTTCACAGATGTACGAGACGAGCCTTCCGATCTGCCGGGCTTTCAGCATGATGGGCATGGCAGCGATTCGCCCGCGTTCAAGCTCGATATCCCTCAGGGCTTCTTCCCTGATTCGCTCGTCGTTGAAAGCGGCCTCGAAAAGGTCTTCATCGTTCCAATACATACATCGCAGCAAAATAAATCGCCTGTTTCAAAGGTAAGTGCCCAGTTCATGCCAGTCAAGTAAAATCAACGCAATCAGGGAAAACCTGTTGAAATCCAATCGAAAGTCGCTTTCCGGTCATACTCGACAGGACGAAAAGCTCAATTTGACCGTCAGCAGGATATTCATCGACTTGCCAGTTTCCCTTGGCGGCCAGAACCGGACGGTTTCTGAATGGGAAAGCGTACCTTTACGCTCCCAAAAACCACACCCCGAAACCATGTTGGATTTCGTCAATCGCTTCATCAAGTCCATCGTAGGCAGCAAAGCCGACCGCGACCTGAAGGAGCTCAACCCTTTTGTCGGTCAGATCAACGCCCGGTTCGATACCTTGTCTTCTCTCACCAACGATGAGCTGCGCGACCGAACACTTCAATTTCGGGAGCAGATCCGCCAGCACCTGGAGGAAATCGAGCAGGAACTGACTTCACTCTCGGCCGAGACCGAGGGAGATCAGTCTATGGACGAGAAAGAGCGACTCTTCGCACGGATCGATGAACTGAAGAAAGAACGGAACAAGCGAATCGAGGAGGTGCTTCAGGAAATACATCCGGAAGCCTTTGCCGTAGTGAAAGAAGCTGCCCGCCGTTTTAAAGAAGTGGGCGACCTTACCTTAACCGCCCGCGATCACGACCGGGAACTTGCGGCCAGGAAAAACCACGTGATCATCCAGGGCGACCAGGCAACCTATAAACGGACATGGATAGCCGCCGGTAACGAGGTGAGCTGGGACATGGTACACTACGATGCGCAGCTGATCGGAGGCTCGGTACTTCATCAGGGAAAAATCGCAGAGATGGCTACCGGCGAAGGAAAGACGCTCGTAGCTACCTTGCCGATCTATCTCAATGCCCTAGCCGGAAGGGGTGTACACGTCGTGACCGTGAACGATTACCTGGCCAAGCGCGATTCCGAATGGAACGGCCCCTTGTTTGAATTCCTGGGACTCACCGTGGATTGCATCGACAAGCACCAGCCGAATTCCAATGAACGCCGCAAGGCCTACATGGCCGATATCACCTACGGCACCAACAATGAATTCGGGTTCGACTACCTGCGCGACAACATGGCCCGCAGCCCGGAGGATATCGTTCAACGCGAGCATCACTATGCCATCGTGGATGAGGTCGACTCCGTGTTGATCGACGATGCCCGTACTCCGCTGATCATTTCGGGACCAACACCCAAAGGACAGGACCAGGAATTCCACGCCCTTAAACCGAAAGTGGAACTGCTTGTCAACGCACAGCGTAACTACGTCAACACCCTGATCGCCGACGCGAAGAAGAATTTCGATACCAAGGACAAGCAGGAAGAGGTAGGCATGGCGCTACTTCGTGCCTATCGGGGAATGCCAAAGCACCGCGCCCTGATCAAATTCCTGAGTGAGCCCGGTGTGAAGACCTTGCTTCAGAAGACCGAGAACCAGTACATGGCGGAACAAGGGAAGCTGATGCGCGAAAAAGTGGATCCCGAGTTGTTTTTCATCATCGATGAAAAGAACCACAGCATCGAGATGACCGAGAAAGGCATCGACCTGATCAGCCACAACACTTCCGATCCGCATTTCTTCGAATTGCCTGACGTGGGTTCTGTCATGGCGGATATCGAAAAGTCAACCGGCACCGCCGAGGAGAAGGCCAGCCGAAAGGACACCCTCCTGCGCGACTTCGCCATCAAAGGGGAACGCATCCACACCATCAATCAGCTGTTGCGTGCCTACACCCTTTACGAAAAGGATGTGGAATACATCATCCAGGATAGCAAGGTAAAAATAGTAGACGAACAAACCGGCCGTGTGCTGGATGGTCGTCGTTACAGCGACGGACTTCACCAGGCCATCGAAGCCAAGGAGAACGTGAAGGTCGAAGCTGCCACGCAAACCTATGCGACGATCACACTGCAGAATTATTTCCGCATGTACCATAAGCTGGCCGGAATGACCGGTACGGCCGAAACCGAAGCGGGCGAATTCTGGGAGATCTACAAACTGGATGTCGTGGTTATCCCTACACACCGCAAAATCGTGCGGAAGGACGAAGAGGACCTGGTTTACAAAACCACTCGCGAGAAATTCAACGCAGTGATCGATGAGATCGTTAAACTCACCGAGGCGCAGCGCCCGGTACTCGTAGGTACGACCTCAGTCGAGATCTCTGAATTGCTCAGCCGTATGCTGAAGCAAAGAAACATCCGCCATAACGTCCTGAATGCGAAACAGCACCAGCGTGAGGCGGAGATCGTGGCTCAGGCCGGACAAGCCGGTACGGTCACCATCGCCACCAACATGGCCGGCCGTGGTACCGACATCAAACTCGGACCCGGTGTGAAAGAAGCAGGCGGATTGGCCATCATCGGCACAGAGCGCCACGAATCGCGTCGTGTTGACCGACAGCTTCGCGGACGCTCCGGACGTCAGGGCGACCCGGGCTCTTCTCAGTTCTTTGTTTCACTTGAAGATAACCTGATGCGTCTGTTCGGTTCCGACCGCATCGCCGGCATGATGGACCGCATGGGTCTGAAAGAAGGCGAAGTGATCCAGCACAGCCTCATCACCCGCAGCATCGAGCGCGCACAGCGCAAAGTGGAAGAGAACCACTTCGGCACGCGTAAGCGCCTGTTGGAATACGACGACGTGATGAACGCCCAGCGCGAAGTCATTTACAAAAAACGTAAGCACGCCCTGTACGGCGAACGTCTGTCGCTCGACCTACAGAACATGCTCTTCGACCTGGCCGAAAACCTGGTGAACAGCCATCAGGAATCGCGCGATTTCGAGAACTTCAACCTGGATCTGATCCGCCTCTTCGCGGTGGAGAGCCCGGTATCCGAACAGGAGTTCCTCAAAGAGAAACCGGACACACTCACCACTCGCGTTTACGAAGCTCTCGATGAGCATTACCGCAACAAAGCAAAGCATATCGGCGAGCAGGCATTCCCGATTGTTCGTCAGGTTTTCGAACAGCAAGGTCAACAGTACGAAAACATCGTCGTACCGTTCAGTGATGGGATTCGCGGTGTGCAGGTGATCGCACACTTGCGGAAATCATACGAAAGCCAGGGCCTTGAACTGATCCGTGCCTTCGAGCGGAACATCACCCTTGCATTGATCGACGATGCGTGGAAGGAGCATCTCCGCGAGATGGACGATTTGAAGCAGAGCGTTCAGAATGCGGTGTACGAACAGAAAGATCCGCTGCTGATCTACAAATTCGAATCGTTCGAATTGTTCAAGAAAATGCTGGAAGAAGTTAACCGCGACACGATGTCGTTCCTGTTCAAAGGACAGATCGCTGTTGAACAACCGCAGCAAGTGCGTCAGGCTCAACAGCCCCGCAGCGACATGAGCAAGCTCAAGGCTACGCACGACGAATACAACCAGAATGTCAGTACCACGGCTGGACCTACCCCTTCCGGCAATCAGCCACCGCAGGGTCCTCCCCCACCCGTGAAACACGAGCCTGTACGTAACGAGATGAAGGTGGGCCGTAACGACCCATGTCCATGCGGTTCAGGCAAGAAGTTCAAGAGTTGCCATGGCACCATGGTAGAGAGCTGATACAACCGGCAGATCTAGTGCTGCCGGATATACCGAACATTCAACGGGACAACTGCGTGTCAGCCTTGCCCGACGTCCGCTCTTTTTCTTTGGAGAACCCGATTCTCACCCGAGGAGAAGCGGGAGGCATCAACAGCATCTTCAGGGCTTCCATGATCGCGTTAATTTCGGTATCGTGTCGACTGAGCTTTTTTTCTATACGCTCCACCATGAGGAGGATCTCCTGGTTACCGGATAACAACTCGCGAAAACGCACGAAAACGCGGATGATCAGGATGTTCACTTGAATCGCCCTTTCGCTGTTCAGGATACAGGACAACATGGTCACCCCCTGCTCGGTAAAACAAAATGGTGGATGCCTCAGGCCTTTCTTGTCCTCGGGTGAATCGACATTCCCCCTTCTCCACTGCTCGAGTTCCCGGCCCTCCATTTCGAACATGAAATCCTCCGGAAAGCGCGAAGCATTGCGTCGAACTGCTTCTTTCA
This sequence comes from Bacteroidota bacterium, assembly GCA_046049215.1. Taxonomy (GTDB): domain Bacteria; phylum Bacteroidota; class Bacteroidia; order AKYH767-A; family OLB10; genus JAJTFW01. The sequence continues at coordinate 2,339 of JBJOER010000006.1, read as the reverse complement.
ATCGTTTGGTTTCAACGCCGTAAAGGTCGGCCAGGTCCCGGTCAAGCATCACTTTCTTATTCCGAATCACATAAATGCGTTGGGCGATCCATTCATCGGATACTGCAATCAAGTCATTCATAATCGATTGTTTTTGTGGGGTTTATAGTTTGGAGGACGCAAATTGCGTCCTCCAAATGGAATTAGATAAGCAATTCCGCAAGAGGTTGTACGGCCTGAACCGGAACACGATCCTACAGTTGAACTATTCGTAGGAGGGCACGGGAGAGCGAGTGCTTTGTGATTGACAAACCTGGTAATGCTGACCCACTCCAACTGTCGATTGCGTCCTTTCGATGATCCATAACAATATGATTTTCTATTACTTATGATTTGGAGGACGCAAATTGCGTCCTCCAAATGGATTATAAGATCTTCCATTGAAGTCATTTCCCCCAATTAGATCGGTCCATACTGCGGTAATTGATGGCTTCAGAGAGGTGGGCGTTTTGGACACGTTCACTGCCTTCAAGGTCGGCAATGGTGCGGCTGACTTTCAGGATACGGTCGTAGGCTCGGGCACTGAGGTCGAGGCGCTCCATCACCTGCTTGAGCAACTGTTGACCTGCTGAATCGAGTCGGCAATGCTGACGGATGAGCCGGCTGCTCATCATGGCATTGCAGTGCAGGCCGGACAGATCACGGAAACGATCGGCCTGGATGCGTCTGGCCATCACCACACGGCGACGCACCTCCGTACTTCTTTCCGATTCCGACTGTGTATTGAGCTCGCGGAAGGGAACAGGAACGACCTCGATGTGCAGGTCGATCCTGTCGAGCAAAGGCCCTGAGATACGCTGTAGGTAGCGGTCCACTACGCCGTGGGCACAAGTGCAATCGCGCTCGGGATGGTTCAGGTATCCGCAGGGACAGGGATTCATACTCGCCAGCAGCATGAAACTCGAAGGGTACTCTACGGCTATACGTGCCCGTGATATGGTCACCTTCCTGTCTTCCAACGGCTGACGCATCACTTCCAATACAGTGCGTTTGAACTCCGGCAGTTCGTCGAGAAAAAGCACGCCGTTGTGCGCCAATGAAATTTCGCCAGGCTTGGGGAAGCCTCCTCCACCGCAGAGCGCCACATCGGAAATGGTATGATGGGGACTCCGGAACGGCCTACTGCGGATTAATCCGCTGCCGCGTGGCAACTTGCCGGCAACGGAATGGATCTTAGTGGTTTCCAAAGCCTCTTCGGCGGTAAGCTCGGGCAGGATAGAAGGCATCCGCCTGGCCAGCATAGTCTTACCGGCTCCGGGCGGGCCTATCAAAATCACATTGTGTCCGCCGGCTGCCGCCACCTCCAGGGCGCGCTTCACATTGGCCTGGCCTTTCACATCCGCGAAATCGAGTTCCGCCTCCTGTTGGGTCTCCACGGAATCGCTCTCTTCGAAACGAACCGCTTCACATCGCAAATGTCCCAGCAGGAAAGCGACCACGTCTTTGAGTGTCTGCATCCCAAACACCTCCAGACCTTCCACCACGGCCGCTTCCGACTCGTTGGCTTTCGGAACAACAATGCCCCGGAAGCCCTCGTCACGGGCCTGGATGGCGACAGGCAGGAGGCCGCGCACAGGCAGCAGTTTCCCGTCGAGCGACAATTCGCCCATCATCATGAAATCGCCGAACCGGCCGGAAGGAATTTGTCCCGAAGCCGCCAGGATGGAAAGGGCAATGGGCAGATCGTAGGATGAGCCTTCCTTGCGAATGTCCGCCGGAGCCAGATTGATGACCATCCGCATACCGGGCCAACGGTAACCGTTGACCTTCAGGGCGGCCTCGATGCGCGACTGACTTTCGCGTACTACGTTATCGGGAAGGCCGGACCAAAAGGTTTTGGGTTGCCCTTGCGCGGCGTGCACCTCGATGGCTACAGTCGTAGCATCCACACCGATGATGGTGGCGGAGTAGGTTTTGACCAGACGTGAAGGCAATACCGCCTCCACCACATACGCTTCATCGTTGGACTCGACGGGTACGGCATGGGTTGTGTTCGATTGCATAAGCGCTCAACGTATCTTTTGAGGGCAATGTTCGTCAATGCGCAGCGCTTAGCCTTTCATATACACGTTTGTATCCGTTTATAACGGATCAGTATGCTAATCCCTGCGAATAACAAAGGAGGATACTCAAACACAGGAGGCATAAAACAACAAGCCCCGCGCGGTGGCGCAGGGCTTGAAGCGTCGAGGTTGATGTCAGACTTAATAGAAGAATTTGCGGTTGACCGACTTCTCCTGGTTTTGAAGCAGGATGAAGTAGATGCCACGGGGCAGGCTTTGTCCCACCTGCAGCCTGTT
>JBJOER010000005.1:0-3586 GCA_046049215.1 Bacteroidota bacterium | reverse complement strand
CCTCAGGACCGGATCTGCTCGATATCGATTTCGGCACACTGGAAACCGGCATGGAAGGAGCCTTCCGCCCGGGGCACTTCACCGGAATGGCCACCGTGGTGAAGCGCCTTTTCGACATCGTTGAACCGCACCGCGCTTACTTCGGAGAAAAAGATGTCCAGCAACTGGCCATCGTGCGTAATATGGTCAAACGGCTGGAGATTCCGCTCGAGATCATCGGTTGCAGCACACTGCGCGAGCCCGACGGACTGGCCATGAGCTCCCGCAACCTGCTCTTGTCGCCCGAAACAAGAAAGGCCGCTCCGCTCATCTACAAAGCCTTGAAGCAAGCCGGCGAACACATCCCGCACATGCCTCCGGCAGCGATAAAGGACCTGGTGCGCCGTTTCGTTGAACAGGATCCCCACCTCAAGGTCCAGTACTTCGAACTGGTGAACCCCGAAACCCTTGAACCCGTCACTGACTGGCAAGGGCATTCCGTTGTACAGGGATGCATTGCCGTGCTGACCGATGGGCCACGGCTCATCGACAACATCGCGTACACGATCGATTGAGTCCGATCCGGCCCAATCCGATTCCTGATCAGTATCATCTGCCACCGCCACTCACTCAGTGGGATCATTCCCTACCTTCACCCCCATGAAATTACGCTTGCTCCTCCTGTTCCTGGCCTTAGCGCCTCTAGCACTGAACGCACAATTCACCACCGACACCATTCAAAACACCCTGGTGCACAATGTTCAGGGCAGCGATCAGGTGACTCCGCTAAGCGCCACAACCTCAGGTGGTAAAACCTACATCAGCTGGTTCGACAACAGCAGCGGCAATTATGTACTGCGAATGCAGTTGCTGAATGTGGACGGCACAGCAGCCTGGGCGCCGAACGGGATTATCGTCAGCGCCTATCCGCAAAACACAGCGTTGTTCCGTTACGATCTGGTGACCGACCAGGAGGACAATGCTATCGTGGCCTTCCAGGATGAACGCAGCGGCAGCCTGAAAGTGGTCGCCTACAAAGTAACTCCAAGCGGCATACTGGCCTGGGGTGCTGCGGGAGTACAACTAACGGACTCTACAGCCGACGGACTCGCCCCCCGAATAACAGTCACACAAACCAACCATGTGATCGTCGCCTGGAACTCGACGATCGGTTCCGCCAAATGGATCGCATTCAAAAAGATCTCCCCTGCCGGAAATATCGTCTGGTCGAAACGCATTTTCGATACCAGCAAGTATTCGCGCGCAGTGATGGTGCCTACCGGTACGGATGATTTCCTGATGATGTATGTGAAAGAAACAGGGAATTTTCCGGGGGTCACTTCCACCATGTTCGCGCAACGGTTCGATACGAACGGGCTACCCGTGTGGACACTTCCTGTGCAGGTATCGACCAAAACCATTGCTTTCTTCTTCTTTCCGGAACTGATCCGCGACGGTCAGGGAGGATTTTATACGGCATTCAATACCTCGAACCCGGTTGTACCTTCTCTGATCGATGTGTATGCACAACGGGTAAGCAATGCAGGTACCCTTTGGAGTGCTACAGGCACACAGTTGTCCAATTCCTCCACCGAGAACAAGTCATTCGGAGGAGCTTGCATTTCAAACACGAACACACTGCGGGTCGCTTTGCAGGTGTTGGATGGCGGCCAGAGCAACTCGGGTATTTCCTTCCAGGCACTCGACTCGGCAGGCGCCGTCTTGCTGGGTGCCACAGGACAAGCCCTGAAGCCGGTTGTGTCGCCGATCTACCACCGCCCACTGGCTTTGGCCAACTCAGGCAATTCCTACATTTTGGTGTTCACCGAATCGACCGGATTCGGAACCGACAAGATCAAAGCGCTGAAGGTGGACGACATCGGCACCAACCAATGGAGCTATGACCCCACCATCTGTGCCACCCCCAGCGGCAAAGACGATTTGACCGCCGGCAAATACACCGCCGGGCAATTGGTATTGGTTTGGGCCGACGACCGGTTCACCATTGGCAGTGATGACGGAGTATATGCGCAGAACATCCAGGGCAACGGTAGCTTCGGCGCTGTCAGCACCGGACTACCTGCCCTGTCTTTCGTTTCTTCTCCGGTGCTCTACCCCAACCCCGGCCGCTCGGTGAGTTTACTCTTGCCGGAGGGTAGTGCATCCGGCATCCTGCGCATTTTGGACATTACCGGCCGCGAAGTTTACCGGGGCATTCATGCGGAAGGAAACCTGATCTCCATACCAACCATCGAAACCGAAGGATTGTACTCGGTGGAATGGAATTCGAATGGAGCGTCTTATCGTTTAAAGTGGTTGAATCGGTGAGGAATCTCGGTTGTCGGTTGTCAGTTGTCGGTTGTTTTTTATGTCAACACAATTCGGTGCTTTTAAAGGGTGGTTCGATAGGCTCACCAACCAGTTGATTCTTGTCCCTGAGCTTGTCGAAGGGTCGTGGTTATCAAAGGAAAAAATTCAACGTGGATTCACTGACCCTTCGCAACCATCACCATCCTCCACAGGTTGTAACCATTCTTTCAGCTTGGCCGTTCGTTGACGGATGAGGCCGGCGCGGTAGTCGGAAATGCACATAGGGTGCATGCTTCCATAGTATCCCTCCTCCCTTTCCGGAAACTTCATTTTCACCTCGGCATCCCGGAAATTGATCCAAATGCGTTGTGATGCCTTCAGGTTTTTGATGAAAAGCGTGTCCTCGGCATAGTCGGTCAGGATCTGCTTATACACCCTATTCAGTTCGGCATCGGCTGCTTTTTCGTCGTTTGCGGCCTGCTGGTTCATTTCATACTGGGTCTGTGCCTGTAATCCTATGGTCAAGGTTGACAGACTTAAAAAAAGGATAAGTACAAAGCTGTTTTTCATGTGGGTGATTCGATTAAGCAGCAGTAAAATTGAAGAAATTACTTTAGTTTTCATTCAGCCAATTGACTCATTTTCAAATTGACTCATTTTCAAATTATCAAATCGTTTACTTTCGATTGAAATTTCCAACCCCATGAAAAAACACCTCTTTTGGCAGCTCCTGCTACTGCCACTCCTGGTGCTGGTGCTTCAAAGTCCGGCGAAGGATAAACCCAACACTCCGATCGCTCCGAAGAAGGTCACTTCCCTGGAAGGCATCACCGAGTATGAATTGGCCAACGGCCTTCGCGTACTGCTCTTTCCCGACCAGTCGAAATCGACCATCACGGTGAACATCACCTACCTGGTCGGATCCCGCCACGAGGGCTATGGTGAAACCGGCATGGCCCACTTGCTGGAGCACCTGGTCTTCAAGGGTACACCCAAGCACCCCAACATTCCCCAGGAGCTGACCTCACACGGCTGTCGTCCCAACGGTACCACCTGGTACGACCGCACCAACTACTTCGAAACCTTCACTGCCACCGACGAGAACCTGAACTGGGCGCTCGACATGGAATCCGACCGCATGATCAACTCGTTCATCGCCAAGAAGGACCTGGAATCGGAGTTCAGCGTGGTGCGTAACGAATTTGAGTCGGGCGAGAACGATCCTTCCGGCGTATTGATGGAGCGGGTGATGTCGACCGCCTACCTCTGGCACAACTACGGCAAATCCACCATCGGC
>JBJOER010000004.1:0-3862 GCA_046049215.1 Bacteroidota bacterium | reverse complement strand
AGCATCTTTTCTTCAATGATGCGGGGCTTCACAAGGGCCCTGTACAAACCAATCAGTTCCTCATCCGTGAGGCCTTCCCGGTTGTACGTGATGGCGGTTTCTGCTGTGATCATAAGTGGTCGTAAATCTGTGTCCTGCAAAAGTAGGAATTGCCGACGCACACCTTATTTTTACACCATGCAGGAAATCGTGGCTTACATTCTTGTATTGGCTTCATCAGGCTACCTGATCCACATGCTTCTTAAAAAGAGAAAAAGCAAAGACCAGGATCACTGTTCCGGTTGCGGATAATTCCCGAACCGGAAGCCGCCGGGGTCTCAGGCTTTCTTCCGGGTAAACGGACGCGGTTTCTTAGCTACTGAATCCGATGATTTTTTCACTTCCAGTGCGGGTTGTCCATTGAAGCGAATGGGATTACGGACTTTCTGCGCAGTCAGGGCGATTTCCAATACTTCCGACATTTCCTCCACGTAATGGAAGTTGAGGTCCTTGATGTAATCTTTTTTGATTTCAAGCACATCCTTTTCATTGTCGGCACACAGGATGATCTCCCGAATACCGGCACGCTTGGCCGCAAGGATCTTCTCCTTGATTCCGCCGACTGGGAGCACCTTGCCGCGTAAAGTGATCTCACCCGTCATGGCGATCTTATTTTTCACACGACGTTGAGTAAAACCTGAAGCAAGAGAGGTCAACATTGTCACTCCTGCGGAGGGACCATCCTTGGGGGTTGCGCCCTCGGGCACGTGAATGTGAATATTCCATTGTTCGAATAGCTTGGGGTCGATGCCCAACTGGTCGGCGTGCGCTTTGAGGTATGCTAAAGCGATCATGGCCGACTCTTTCATGATATCCCCCAGATTTCCTGTAAGTGTGAGCTTGCCATTGCCTTTTGACAAAGAGGATTCGATGAACAGGATACTCCCTCCGTTGGAATTCCAGGCCAGGCCGGTAACTACGCCCGCTGTTTCATTGGTAATGAGTTTATCGGGTAGAAACCGAGGTGCGCCTAGAGCCTTTCTGATGTGTGATTCAGAAACCTTGGACGGTGCATGTTCTTCCATGGCCACCAGCTTGGCAATCGAACGGACAACGGACGCAATACACTTCTCCAGTGTACGCACGCCGCTTTCCCAGGTGTATTGCTCAATGACAAGCCGTAACATGGAGGGTGGGAAAGACAATTGACCCGCTTTCAGTCCGTGCGCTTCAAGCTGCTTCGTCACCAAATGCTTCTGTGCAATGTGAATTTTCTCCTCAAGTGTATACCCGCTGACATCGATGATCTCGAGCCTGTCGCGCAATGCCGGCTGGATAGTGGACAGACTATTCGCAGTGGCGATGAACAACACCTTGCTGAGATCGTATTCAATCTCGACATAGTTGTCATAAAAAGCAGTGTTTTGCTCAGGATCCAATACCTCAAGCAGCGCCGAGGAGGGATCTCCGTGGAAGTCGTTGGTCAACTTATCAACCTCATCGAGGATGAACACCGGATTTCCCGACTTTGCCTTTTTCAGGTTCTGGATGATCCTACCCGGCATCGCACCGATATACGTTTTACGATGGCCTCTGATTTCCGCTTCATCGCGAAGACCACCCAACGACATCCTGACGTATTTCCTTCCAAGGGCCTCGGCAATGGAGCGTCCGAGCGAGGTCTTACCGACACCAGGAGGACCCACAAGGCACATGATTGGCGACTTCATGTCCTTTTTAAGTTTAATGACCGCCAGGTATTCTAAAATCCGGTTTTTGACCTTTTCCAAACCGTAATGGTCGCGGTTCAAAATTCGTTCAGCCCTTTTGAGATCGTAATTGTCATCGGTAAACTCCTCCCAGGGCAATTCGAGCAATAAATCGAGGTAGTTCATGGTGACCGAGTATTCGGCCGCCGCAGGATTGATCCTGTTCAACCGGTCGATCTCCTTGTTGAACACCTCCTCCACCGTCTTGGACCATTTTTTCTGACGGGCACGCTCCCGCATTTCGCTGATCTCCTTGTCGGGCGTATTTCCACCAAGTTCCTCCTGGATGGTCTTGAGTTGCTGGTTCAGGAAATACTCACGCTGTTGCTTGTCCAGATCCACTTTCACTTTACTTTGGATCTGATTTTTCAGCTCAAGCATTTGCAGCTCACGCGTCAGATGCTCAAGCACCCTGACTGCACGGTCCTTCAGGTGATCCATCTCCAACAGCATCTGCTTCTTCTCCACGTCCGCATTCATGTTGGAGGAGATGAAATTGATCAGGAATGACGGACTCTCAATGTTCCGGATAGCGAAACTGGCCTCTGTGGGTATGTTTGGGGACTGCTGGATGATCTGCATGGAGATATCCTTGAGGGAGTCGACTATCGCGTTGAACTCTTCGTCTTTTTTGACAACCGCCTGGTCGGAATAAGCTTCAACGCGTGCCCGCAGGTAGGGTTCCTCCTGAACGATATCGGAAATCCGGAAGCGCCGCTTACCCTGAATGATGACGGTGGTGTTTCCGTCAGGCATGCGTAACATCCGAAGAATCTGGGCGATTGTACCGATGCTATTCAGGTCGGCTAGCTTCGGGTCCTCCACACTAACGTCTTTTTGAGAGACCACTCCGATGATTCGATCCTTTGCATAGGCATCCTTGATCAGTCGGATGGATTTGTCCCTTCCCACGGTGATCGGGATGACCACGCCGGGAAACAACACCGTGTTTCGCAACGGAAGAACAGATACCACTTCGGGCACCTGTTCACTGTTCATTTGCTCCTCGTCCTCGTTGGTCAACAAGGGAATCAACTCCGGCTCATCGTCATTGATAGCCATCTGCCCAATAGGCAGCTCATTATTATCGAAATTGGATGTCATACTGTCTTTATGTCAGTTTAACGGCGAAAGTCACCCTCAAAGCCTCAATCGCCACCTTATTCAATCCTTATGCCACCGGTTTAACTTAGAGGCAATCCCTCTCCTCAGTCCTCGGCTTTGGGTTGCAATTGCAACAAGTAGAGATGACCAATGATATCCTTTTGGGCATCCGTCAGAGTTTGTCCTCTTCGGCTCATCACCCGCTCTGCAAGTTCAATGGCTTTCGTCACCAAAAAGACCTCCCCTTTCCCGTCACTACCCCAGGAAAAGGAGGGTAGATGCTTCGGAGGGAATCCTGCTCCGAAAATATTGGAGAAAACACCAACGACCGTTCCGGTATTGAACATGGTATTGATGCTGCATTTGCTATGATCGCCCATGAACAACCCACAGAACTGGAGTCCTGTTGGTACATAGTCACTGGCTGGATAATTCCACACCCGCACTTCGGAATAATTGTTCTTCAGATTGGAATTGTTGGTGTCGGCTCCCAGGTTGCACCACTCTCCAATGACACTGTTTCCGAGAAAACCATCGTGTGCCTTGTTGCTGTTTCCCATCATCACCGAATTACTAACCTCCCCTCCCACTTTGCACCCCGGCCCAATCGTTGTGGCACCATAAACCTTGGCTCCCATCTTTAAAACAGCATCTTGACACAACGCAAACGCCCCTCTGATCATCGCCCCCTCCATCACTTCTGCGTTCCTGCCAATGTAAACCGGACCAGTACTCGCATTGATCATGGCGCACTCCACCCTGGCACCCGGTTCGACGAATACATTCTCGGGATTCACTATACGATTGCTGGAAGAAAATGGCTGGCTTTCCCTCCCTTTGGTTAACAACTCATAATCAGCACGCAGCGCCTGGTCGTTGAGGCGGAACAGGTCCCAGATCCTGTTCAAGAATACCGGCGCACCTGTATACTCAACTCGATGCAATCCGACAATCTCGTCGATCACCGGAGTGTTGGACATATCAAATCCCATGGAATTCAACGCCAGCAC
>JBJOER010000003.1:0-2789 GCA_046049215.1 Bacteroidota bacterium | reverse complement strand
AAGCTCTCGCCCGACCTGACCACCAACGACAAAGCCAAGCAGAACCAGGAGGCTTCCGGAGGATTGTCGGCCGATAATTCAGGAGCGGAAAACCACTGCACCATCTTCACCATTGCCGAATCCCCGTTGACCGACCAGGTGGTTTGGGTAGGTACCGATGACGGTAACGTACAGGTGACACAGGACGGAGGGAAAACCTGGGCCAACGTGGCCAGGAATGTTGTGGGAATTCCTGCCGGCACCTGGTGCTACCACATCGAAGCCAGCGTACATGGAAAAGGAACCGCTTATGCCGTATTCGATGGGCACACTCGGAACGATTATACGCCTTACGTTTACAAGACTACCGACTTTGGAAAAACCTGGATCTCCATCACCACGGCCGACATCACATCCTTCGTCCGGAACATACAGGAAGATTTTGTGAATCCCGATCTACTTTTCATCGGGGCAGAGAACGGATTATATATAACCCTGAATGGAGGAAAAAGCTGGTCGGTCTTCACCAATAATTTCCCCAGAGCCGCTGTACACTACCTCGAATTGCATCCAACGAAAAACGCTCTGATAGCCGCCACGCACGGACGCGGGATCATTGTGATCGACGACATCGGTCCGCTCCGGAAAATCGACTCCAACCTGCTGAAGTCGAACCTGACTTTCGTCGAATCAAAGCCTTTTGTCATCGATGAGAAAAGCGACTTCGGAGGAACAGCTCTTTCAAACCAATTCGTTGGCGACAATCCTACCCGGAGTGCTCAACTCCGATATTTCCTCCCCAAGCGCCACACATTCGGGAAAATGACAGCCGAGATCGTTGACCTGCAGGGCAATCAAGTCTGCAAGTTGGAAGCGGGCAAACTAAAAGGAATCAACACGATTGAATGGGGATTCAACGCAACGGCACCGAAGGTTGCTAAAGGGAAGTCGCTTTCGTTTGCAGGAGCCCCCACTGTGCAGGCGGGCAAGTACAAGCTGCGCATCAACAAAGGAAACGAAGTTTTCGAACAGGAGATCGAAGTCCGTTACGACCCCTCATCCAGTTTCACACTTGAAGAACGAGCCAAGCAACAACGCATCACGAAGGAATTATACGACTTCATCCAGGAGCTGGCTTATTTCGTTTACAAGATCGACCAGTGGGACACCTGCCTTGCCGACTACCAGGTAAAAAACAGTGCAGCCAATAAAACCCTGTTGAAGCTGAACACCGAATTGGATGCACTCCGCGACAAACTGGTTGTCACCACAGGCGATAATTACGTTGGTACCGCCGAAGACCGACTGCGCGAAAAACTCAATGACATCTACGGAACCGTGGCTTCTTACAACGGTGCACCTACTGTCACCCAGCTGGACAACATTGCTTCACTTCGAAAAGATTTCGAGGATGCTAAAAACGAATTCGCGAGGATAGAAAACGGAAACATCGCGACATTTCGCAAATTGCTGGAAAAGTCAACTAGTGTGATCAAGCCGGATATCATAGAATTCGATGCGTTTTTGAAGCTCTGAAGTTCAGATTGATTCAACGTGAGCAGCAGCTGTAGTTTATACTCGGCTGCTGCTTGTGTTTTGGGCAGCTTTCTAAATCCGGTTTAAATTCTTGAATGGAATTTCATGTAAAATTTAGCTATTGTAAGCTGTAGTACACAGTGATTATTTTGTTTGTCACAGAGCTGAAAATTGATATATGTTGAAGCCAGCGTGCTTGGAATCTGGTCCCTGGTTGCGCTAAAAATGGGAAAATACAATTTGTGTGGCTTTCCTTTTGGGGCTGGCGGTCTGGATGGGATTGGCAACGCCCGTCCCCTTTTATTCGATATAGTGAACCAAAACAGTGCTCCGGCCATGGAGGAGAAGCCTAGAGTGATATCAACACAAGCCCCAATTTACAAGTCTCCCCCAGACCTCATTTTAATATAATAAACTTAACTTTGAACAAAAGCGGTCCTAATCAAGTCGACTACTGCAGTGAACTTGCCCTGTGGCTGCGTAAATACATACTGCATGGCTTACTGATCCACGAACACAGAGCTGCTCCATTTCGTTTGGAATTATTATTTTGGACATCTTACATACAATTGTAAAAGTCGATTGAATGAGGTCGAAGCTAAAAAATTACATTTTCTGTGTTCTGGGATGGACATCGGCCAATTTACTTTTCATGCTGATCCGGTTCGTGGGCCTCGATACCGTTCCTGCGTTCGTTTCATTGGACTACAACTCTTTTGATCACGAGGTGTTTTTTTATAAGGCCGTTGTTTTAGGAATCTTGTTGGGTTCTCTTTTTTATCTCGTCAGTCTTGCACTTGATACTGCCCCCATCCGCAGACGACCTTATTGGGTATCCATCGTTTTGCAACTTATAGTCAGTTTATTCAGTGTGACACTTGTTTTGATCGGATTGAAAACATGGGAAATCATCCATCTTCATAAGGTGTTCACCCTGGCAGAATTCGTATCGAGAATCCTTACTGTAAATTTTCTTGTCTTGCTTACTTACTATTTGGTGGTGAGCTTAATCATGGTGATGACCAACCAGATCGACCGGAAGTTCGGTCCCGGTAATTTGCGCAAACTCATCCTGGGTGTATTCTACCATCCTCGTTCCATTGAACATATTTTCATGTTCCTGGATTTGAAGGACTCCACCTCGCATGCAGAGCGTCTTGGGCATATCAAGTTCGGCAACCTGATTCAGGACTGTTTCATGGACATGTCGGTCGTGAGTGATTTTGGTGCTTCGTTTTACCAGTATGTGGGCGACGAGGCCATCCTCTATTGGG
>JBJOER010000002.1:0-3245 GCA_046049215.1 Bacteroidota bacterium | reverse complement strand
ATATCTGTGAATCGGAACTGGTGGATGAACTGTTCAACGAATACAACATCCGCCATGTCATCCATCTTGCAGCCGAATCGCATGTGGACCGAAGCATCAGTCAACCGATGGAATTCATCCGGACCAACATCGTCGGAACAGTCGTACTACTGAATGCCGCCAGGCAGCATATGAAAGAAGGCGGGCTTTTCTACCATGTCAGCACCGATGAAGTGTACGGAAGCTTGGGTGAACAAGGACTATTCACCGAAAGCACCCCATACGACCCTCACTCCCCTTACTCCGCATCCAAAGCGAGCTCCGACCACCTGGTCAGGGCCTACCACGACACTTACGGAATGCCCGTTGTCATTTCAAATTGTTCCAACAACTACGGCAGCCATCAATTTCCGGAAAAGTTGATCCCATTGGCCATCAACAACATCCTCAATAACCGTGAGGTGCCCGTTTACGGTACAGGAGAAAATGTTCGTGACTGGCTTTTTGTAGAAGACCATGCTACGGCCATCGACCTTATTTTCCACCAGGGCAAGGTGGGTGAGACATACAACATCGGCGGACACAACGAATGGAAGAACATCGACCTTATCCATTTGCTGTGCCGCATCATGGACCGGAAACTGAACAGACCTGATGGGACATCGGCACAACTCATCCGCTTTGTGAAGGATCGGGCAGGACACGATTTGCGTTACGCCATCGATGCCTCCAAACTGAAACGCGAGCTGGGATGGGAACCCTCGCTCCAATTCGAAGAAGGACTTGAAAGAACGGTTGACTGGTATCTTACCAACGGAGATTGGATCCGCAACGTCACCTCCGGCGAATACCAGCACTACTATCAAAATCAATACGAGAAAAGATGACAACGAACCGACCGGACTCCGGCAAGGCTTTTCCCTCCATGTACTCCACCTCCTACCATGGGCATGTCGACTTGAGCAACGTTGCTGTTCTGGTAACCGGTGGCGCCGGTTTCATCGGTTCGAACATCGTAGAATACCTTTTATTCCATGGAGCAGGCAAGGTGCGTGTACTTGACAATCTGTCAAACGGCCATCTGCGCAATCTTGAACCTTTCCGCGATCACCCTGCTTTCGATTTCATGGAGGGCGACATCACCAATCCCGAGCAATGCAGGCAAGCTTGCGAGGGCATGACTCATTTGAGCCATCAGGCTGCGCTTGGATCAGTTCCGCGTTCCATCAAAAACCCCGTAGCCACCAGCGACGCCAACACCACCGGTTTCCTGAATATATTACTTGCGGCGAGAGATGCCGGAATCAAGCGTTGCGTATACGCCAGCAGCAGCTCTGTTTACGGGGATGCTACAGATAGCCCTAAACGCGAGGAACGCATCGGACAGCCTTTATCTCCGTATGCGGTTTCCAAGCTCACCAATGAACTCTATGCCTCGGTATTCCATCTGCATTACGGCATGGAGCTCGTCGGCCTAAGGTATTTCAACGTTTTCGGGCCCAACCAGGATCCCAGCGGACCATACGCAGCTGCAATCCCGCTCTTTTTACAGGCGCTCAACGAGAACAAGCCCGCAGGCATCTTCGGTGACGGTGAACAGACCCGGGATTTCACCTTCGTAGAAAACACCGTTCAAGCGAACATACTTGCTCTCTTCACCACAAAATCCTCTGCATTGAACCAGGTTTACAACGTAGCTTGCGGAGACGCCGTTAGTGTAAACAGGCTTTACGAACTGATTGCCTTGGAATGCGGAAAGACTCCACTCAAGAATCATTTGCCTGAAAGAGCGGGCGATATACGTCATTCGCTTGCCGACATCGGAAAGGCCAAGCAGCTGCTCGATTATCGGCCCCGTTATCTGGTGGAATCCGGTTTGAAAATCACAGTAGATTGGTTCCGGAAAACCTTCAATCATGCTTAAGTCACTCTTCAACCGTTTTCGCCCGAAGGAAGAAATCGAACCGATCGACTTCTCCGGTTTGGGGGCGGACATGCACTCCCATCTTATTCCCGGTGTGGACGACGGTGCCAAAACCATGGAGGAATCCCTGCAACTCATCGAGGGACTCCATTCCCTTGGCTACCGCAAGCTGGTGACTACTCCTCATATCATGAGCGATTACTACCGGAACACTCCTGAGATCATACTTGAAGGCCTGGAACGTGTTCGCGAGGCGGTGAAGGAAAAAGGTCTGGATATGCAGATTGATGCTGCAGCGGAATATTACATCGACGATGGCTTTGTGAAAAAGATGGAGGAAGGTCCTCTATTGACCTTCGGCAACAAATACCTCCTTGTCGAGGTCTCGTATATGAATGCTCCTGACAGCATTCATTCCATCATCTTTCAAGCCCAGACAAGCGGTTACCGGGTTGTGCTGGCTCACCCGGAACGTTACCCGTACTGGTATCGGGACTTCGACCAATACCGGAAGTTCTACGATATGGGTGTCACGCTTCAACTCAACCTCAACTCCCTTTCCGGGTACTACGGACCGGATGCACGCCATATCGCCGAAAAGCTCATCGAAGAAGGACTCATCGGAGCCTTGGGCACCGACATGCATCATACACGTCACCTCGAAGCCCTTCAAAGGACTACACGTGAAAAGCTGCTGCACACCCTGCTGGAAATGCCGATGATCAACCGGGAGCTGTAACGTTAACTTTTCAGGCACCTGGCAGCGATTTATACTAAACGGCTTCCGCATCCAGGTCTTTCAACACGTCGTCCACTTACACATTTTGTGTAAGGTTGGATTCAAAAAAGAGCGATTTCAATTGAAACGCAACTGTAAATTGTCTTCTAAAAAGGGAAGACCATGAAAGGAAACGAAATCGAAAGCCACTTGAACAAGACCGCACGCTTCGAACTTATCAATGGAGCCGTCAAGTACGGAATCATCGACAAGCAAATTGACAGCGAGGTCCTTCGTAGCGACTATTTCTTCATCTCGCTTCAGAACCTGAACATCTTCCGAAAAGCAGTCGCACAACGGAATTACGAGTACTGCAAGGCACTGATGGAAAAAATCAACGTCAAGTACATCAAGCAGGTCACACCGATCTGAGGCGGCAGGTCAATAATTCGGCCATTCAGTACCGGATGCCGATCACCTCACGTACTTCACGAACAGTGACCGAGGCCGACGCCTTGGCCTTCTCCTGTCCGGTCTTCATGGCCCGGTTCAGGAGTTCTTCGTTTTTAAGTACCTCCTCGATCCGGTTGCGGAACGGACTAATGAATGCCACCATGTCTTCCA
>JBJOER010000001.1:0-15838 GCA_046049215.1 Bacteroidota bacterium | reverse complement strand
TCACTGCACAAGTCGGAGTGACCTACACCTGGACAGTTCCAACCGGAGTGACCATCACGGCAGGGCAGGGAACGAGTTCCATCACCACGACCTGGGGCGCATCAGCGGTATCGGGTAACGTAAACGTAACCTTGAGCAATTCATGCGGTTCATCCTCCGGTATCCGGTCGGTTGCAGTGACTCCGGCATTGGTCATCGGTTCAATTACAGGTTCGTCCAGTATCATAGCTCCTCAAACCGGTGTGGTTTACAGCGTAACCGCCCAGACTGGAGTGACATTCAACTGGAGTGTACCGGCTGGGGTAACAATCACATCCGGACAAGGAACGAATTCAATCACCACAAGCTGGAGTACATCTGCAGTTTCGGGAACTGTGTCTGTAACCGGTACGGGCTCTTGCGGAAGCGCGACTTCGAATCTTTCCGTCACTGTTTCGACCGGTGGTCCATTCGTCCTGGAAGCCATCAGTGGTCCGACTCCGATTTGCCGACCTTCCATAGGTGTTGTTTATTCGGTCAACTTAAGGCCGGGCGTCACCTACGCTTGGACAGTTCCTTCCGGTGTGATCATCACTTCAGGCCAAGGTACCAACAGCATCACCACCGATTGGGTAGTTCCTGCACTCTCCGGTAGTGTCACCTGCTTCCAGAGCAGTGGTTCCGGCTCCGGTACTGCTTCTTTCTTTGTCACGCTTCGAGTGAGCCTGCCCGGATCTGCAGGAAACATCAACGGTTCCACATCTGCATGCCGCGGTGATTCCCTGCTCTATTTTGTGCGTCCCATCAGTACCGCTGATTACTACATCTGGACGCCCGGTGCGGGTATGACCATCAATGGATCCAGCGGGCCGGTGACTACGCCTGATACGGCTGTCTATGTTCGATTTACATCCACCTTCACCGGTGACAGCCTACGTGTCAACACCGGAAACTGCAAAGGGGTTGGTACAGCTCCACGATCGCTTTTTGTTTCACGCACCTTCATCGCCCCTGCAACACCTCCTGCAATATCGGGTCAGAACAATGCGCTTTGCGGACCATCTACTTTCACTTACAGTGTAGGAGCGGGTGTGGCCAATGCATTGAGCTATACCTGGCGCACTACCATTGCGGGTGTATTGATAAACGGTTTGCCTTCTCCAGCCACAGTTCCTCAGACTGCAACCACGGTAACTGTGACTTATCCTGTCGGATTTTCCACTACCGGAACATTGTATGTAAAAGCCAATAATACCTGCGGAAGCAGTGCGGAGAGAAGTTTGTCCTTGAAGGCCAAACCCAATCCGGCAACTGCGATCTTCGGAAAAGACACCGTCTGTAGGAACACAACTGAGATTTACTCCGTAACTCCGCGCCAAGGCGTTACCACCTGGACATGGACGAAGCCGACCTCCGTGGCCTTCGTTTCGGGACAGGGAACTTCTCAGGTTTCTTTGGCATTCAACAGCACTACAGGTAGCCGGACTATCAAAGTCACTGCTACAAACGCTTGTGGAAGCAGTACGGCATTTTCCAAGACTGTCCTTGCCATTGCCTGCAACCGTAGTGATTTGTCCGACGTTTCTTCTTTCAACCTGGACGTTTATCCAAATCCTGCGAATGATTTCCTACTGATGAATTTCGAAGCCCGTACCGACCAGCAAATGCAAATGTCTGTGTTCGACCTGGCCGGCAGATTGGTCCATCAAGAGGCTATCGAGGCATTGGCCGGACTCAATTCTTACCGCATGGATGCTGAAGCCCTGCAGCCGGGAATGTACCTCATCAACCTTCAGGGAAAAGAGGGGACAGCCCAGGTGCGGGTGATGGTGGAGCGTTGAGGAGAAAATCTATTTAAAAAAGTTCGATTGGGCTCCGATGCACTGCACGGGGCCCAATCTCTTTTCTGATCAACTGGGAATCGAAGGACTCCTGATTTCCTATTTTTGCAGGCATGTTAACTTCCCCAGTACACGGAAACGCATCCGGTCCGGATCACCAAACGGCAATCCGTGCTTTTGAATTGATGAGCATGGCCAGGGAGATGACATTACTCTACGAGGAGAAATCTTCCATAACGTCCAAATACGTACACGCCACTTCACGGGGCCATGAAGCCATTCAGCTGGCCATGGGGCTTCAATTGGGTACGCAGGATTACCTGAGTGCCTATTACCGGGATGATAGTCTTTTGCTTGCCATTGGAATGCAACCCTATGAGTTGATGCTACAATTGCTATCCAAGCGGGACGACCCTTTTTCCGGAGGTCGTACCTATTACTCACATCCTAGCTTGAACCGTCCCGGCATGCCTCGCATTCCCCATCAAAGTTCGGCCACGGGCATGCAGGCCATACCAACCACCGGTGTGGCCATGGGTGTGCAATACATGCAGCGCCAGGGTCTACTGGACGTTGTACCCGGTGGTGAGCCTATCGTCGTTTGCTCCATTGGCGATGCGGCAGTCACCGAAGGGGAGGTGGCCGAGGCCTTTCAAATGGCGGTGCTTAAGAAAATGCCGATCGTTTACCTGGTTCAGGACAACGAATGGGACATTTCTGCCACCGCTGCAGAAACCCGGGCCATGAATGCTTACGAATATGCCGCAGGGTTCAAAGGCTTGCAGGCGGTCAGTATCGACGGGACGGATTTTTTCGAGTCTTATCGAACCTGTTCGGAAGTGCTTAGCCGTTTGCGATCGGGAGATGGTCCGTGGTTGATCCATGCCCGTGTCCCCTTGTTGAACCACCATACTTCCGGAGTACGCAAGGGGTGGTACCGTGACGATCTTGACCAGGCTGCTGCACGCGATCCCTGGCCTCGCCTCAGAAAGACTTTGCTTGAAGAAGGAGTAAGTGAAGATGCCCTGATGGACATCGAACACAGTGCGCGCCTACGCGTTCGTGAGGATTTCGAAAAGGCCCTCGGTGCTGATGATCCACGACCCGAGGATCTGTTTACCCACGCCTTTGCGCCCACTCCCATAACCGAAGAGAGGGGTGAGCGTTCTCCTGCCGGCGGTGAACAGAAGGTGATGGTGGATTGTGCTCTGTTCGCCATCCAGGAACTCATGTCGAACCACAAGGAATGCCTGCTCTATGGTCAGGATGTCGGGGGACGCCTGGGTGGAGTTTTTCGCGAGGCTGCAACCCTAGCCCAGAAATTCGGTGATGATCGCGTATTCAATACGCCTATCCAGGAAGCCTTCATCATAGGCAGCACAGTGGGCATGAGTGCCGCTGGATGCAAACCGATTGTCGAGGTACAATTCGCAGATTATATCTGGCCCGGTCTGAACCAGCTTTTCACTGAGGTGAGCCGCTCCTGTTATCTGAGCAATGGACAATGGCCGGTCAGTTGTATCATCCGTGTTCCCATCGGCGCTTATGGCAGCGGAGGACCTTATCATTCGTCGAGCGTTGAAAGTGTGCTTGCCAATATTCGAGGAATCAAAGTTTGTTATCCCTCTACAGGAGCCGATTTGAAGGGCTTGATGAAGGCCGCTTACCATGACCCAAACCCGGTGGTCATGCTGGAACACAAAGGACTTTACTGGTCCAAGATCAAAGGCACAGAGGAAGCGCGAACGGTTGAGCCTTCTGAAGACTATATACTTCCGCTGGGAAAAGCAAGAACTGCGCTCTCTGTTCAAGATACCAATGGGCAATCGACTGTTTCGATCATCACCTACGGAATGGGGGTGTATTGGGCGAAGAATGCAGCGAAGGATCACCCCGGCCGCGTCGAGATCATCGATTTGCGTACGTTGATCCCTTTGGATGAAGCCGCCGTACTGGAGTCGGTCAAAAAGCACAACCGGTGTCTGCTTGTCACTGAAGAGCCTCCCGTCCATTCCTTCGCCGCTGCATTGGCGGGGATGATCCAAGAGAAGTGTTTCAAATACCTTGATGCTCCTGTGCGTGTTATCGGATCTGAAGCACTGCCGGCCATTCCCTTGAACAGCACGTTGGAGGCTACTATGCTTCCCAATGCCACGAAAGTATCTAAAGCCATCGCCGATCTTTTGAACTATTGATCTCCGTTTCCAGTCCTCATGTTCAAACTCAAACTGCCAACTGATCCCCGTTGGGTAGAGATCGTCGAGTCCAATATCAGCGAGATTCTCACCGACCATGCCTATTGCGAGCAGAAAGCTGCTTCCAATGCCATTTCCATTGTTGTACGATACCCTGAAAAAACCAACCTGGTGAGAGCCATGCTTGAAGTGGCTCGCGAGGAACTGGAACATTTTCAGCGTGTGCATGAGAAGCTTGTCGATCGCGGTTATGTGTTGGGTAAGGAGCGGAAAGATGAATACGTGAACAGGCTGATGGAGTTTATGCGCAAGGGCGGCAGCCGGAATCAGCAGCTCATCGATCGCCTACTGTTCGCAGCGATGATCGAGGCCCGTAGCTGCGAGCGGTTCAAGGTGCTGTCGGAGCGGATATCCGATCCCGACCTCAGTTCATTTTACGAGGAGCTGATGGTAAGTGAAGCCAATCATTACACCCTTTTCCTGGGATTTGCACGCGAATTCGCAGAAGGCGAAGATGTTGAAAAGCGATGGCAGGAATGGCTCGATTACGAGGGTGAAATCATCCGAGGTTTCGGGAAGAAGGAAACCATGCACGGATAACGTGACGCAAGTCACTGCCCGGTTTTGTCCAATTTTTCGAATGTCGAATTGTTACTGATGAATTCGGGCACCATTTGCTTCATCTTGATCACCAGCGCTTCGTTGTCCTGAACTGAAAACAGTAAACCGAGCTCCAGCACATCGTGAGTGATCTTGTCCCGGTCGCTTGGTTTGACCCTGGCGATAAGGATCTTCTCATGGTGGGTGGGCAGGGTGTTTTCCTCGTTCGCCAATAGCTCTTCATACAATTTTTCACCGGGACGTAAGCCCGTGTAGCGGATGCTGATGTCTTTCCCCTCTTCCAGTCCGCTCAGTCGGATCATTTTTACGGCCAGGTCGGCGATGCGTACGGGTTTGCCCATGTCGAAAAGAAAGATCTCTCCGCCTTCACCCATCGCAGCCGCTTCGAGCACCAATTGGCAGGCTTCGCTGATGGTCATGAAGAAGCGCGTGATTTCGGGATGGGTCACTGTCACTTCGCGTCCGGATTCGATCTGCTTCTTGAATCGTGGTATGACGCTGCCGTTAGATCCGAGTACATTACCGAACCGGGTGGTGATGAATCGGGTGCCGGTTTCGCTGTTCAACGACTGGGTGTACATCTCGGCGATCCGCTTGGTGGCTCCCATGATGTTTGTCGGGTTCACGGCCTTGTCCGTACTGATCATCACGAATTTGAGACAACCGAATTCCTTGGCCAGGTCGGCGATGATGCGTGTGCCGATCACATTGTTGAGTATCGATTCGCTCGGATTCAATTCCATCACCGGCACGTGTTTATAGGCCGCCGCGTGAAAAACCACCTGAGGCTTGAATGTCTTGAATACGTTCCGCATCCTGGCCTCGTTACGGACATCACCGATGATCGTTTCAATAGCATGGTCGTTCGTGGACAGGTCTTCTTTGACCTCCAGCTCCAATTCATACAACGGTGATTCCGCTACATCGAGCATCACCAGTTTGCGTGGGCGGAAGGGTAGGATCTGCCGAACAAGTTCGCTGCCTATCGATCCGGCGGCACCTGTGACCAATACCACCCTATCCCTTAATTCGGAGGCGATACGGTCCGTGTCGAGGCGGATTGGTTCCCTGCCCAGTAAATCCTCGATATTGACATTCCTGATCTGACGGTAGCTCAGTTCTCCGTTGATCCAATTGGTTACCGGCGGCACATTCAGGATTCTCACACCCGAGGGGAGGGCCAGTTCCGCAATCTCCTGAATTTTAGCAGCAGGAAGATTCTGTACAGCGATGATGAGGTGTTGTATACCGCCGTCAGCCAATAGCTCGGGAAGCCTTACGGGCGGGTGTATCGTCACTCCTTCCACCTTGTTCCCCGACTTACGGGCGTCATCATCGATAAAGGCCTTCACTTGGTAACGGGTTCCTCGGTCGCGGTCGAGGGTCCGTTTGGTAATGAGACCGGCTTCTCCGGCTCCATAAATGATCACTCCTGTTTTGCCGCTGCTGGGGTTTTTCAACTCCATATAGATCTCCTTGATGGCCAGACGGCCGAAAACCATCCCGAAACCAGTCAAAAGGAATTCCAGAATGATAATTGAAAAAGGGATGATGTAGATGCCTTCATACTCGTGACTGATCATATTCACGATGGCCATCACCGCCGAACCTGATGCCAATGTCAGTACGATTCTGGCTGCATCGTTTGTGCCTGTGTACCGGATGATACCCTTGTAAGTTTTACTCAGCAGGAAAGAAACCGCCCTGATTCCTACAACTATGGAATAAACAAGCGGGAAGCTGTCCAACTCAACTTTCGGAACCTGAAAGTTGAAACGTACCTGGTAAGCTATTCCGATGGCAAAAAGGCAGATCACCAGGTCAATAAAAAAAATAACGAGCCTCGGAAGCTTCCGGTCTTCTGAAAAAGTGAGAATGTGCAGCATGCGGGTCACAGGTGCGAAAATAAAGCTTTTCGTACCCTTCATCTATATTTGTCTTTTCAGCCATTCATTTCTTCATGCCGATCATTCTTTTTGTAGTTGCCCATCGACCACAAAGATCCCCAAGCCAACGCTTTCGGTTTGAGCAATACCTTGAGCGGATGAAGGAAGCCGGTTACGATTACAGATTTTCATGGCTTATTGATGAAAAGGACGACCGGGCCTTTTATCAGCCCGGTAATTTGCTCAACAAATCGCGTATTTTTTTGAAAAGCTGGTTCCGCAGATGGCGGGACGTTTGGACTGCCGGTAACTACGATCTGATTTTCATTCAGCGTGAAGCTTTTATGACCGGCTCCGTTTTTTTCGAGCGAATGTTAAAGCGCAAAGGTGTTCCGTTGGTGTTTGATTTCGATGATGCCATTTGGCATTACGATGTGTCGGAAGCCAATAAAAGGTTTGGTTGGTTGAAGAGGCCCTCGAAGACGAAGGAAATCATTCGGCTTGCAGACGTTGTCATCGCTGGAAATAGCTATTTGGCTGATTATGCTCTCAGGTTCAATTCCAATGTGATCGTCATCCCTACGACCATTGATACGGGTTATCATCGGCCTCCATCGGGTAAAGTTGCCAATGACCAATCCGTTTGTATCGGTTGGACCGGCAGTCTCACCACCATCAAGCATTTTCGTTTGATTGAGCCTGTACTTATGCGGATAGCAGAGAAGTATGGTGACCGCGTTCGCTTCAAAGTGATAGGTGATCCGAATTACAACCATCCGGGATTGGGAATACGGGGTCAGGCGTGGAACCTGCATTCGGAAATTGCTGACCTCAGCGAGATCGATATCGGAATCATGCCCTTGCCGGATGATGAATGGGCGAAAGGCAAATGCGGTTTCAAGGGCTTGCAGTATATGGCACTCGAAATTCCTGCGGTAATGTCGCCGGTTGGGGTGAACCGGGAAATCATCCGGCACGGAGAAAACGGATTATTGGCTGCAACCGAACAAGAGTGGTTTGAGGCGCTTTCCAAATTGATTGATTCACCTGATTTGAGACGGGCTTTGGGTAAACAGGCACGGATTGATGTCCAGCAACGGTACTCGGTGGTATCCCAATGGCCCGTTTACAAAGCTTTATTAGACGGCATCCTTGCCTCTAAATAGATTACTTTTGTAACAAAATTGCACCATCATGAACGAAACCGGTATTGAAATCAGGGAAACTGCTTTGGCAGAAATACACCGCTCCTTGCAGGCCAAAATGATTCCTTTTGCCGGTTACCTTATGCCGGTTCAATATGAAGGCATCAATATTGAGCACGACACGGTCAGAAATGCCGTCGGTATGTTCGATGTTTCTCATATGGGCGAGTTCATATTGAAGGGGGAGGGAGCCCTTGACTTGATTCAACGGGTCACCAGCAACGATGCTTCCAAACTTTCACCGGGGAAGGCGCAATACAGCTGCTTCCCAAACGCAAATGGCGGAATTATCGATGACCTGATCGTCTATTGCCTGGAAGACGGCAACTGGATGCTCGTTGTGAATGCATCCAATATCGAGAAGGATTGGAACTGGCTTGTGGCCAACAATACTGATGGTGTGGAACTGCTCGATATCTCTGGTCAGACCTCCTTGTTGGCTATACAAGGTCCTCATGCGCTCGCTACCGTTCAAAAACTGACGGAGACCGACCTGAACAGTATACCCTATTACTGCTTCGCGAAAGGCAAGGTGGCAGGTTGTGGCAATGTGCTTATCAGCAATACCGGATACACAGGTGCAGGTGGTTTCGAACTCTATTTCGAGAACAGGTATGCCGAAACGCTGTGGAACGCACTGATGGATGCCGGTGCTGAATTCGGTATCAAACCATGCGGTTTGGGTGCACGCGACACCCTGAGGCTTGAAATGGGCTTTTGTCTTTACGGAAACGATATCGACGATACGACTTCCCCCCTTGAAGCAGGTTTGGGATGGATCACCAAATTCACCAAATCGTTCACGAATTCAGACGCCCTCAAAAAGCAGAAGGAGCAGGGGTTGAGCAAGAAGCTGGTCGGATTTGAAATGACCGGACGTGGAATTCCCCGTCACGGTTATCCCATCGTGAACGATCAAGGTGAGACCATCGGTCACGTGACCTCCGGAACTCAGTCGCCCACACTTCAAAAAGCCATCGGCATGGGCTATGTTCAAAGTGGGTTCGCAGGAGAAGGTTCTGCAATCCATGTGCTGATCCGTGATAAAGCCATTCCCGCGTCCGTAGTAAAAACTCCTTTCCTGAAAAAATAAGGTTGGTTTTGACAGTAAATCCTGTACATGAGGAAAAAAGCCTGGAGGTGTGTTTTTCTCCGGCATTGATTCATCTGCACGATGTCAGTCGATCGGTCGTTGTAGTCATCGATGTTCTTCGTGCCACTTCGTCCATGTGCGTGGCTTTTGCCAATGGTGTGCGCAGTATCGTTCCCGTTTCCGGAGTGGAGGAAAGCCTGGCCTATCGTCAGAAAGGGTATTTGGTCGGCGCTGAGCGAAACGGCGAGATGCTCGACGGATTTGACCTGGGGAACAGTCCATTCAGCTATATGGATCCGGTTGTGCGCGACCGCGATATCGCTTTGTCCACTACCAACGGGACACAGGCCATCAACTCTGCCAGAGGGGCAGCCGGACTTGTCGCGGGCTCATTCCTCAACCTCAGCGTGCTTTCCGAATGGCTCATCGCCCAGGAAAAAAGCGTGATCCTGCTGTGCGCAGGATGGAAGAATTCATTCAACCTGGAGGATACACTTTTTGCGGGCGCCCTGTCCGAAAAGATCCTTCCGCATTTCGGTCTAAACCGCATGCGTGATGCGGTTCTCGCATCCATTCATCTGTATGATCTTGCCAGGAATGACATGTACGGCTTCCTCGATAAAAGCTCGCACAGGAAGCGACTGGCCAAATTGCATATCGAGAAAGATATTGAATATTGCCTGACCCCTGATCAGGCGCCGGTCATCCCGGTGCTGCGCGACGGGGCTCTGGTGCGTTTGGCGGTCTGATTTTCAACAGGCCGTGGTTGTTTTATAGTGCTCCAAAATGAAGCGCATTCTTGCCGGCATTCTGCCGTTGGTCGTCATACCAGGTGTGGCGGCTTTCCTTCTGGCCTGGGGGTTCAAAGGCCATCAGCAAATCAATCGTTTGGCGGTGTACACGCTCCCGCCTGACCTTTTCGGTTTCTACAAGCACCACATCGACCACATCAGTCGGCATGCCGTCGATGCAGACAAGCGCAGGTATGCGGTTTCGGGCGAGGCGGAGAGGCATTTCATCGATCTTGACCAATACGGTGAGTATCCTTTCGATTCCATCCCCAGGGCATGGAGCGATGCCGTGGCCCGGTTCGGTGGGGACTCCTTGCGCGCCCACGGCATAGTACCCTGGCATGTCTTACGCGTCCACAGGCAGCTGATCTCCGCATTTCGTGATAGGGATGTGGAACGCATCCTGAGGCACTCGGCGGATCTGGGTCATTATGTAGGCGATGCTCATGTCCCTTTGCATTGTACACGAAACTACAACGGGCAGTTGACCGGCCAGCATGGTATCCATGGGCTTTGGGAATCGCGATTGCCTGAATTGTTCTCCGACGGCTACGATGGATTGACCGGCAGGGCCGTCTACATTAAAAACACCGAGGAGCTGATATGGCAGGTGCTGCGTGAGAGTTTTGCAGCCAAAGATTCGGTTCTGACCATGGAAGCGGAGCTTGACCGTGCATTTTCCCGCGACCAGAAATACAGCTATGAGGAACGAGGCGGTCGCTTGACCAGGGTGTATTCAAGGCGATTTGCAAAGGCATACCACGATCGACTGGATGGCATGGTGGAACGAAGGATGCGGTTGGCGGTTTACCGCCTGGGTTGCTTCTGGTATACCGCCTGGTCAGACGCCGGCATGCCCGATCTTCCTGCCGGTTTGGTTTTTGAACCCGGAGTCCAATGGGCCGCGGAACTGGATTCCCTGAATAGGAATTACCACGAAAAAAGGGGGCAGGCAGATGCTTGTGGAGATTGAAATTTTGACTCGGTGAAAGCGCCCATCGTTGAGTAAACATATTCGTGTCCACCAGGTTTGAAAAGGGTGTGTTTCGGTAAGTTTGCTCTGTCAAATTCAATGGCTGCTATTTTATTACAGGGTTTCATCAGGAATGTGCGCGTCCTTTATTGTGCACTGGTGGTGTTTTGTTTTCTGCTGCCGACATATGCATTTTCCCACACGCCCGATTATCAACTTTTCAACGAGACCAACGGACTTCGCCGTTCCTACATCAATGACATTTACAGGGACAAGGAAGGCTACTTTTGGTTAGCCACGGAAAAAGGGATCATCCGTTTTGATGGATTGAATTTCGTGGCACTGAATGAAGGTGCCGATGATCCGGCCGCTATCCCTGTGGAATTGTTCCACCCTTACCGTGAGAAGCTTTACTTCACAGGTGTGGACAAGGATGCATTCTACCTGGACCTGAACAACTATACCATCGTTAGATTCTATCAGGGCCCGATTGCAGATGTTTATCCACTCGGGCCGGATCGCTATTGCGTATTGACCAAACGCGGGTTGTTGAAATTCTTTCAAGGGGATAAATTGACGAAGGTCCTGGATTTCGATACCGACCATGCAGGACGTCTCTCTGTGTTCAACCGGAAGTTGATCGTTGCTGCACCAGACAGGGGGGTATATGCAGTGGATACCGATCGAATGGTCGTTACCGACACGGCTGATCTCATCCCATCCAGTTTCAATTCCAGGTTTGTTTCCTATGGAGATCAGCTTTATTTGAGTTCAATCTATACGACCTATCGCTTCGAATCATTGAAGAAGTTGGTTCGTGTCGAACCGGTTCCCGGTTCATTCACTCCTGTCAGTTACTTTAAACCCACTCCATCGGGCCGGACTTTCTATATCACGCAGGGTAAATCGCTATATAGCATTCAGAATGGTGAAATCCGGCATTTCGAATTGGACCTGTTGCAGAACCTTGAGTTAAGGTGCCTGCTCGAGGA
Organism: Bacteroidota bacterium; assembly: GCA_046049215.1. GTDB lineage: Bacteria > Bacteroidota > Bacteroidia > AKYH767-A > OLB10 > JAJTFW01. The sequence goes on along the minus strand of JBJOER010000001.1, from coordinate 4,262 downwards.
TGCCCCGGGAGATGTGTTGTTGGGTACGAACCAGGGACTTATTCATTTTCCTTCATCCGTTAAGGGATTGAGCCGGATCGACGACAATTTTTTAGATGCGAATGGTCCATTGCGCGTTAGGCGAAAAGTGCTTCAAGGGCCGGATTCCACTGTCCTCCTTTTTGGTACAGAATACAACTATATCCTGCGTAGTGAGGGGGTGCTGGAACGAATGACCTCAGTTAAGATGAGTGTTTACGATGCGGTCAGGGTCGGTAGGGATTTCTATATGGGCACCGAAGGCCAGGGACTGGTACGGATCGGAATTTCTACGGGCAAAGTAGAAAATGTTGAATTGAATGGAATAGTCCAGGGGCAATGCTATGGCTTATACCTGGATTCGAAAAATTCCCGTCTGTTGATCGGTACGATTGGGCAATTGCTGGTGATGGATCTACTTACGGGACGTTCTTATGCATTGCCTGTCGGTAATGAACCTGTGCCTGTGAAAACCATTCTGAAAGACACCATTACCGGTGATTATTGGATAGGAGCGCAAAGCGGTCTTTTTAAGTTGGGTGCGGATATGCAAAAAGCCATTCAGGTGACTGAAAAGGATGGCACTCCTGTTTCTTTGCGATGTGATGATCTGTTGATTATTGAAGAACGGAAAGAAATATGGGTGGCTACTGATAAGGGCGCTAGGATATTCGATTTGACCACCGGGTTGCCCAAATACGATCTTCCGCAGTCCATATTCAGTAATCCGAGGATCGTCACACTGTTAAGGGGGCCGCTTGGTAAGATATGGATGGGAACCTATTCGGGCATCGTCGCTTACGATCCAGAAACAGGCAACTACATCCGGCTTGAGAAGAAAAATGGACTGATGAATCAGGAGTTCAATTACAAGTCCGCTGCCCGTTTAGACAATGGTTTGCTCGTTTTCGGTGGGTTGAACGGTTACGACGTGATCGATCCTTCCAAAATCGAGTTCGCCATCAGTCCACGAAAAGGATTCATCAACGGTTTCCATTTGTTCAGCAGATCCGATACGGTTTTTGCAAAAGTCGATCCTGTCGAGGGACAGATTTTACGTTATGAACTGGAGAGCCAGCATCTTCGTTTGTATTTATCCAGTGCAGAACTTTCTAATGCAAGCAGATATACCTTCGAGTATTCACTGGACGGATCACCCTGGATCCGGTTGGGCGGCAATGCCTTCATTGATCTATTTTGGTTGGAGTATGGAAGTCATACCCTGAAATGCAGAGCATTCAATGAGTTCGGTACCATCATTGAATACTTTCCGATCACCATCATTGCACAAATACCGTTTTATGAAACCTCCTGGTTCCTTTGGACCCTGACCGGAATCGCTTTCGTTTTTCTGGTACTGCTGATCATGGCCATTAACTACAGGAGGCGTTCGGAGCACCAGCTGAAGGAGAAAATATCCATGGATCTCCACGACGAAGTAGGGACAATGCTCACCCGGACCTTGTATCAATCCCGCGAGATCAAAGATCCTGCATTGAGAGGCCGGGTCACCGGTAGTCTGAACGCGGCCCTTTTCAGCCTTCGTGTGTTCATCCATACCATTTCCAAGCGTGTGCTTTTTCTGCAGAACCTGATGGACGAGGTTGCCGACCTCCTGACCAAGACTTTTTCATCGGATGATTTCCGACTGGAATGGTCCTTCAAACAGGACCGCAATTATGTAGCCAGCCCCGAACTTTACCGCGACATCAAATTGGTCATGTTCGAATTGGTGAACAATGTCATGAAACATGCGGATGCGAGTAAGCTCAAAGTGATGGCCGAAGCCTATTCCGGAAAGCTGAAGATCTCGGTAGAAGACAATGGTCCCGCAACAACAGTTCCGGAAGAGGGTAGTCAAGGCAATGGTTTGAGGAATATCCGTCGTCGGATCGAACGTCACAACGGGGGGGTCGATATCAACATCAATTCATCAGGCCATGGGTTTAGGATTGAGATCAACGTACCTTTATGATCAGTGTAAAAAAATGAACAATACCGCTATGAACCGCAATTTGAATGTTGTCATCCTTGAGGATGACCTTGACTTGTCTGTCTATCTGCGTAACCGAGTAAATGCCATCCCTTGTTTCCATTGTGAACATACGTTCGAAACGCCATTGAAATTCCTTGCCGGCCGATACCAGGTCGATATCGTCTTGCTTGATGTGCTCATGCCGATGATGAACGGCCTGGATGCCATCGATCCCATCTTGAAAAAATATCCGGATGCTTCGATCATCATGAATACGATCAAGGACGACTCGGAAACCATTTTCGAGGCATTGAAACGTGGTGCGCTGGGTTACATCGATAAGCAGAGTGATGATATCAGCTTCGAAGAGGTCCTGAAGATCGTGGCCAAGGGCGGAGCAATGATGTCGCCCACCATAGCCCGTAAAGTGTTTGACAATTTCCGTCAGGTCAAATTGAACTTCGAGGCATTGACACCCCGGGAGCGCGATGTGACTCAGGGTATCCTGGAAGGACTCAGTTACAAGATGATCGGTGAAAAATTCGGCATCAGTATCGATACGGTCAGGATGAATATCAAAAGCATCTACAGGAAGCTGAGCATCAACAGCAAGAGCCAGCTCTTCAAGATAGCCAAGGAGCAATTCAATCCTTAAGGACCGTTGGCAGTATCGTTTCTGATCTCAGGAGAGTTGTCCCGACCAATGCCTGAGGGTCCTCCAATGGCTGGCATCGGGCACTTCTTTGAAAATTCCGAAAACCGCCGATCCTGATCCGCTCATCGAAGCGTAAACCGCGCCGGCATTGTACATCGACTCCTTGATTCCCGCGATCTGTGGATGATGTTTGCAAACAGCTGCTTCAAAATCATTCTTCAGTCGGTTTTTCCAGGTGGATGGGTCTTCACTAATGATCGCACGAAGGTCGAATTCAGGTTTTGCAGGGCTGATCCAACTGTAGGCTTCGGCCGTTCCCACATGAATTTCAGGCACGACAGCCAGGATATACCAACCTTTCAGACTGCAATCAATGGAGGAGAGTTGTTCACCCCTGCCCGTAGCGTAGGCAGGTGCTGAGTCGATGAAGAAAGCACAGTCGCTTCCCAGGGCTGCGGCGTGCCTTTTCAGCTCGTCCGTTTTTAGCCCTAAACCGTAAACCTCGTTCATCAGCTTTAAAGCAAAGGCTGCGTCGGATGACCCTCCACCCAATCCGGCTCCCATCGGAATGACCTTGTGAAGGTGGAATTCCGCCCCGGGCAGTACCCTGTCTTGAGACAACAGGTGGTAAGCCCTGGCGACCAGATTGTTAGCCGGGTCGCCCTGAACGGGGATTCCACTGGAAAACAGGCGAACACCCGGTTCTTCACTGGCGATCAATTCCAGGGCATCGCACCAGGGCACAGGGTAGAAAACCGTTTCCAGTTCATGGAATCCGTCCGGTCGACGGGCTGTAACGTGCAAGCCCAGGTTGATTTTACAATTCGGAAAGAGGACCATGAGTCGGGTGGAAGGGCGACCGGGCGAAACTACTTTTTATTTACGATATCTTTGCCCATATAAGATTCACCTATGAGTACGACTTTGTTGGACTTTGAAAAACCCCTGGAAGAATTGCAGGATCAATTGCAAAAGGCGAAGCAGATCGCCGAGAAGGGTAAAGTGAATGTCGAAGCGGTTATCAAGGACCTGGAAGCCAAGATCGAAAAGACCCGGAAAGACCTGTACAGCCACCTCAGCCCCTGGCAGCGTGTTCAATTGTCACGTCATCCCGAAAGGCCCTATTCCCTCGACTACATTCAGGCCATCACCGGTGGTGATTTCGTCGAACTGTTCGGCGACCGCCAGGTGAAGGACGATAAGGCCATGATCGGTGGATTTGGTCGAATTGACGGGCAGTCGGTGATGTTCGTCGGTCAGCAGAAAGGGAATACCACCAAGATGAGGCAGTACCGCAATTTCGGTATGCCTAACCCGGAAGGATACCGCAAAGCCCTTCGGTTATTCAAGCTGGCCGAGAAATTCAACCGGCCTATTGTAACTTTCATCGACACGCCGGGCGCTTATCCCGGCCTCGAGGCGGAAGAGCGCGGACAAGGCGAAGCCATTGCCCGAAACCTGTATGAAATGTCGGTTTTGAAGGTTCCGGTCATCTGTATCATCATCGGTGAAGGCGCATCCGGAGGCGCATTGGGTATCGGTATCGGCGACCGGGTACTGATGCTGGAGAATACCTGGTATTCTGTCATCTCACCCGAGTCGTGCTCCAGTATC